>CAZSTJ010000138.1:0-9658 GCA_964609805.1 uncultured Geobacter sp. | reverse complement strand
CCGGGCCACCTCGATCGACACGTTGGCGGTCATGCCCGGCTTCAGTTTGAGGTCGCTGTTGTCCACGTTGACGACCACCACGTAGGTAACCACGTTCTGGGTTATGACCGGGGCGTTGCGGATCTGGACCACCTTCCCCTTGAACGACTGCTCGGGGTAGGAATCGACGGTGAAGGTGGCGGTCTGGTCAAGCTTGATCCTGCTGATGTCGGCCTCGTCGACGCTGACCTCGATCTGCATCTTGGTCAGGTCCTGGGCGATGGTGAAGAGGGTCGGGGTCTGGAAGGAGGCTGCCACGGTCTGTCCCACGTCCACGGCCCGGGAGATGACCACGCCGTCCACCGGGGAGCGGATAACGGAGTAGCGCAGATTTGTTCTGGACTGCTGCAGCGAGCCGCGGGTCTGGGCCACACTCCCTTCGGCGGCCTTCAGTCCGGCCTTGGCCGACTGATACGCGGTCTCGGCGACATCATAATCCCCTTGGGAGATGATGCCGTCGGCCAGCAGTTTCTTGTTGCGGGCCAGGGTCCGCTCGGCGTCGGTCAGGGTTACCTTGGCCTTCATCAGGTTGGCTTCGGCATTGAGGTAGTTGCCCTGGGACTGTTCCACCGAGGCGTTGAACAGCGACGGGTCGATCTCTGCGATGGCCTGCCCCTTCTTTACGCGGGAGTTGTAATCCACATACAGCTTCTGGATCGTCCCCGATACCTGGGTGCCGACCTGGACCGTGGTCACAGCCGAGAGGTTACCGGTGGCGGCCACCGTGGATATGATGGTGCCGCGTTCGATCTTGGCCGTCTTGTAGGTGATTTCGGGGGTGCGTTTGAGGAAGAGGGCAGCTGCGATCCCGGTCGCGACAAGCAGCGGGATGGCGATCAGCAGGATCTTTTTCATGGGGAGCTCACAATAACCGGTTTAGAGAAACAGACGTGGATCATAGCAGAAAAGTTACAAAAAAAAAGCCCCATGTCCGTAGACCGGGGCTTTTCGATTCCGCCCGTCGCGTTCAGGCGACGGGCCAACGAGGGCAACCCTCTTTGCAGTGGGAAACCGGGCGAATTCTGAATCTTGCAGTCCACATAATTGGGTTCTCCTTTCGTTGGGATTTTGGGTAAGATTCTCAAAAAGACTGTTTTTATCTTAAAACTATCCTGCGATTTGTCAATCAGTTTTTTTTGTAGTGCTGAATCTCCCCGACCGACCGGCCCATTTCTTGACATGGCGCGGGTTTCGGACTACAAAAGCATGCTGGTAACCGTTCTGAATTTCAATCAAAACTTCGGAGTAGTCCATGTCTGAACAGGTTTCATTCGTCGGTGCGGGGCCGGGGGCCGCCGACCTGATCACGGTTCGCGGGGCGCGTCTGCTGCGTCATGCCGACGTGGTGGTCTTTGCCGGCAGTCTGGTGGACCGCCAGCTGGTGGCCCGCTATGCCACGAATGCCCAGGTATACGATTCGGCCGGCATGACCCTGGCTGAAGTCATCACGGTCATGGCCGAAGCTGCCCTGGCCGGCCGGCGGGTCGTCCGCCTCCATACCGGCGATCCCTCCATCTATGGTGCCATCCAGGAGCAGATGGCGGAGCTGGACCTCCTGGGGATCGGCTATCAGGTGGTGCCGGGGGTTACCAGCGCCTTTGCCGCTGCCGCCGCCCTGAAGCAGGAACTGACCCTGCCGGAACTGTCCCAGACGGTGATCTTCACCCGGGTGGAGGGACGGACCCCGGTGCCGGAGAAGGAGCAACTCAGCCGCATCGCCGCCATCGGCGCCACGCTGATGATCTACCTCTCCGTCGGCATGATCGAGAAGGTGGTGGAACAGCTGCTGCAGGGGGCCTACACGACCGAAACCCCGGCCGCCATTGTCTGCCGTGCCTCCTGGGAGGATGAGCAGATCATTCACGGCACCCTGGCCGACATTGCCGGCAAGGTCCGCGAGGCCGGCATCGACCGCCAGGCCCTGATCGTGGTGGGGGATGTGCTGGCTGCACGGCGCGAGGGGCTCAAGGCCAAATCGCTGCTCTATGACGGCGGTTTTGCCCATGGGTACCGGGGCATCGTGACCTGACATGCGGGTCGCCGTGGTGGCCATAACCAGAAATGGTGCCCTGTTGGGGAAACGGCTGCGGGAAGGGCTCCCCGGCACGGAACTGCACGTGTCGAGCCGGTATGCCGGCCAGGCGGGCAAGGAACGCGCGACCTTCGATCCGGGTGAACTGCGGGAACTGCTGGCCGGGCTCTGGGGCCAGGTGGACGGCTTCGTGCTGATCATGGCCACCGGCATCGTGGTGCGGATGATCGCGCCGCACCTGGAATCGAAACAGAGCGACCCGGCCGTGGTGGTGATGGACGATGCCGGCCGTTTCGCCATATCGCTCCTGTCCGGGCATCTGGGTGGAGGGAACGAACTGGCCGAACGCTGCGCCTTCGTCAGCGGCGCCCGGGCGGTGGTCACCACCGCCACCGACGCCAACAACCTCCCCTCCTTCGACATGCTGGCCAAGGAGCAGGGGTGGGTCATCGACGATATCAGCAGGGTCAAGACCCTCAACCGGCTGCTGCTGGATGACGAGGAGATCGCGGTGGTGGATCCCACCGGCCAGACCCGCTGCTGGTTCCACGGCCGGGGGCGGCTCACCTTCCACGATACCTACGCCGAAGCGGTCGCCCGGCGGGCCGGCGGTTACCTGTTCGTCACCAATCGTCACCTGCCTCCCCAGACCTGTCCGGAAAACCTGCTGATCCTGCGCCCCCGCAACCTGGTGCTGGGGATCGGCTGCAACCGCGGCACCCCGGCGGATGAGATCGAGGAGTTCGTCTGCGCCCACCTGAAACGTATCTTTGTCTCCCTG
This sequence comes from uncultured Geobacter sp., assembly GCA_964609805.1. Classification (GTDB taxonomy): domain Bacteria; phylum Desulfobacterota; class Desulfuromonadia; order Geobacterales; family Pseudopelobacteraceae; genus CAIPTY01. The sequence continues at coordinate 6,806 of CAZSTJ010000138.1, read as the reverse complement.
AAGAGCGTCTGCCGGATCGCCACCGCCGAGGCCAAACGGGACGAAGCGGGGCTGCTGGCCTTCGCCGAACGTCACGGGATTCCGCTGGAGTTCTACGACAGCGAACAGTTGAACGGGGTGGCGTGCCCGACCCCCCCCTCGGAATACGTTCAGGCAGCCATCGGCGCCGCCGGGGTGGCCGAGCCGGCGGCCCTGCTGGCCTCGGGCGGGGGGAGGCTGATGCTGAAGAAGGTGAAGTCCCCTAATGTGACGCTGGCGGTGGCGGAGATTTTGTCTGCTCAGACTTCAGAGAACTGATCAAAAAGCGTCTCTCACGAAGGCACGAAGGCGCTAAGGGAAGACCACGATCAAATAAATTTCTCACAGAGCTCACAGAGGCACGGAGAAATGCTCACCTGCAGAAAGACATGTGTTCCGCTGACAGCTGCTATGGCTGTTTATCTGCATCGGTACATTCTCGCAAACTTTGGTAGTTATATTCAAATGCGCTGGATATGCAGATCGTAACGAATCATGCTTTCATGGTTTTCTCTGTGCCTCCGTGCTCTCTGTGAGAGACGAATTTCTTTCTTTGTGCCTTAGTGAGCATTGTGAGAGCACGGTTTTGTCTGATTCAAGAAAGGTTGTTTCATGCCGAAACCCCTGATAGCCATCACCATGGGCGACCCCTGCGGCTGCGGCCCCGAGATCATCGTCAAGGCGCTGCAGTCTCCCGACATCTTTACGGCCTGCCGCCCCTTCGTCATCGGCGACCGGGCGGCCCTGGAACGCGCGATAGCAGTCTGCGGATCAGCACTGGCGGTCCGCCCCATCACCTCCCTGGATGATGTCTCGGCCGCACCGCACGGTTCGATCCCGTTGCTGGAACTGTCGCGGCTACCGGAAGCTGATCTGGTCTACGGCCGTCCGACGGCGGTCTCGGGCGATGCGGTCTACCGCTACATCTGCAGCGCCGCCAGGCTCTGTCTGGACGGGCGGGTAGCCGCCATGGTAACCGCTCCCATCAGTAAGGAGGCCATGAACCGGGCCGGACACGATTATCCGGGACATACGGAACTACTGGCCGAGCTGTGCGGCACCGATAACTTCGTCATGATGCTGGCCGGCGATGTGCTGCGGGTGAGCCTGGTGACGATTCACGAGGCGCTGGCCGATGTGCCGCGCCTGGTGACCCGCGACCAGGTGCTGAAGACGATCCGGGTGACGAACGACGGGGTGGCGCGCCTGACCGGCAAGGCCCGGCCCCGACTGGCGGTGCTGGCCCTCAATCCCCATTGCGGCGAGGGGGGGATGTTTGGCGACGAGGAGGCCGCTGCCATCTGTCCGGCGATCGAGGCGGCGCAACGGGAAGGGATTGATGCCGTCGGCCCGCTCTCGGCGGATACGCTCTTTCACTTCGCCTCCCAGGGGGCCTACGACGGAGTTGTTGCCATGTACCATGACCAGGGTCTGATCCCGCTCAAGATGCTTCACTTCGACGACGGGGTCAACATCACCCTGGGGCTGCCGATTATCCGCACCTCGGTGGACCACGGCACCGCCTACGACCTGGCCGGCACCGGCCGTGCCTCGGAGCAGAGCCTGCTGGCGGCTATCAGGATGGCGGTACAGATGGCAGGGGTACCGTAACGGTGTCATCTTTTTTTGAATTAATAATTGAAGTATCTATAACAGCAAAATCGGTACGGCATTCCTCACGCAACGACGCAACGACGCTACGAAAGGCGTTAAAATAATTCTTTGGTTTTGGGTTTAGCGTTGCGTCGTAGCGTCGTTGCGTGAAACAGATTTTATTCCGTTTCTTCTCGTTGTAACGGCACATTCCCCCTCGCTCCCCTTCTGCAAATGGGGGTAACAGCTGGCTGCATTCCACCGGATACAGGGTATACTCGTCCCATGCGAATCGTATCTCCATTCATGCCTGTTTCCCGCACACCACTGACACGCTTTGTGTCGATCATTCTCCTTGTCTTCTCCCTTGTGACCTGTTTTTTCTCTGTTGTTGTCGCATCCGTCGCTCCCCCCGCAGCCGCTCCGGCCCCGACGGTGGTCGTCGGTGGCGATCGCGATTATCCCCCCTACGAATTCCTCGACAAGGATGGGCAGCCCTCTGGCTATAACGTGGAATTGACCCGCGCCATTGCCAATGTCATGGGGATGCGGGTGGAGTTCCGGCTGGGGGGATGGTCGGAGATGCGGGAGGCGCTGCAGACCGGAAAAGTCGACGTGCTCCAGGGGATGTCCTACTCGGAGGAACGGGCTGGTGAGGTCGATTTTTCCCTCCCCCATACAATCGTCAACCATGCGGTCTTTGCCCGGCGCGATTCGCCCGCAGCCAACTCCCTGGCCGACCTGGAGGGGAGGACGGTGGCTGTCCACCGGGGCGGGATCATGCATGACTATCTGGTCCGGAGCGGCTTTAGGGGCAAACTGATATTGACCGATACCCCGGCCGATGCCCTGCGGCAGCTGGCCGCCGGCACGACCGATTATGCGGTGGTGGCCATCGTGCCGGGCATGTACATCATCCGGGAACTGAAACTGAGCAACCTGCTGCCGGTGGTGCGGAACGTGGCGACCCATCGCTACTGCTACGCCGTGGACAAGGGGAATTCGGAGCTCCTGTCCCGCTTCAACGAAGGGCTCGCCATCCTCAAGAAGACCGGCCAGTATGAGCAGATCTACAACAAATGGCTGGGGGTGCTGGAACCGGAGCATGTGGACCTGCGCACCATCGCCAAGTACGCGGCTGTTGTCGTGGTGCCGCTCTTCCTGCTGTTGAGCGTCTTTGCCCTCTGGTCACGCACCCTCCACGGTCAGGTGGCCTTGCGGACCGCCGACCTGACCCGGGAGATCGCGGAGCGGAAGCACGCCGAAGAGGAACTGCGGCTCAACCAGCAGCAACTGGTCCAGGCGGACAAGCTGGCTGCCCTGGGGGTGCTGGTGTCCGGCGTGGCCCACGAGATCAACAACCCGACCGGCCTCATCCTGCTGGATGTGCCGATCCTGAAACGGTCCCACGCCGATATAGAGCGGATCCTGGAGGCGCATTATGCCGTGGCGGGTGACTTCGACGTCGGCGGGATTCCCTATTCGGAGATGCGGGCGGAGATTCCACGGATCCTGGACGAGATGCAGGAAGGGGCGCAGCGGATCAAGCGCATTGTCAACGACCTCAAGGATTTTGCCCGGCGGGACGACCTGGCCGACAAGGCGCCGATCGATCTGAACAGCGTGGTGGTGACGGCCCTGCGGCTGGTGGACCCGACGGTCCGTAAGGCGACGACCCATCTGCGGACCGATTTCGAAGAGGGGTTGCCGCCGGTCCGGGGGAACGCCCAGCGGATCGAACAGGTGGTGGTCAACCTGATCCTCAATGCCTGCCAGGCGCTGCCGGACCCGGAGCGGGGGATCTCCCTCACGACCCGCTTCAATCGTGCCACGTCCAGCGTCGTGCTGACGGTCCGGGACGAGGGGGTGGGGATCGATACGGAACACCTGTCACGGCTCACGGACCCTTTCTTCACCACCAAACGCGAGAGCGGCGGCACCGGTCTCGGCCTGTCCGTATCGGACGGCATCGTCAAGGACCATGGGGGGCAGATGACCTTTGAATCAACGCCGGGCCTCGGCACCACCGTTACCCTGTCGCTGCCCGCGGCCCGGGAGGAGCACACATCATGACCCTGCAAACCTATCCCGCATTCGGCATCCTCCTGGTGGATGACGAGCCGGCCTGGCTCAAATCCCTGTCGCTGACCCTGAAGAGCTGCGCCGGCCTGACCAACATCACCACCTGCCAGGACAGCCGGGAGGTCATGGGACTGCTGGATCAGGGAGGGACCGGCCTGGTGCTGCTGGACCTGACCATGCCGCACCTCTCCGGGGAAGAGCTTCTCCAGCAGATAAGTGAGCAGCACCCGGAGGTCAGCGCCATCGTGGTCAGCGGCCTCAATCAACTGGAGACGGCGGTGCGCTGCATGCGGCTGGGGGCCTTCGATTATTTCATCAAGACCGACGAGGAGGACCGTATCGTCGGCGGGGTGCTGCGGGCCGTCAGGATGCTGGAGATGCAGCGCGATTACCACGAGATGTCGAACCGGCTCGCCTCCGGCGAGCTGCGGCATCCGGAGGCCTTCTCAGGCATCGTTACCGGCGACCGGGGGATGCTGACGCTCTTCTCCTATGTGGAGGCGGTGGCTGGGAGCCCCCAGCCGCTGCTGATCACCGGCGAGAGCGGGGTCGGCAAGGAGCTGATCGCCCAGGCGGCCCATCGTCTGAGCGGTTGCCGCGGCAAGCTGGTGACAGTCAACGTGGCGGGGCTGGATGATACGGTCTTTGCCGATACCCTCTTCGGCCATGTGCGGGGGGCCTTCACCGGGGCCGAACAGGTCCGGCGCGGGATGGTGGAGGATGCCGCCGACGGCACGCTCTTTCTGGACGAGATCGGCGATCTCAGCATCGCGTCCCAGGTCAAGCTGCTGCGGCTGCTCCAGGAGGGGGAGTACTTCCCGCTGGGGAGCGACCTCCCCAAGCGGCTCAAAGCCCGGATCATCGTCGCCACCCACCAGAACCTGCCGGAGAAGGAACGGAGCGGCGCCTTCCGGCGGGACCTCTACTACCGGCTCCGCACCCATCAGGTGCATATCCCCCCGCTGCGGGAGCGGAAGCGTGACATCCCGCTGCTGCTGGATTATTTCCTGGAGGAGGCCGCCGCGGCCCTGGGTAAGAAGAGGCCGACACCTCCCAAGGGACTGGCCCAGTACCTGGCCACCTACTGCTTCCCCGGCAACGTCCGGGAGTTGAAGGCCATGATCTACGATGCCGTCAGCGTCCACCGTGACCGGATGCTCTCCATGGAGAGCTTCGTCAAGGCCATCGAGAGCCTGCAGTCCCAATGCCCTGCTGCAACCGCCGACCCCGCCCGTTCCAATCCGTTCTCCGGCTTCGAGGATCTCCCCACCTTCACCGACGCGGCGGCGTTTCTGGTGATGGAGGCCATGGACCGGGCCGGGGGGAACCAGACCCTGGCCGCGCGGCTGCTGGGGATATCGCAGCCGGCACTCAATAAACGGTTGAAGATGCTGAAGGGGTAGGAGGGGATTGTCGTGAGTGCAGATGATGACGTGGTCATAGAGTACGACCGGGATGAACAGCGCTCCGGGGAGGAGGGGGTCGTCGTCCCCTATGAGCGCATCAACCCTGAGACCCTACGGAAGATGATCGAGGAGTTCGTCTCCCGGGAGTGGAGCGAATTGTCCGATTCCGGCTGCAGCCTGGAGCAGAAGGTCGCCCAGGTGCTCGCACAGTTGAAGTCCGGTAAGGTGAAGGTCGTCTATGACCTGGCCTCCGAAAGCTGCAATATCGTGGCTGCCGATACGCTGAGAGGGTCCTGCGAAGAGTAGGTTTCAATTCACTGCAGACATAATATGATGTGTCCCCGCGACCACTACCGTAGAGACTCCGGGGCATCCAGGAAACCGGGGATGATTAAGAAACACCCTCCCCAACGAACATCTATAACCGGAGGTTATAGGCATAACACCCGGTTATAATCATTGGTAACAGTCTGAAATTATTCATATAATAGTGGTGTGGACTGAGCCGCCATAACCTCCGGTTATGGCGGCTTTTTGTGTCAAACCGGAGCGCAGGTCTGGTTTGTGTAATTATATCAGTATGTTGTGGTCGTGTGATTTGTTGGCATCCTCCCTGCTATGTCATGGGTGAATATGACGAGCTGAAAGGCTCACGAACTTTTACCATACAAATGGAGGTGTCCCATGGCAATGTTCTGGATTCAATTCGTACTGGTTCTTGGCGCCGTATTGATCGGTATCCGCAGGGGCGGGGTTGCCCTGGGTCTGATCGGCGGCCTCGGTGTTTCCCTGCTGACCATCGGTTTCCGCAGCGCCCCGTCAGACCCGCCCATCGCCGTCATGCTGATCATCCTGGCGGTGGTTACCGCGTCGGCGACCCTGCAGGTGGCCGGTGGTCTTGACTACCTGGTGCAGTTGACGGAAAAGATGCTGCGGGCCCACCCGAAATACGTGACCATCCTGGCTCCGCTCTCCACCTTCTTCCTGACGGTCTGCGTCGGTACCGGCCATGCGGTGTATGCCCTGCTGCCGGTCATCGCCGACGTTGCCATCAAGACCGGTATCCGCCCCGAACGCCCCATGGCCATCTCCAGCGTTGCCTCCCAGATGGGGATCACCGCCAGTCCGGTGGCCGCTGCGGTAACCTTCTTTCTCGGTTTTGCCGCCAAGGCGGGACAGCCGGTGACCTTGATGAACATCCTCTCGGTTACCCTGCCGGCGGGCGTTATCGGCGTGCTGGCCGCTGCAGCATGGAGCTTCAACCGCGGCAAGGATCTGGATAAGGATAGCGAGTTCCAGGCCCGTCTCCAGGACCCCGATTTCAGGAAATCCCTCGATGCCGATGTCACGACACTGGACAAGAAGATCTCCGCCACCGCCAAGTTCTCCGTGGCCCTGTTCTTCTCCGGCGTGGCGACCATCATCCTCTTTGCCGTCTATCCCCATCTGCTCCCCCTGGGTGCAGAAGGGAAGGCGGTACCCATGACCACCGTCGTGCAGTTCGTCATGCTGGCCTACGGCGCCTTCATCATGTTCGCGGCCGACGTCAAGGCCAAGGATATCGCCCACTCCAGCGTCTTTATCGCCGGCATGATCGCGGTGGTCTCCATCTTCGGCATCGCCTGGATGAGCGATACCTTCATCACCGCCAACAAGAAATTCCTGGTGGATAACATCGGCATCATGGTCAAGATGGCCCCCTGGACC
>CAZSTJ010000137.1:0-9954 GCA_964609805.1 uncultured Geobacter sp. | reverse complement strand
TATGAGCAGGCATAGCATAGAATTAACCAAGATAATGTCTCGGGAAAGTCTGCCAGGTCAAAGGGGGCGTTTAAGATGGGAAAATTCACGGTGATGGTGGTTGCCTTGATTCTCACCGCTTCTCAGGTTTATAGTGCAGATAGCGATGAATGGTATAAGGGTGATGACCGATGCCCACCACCGAAAGATGATGGAAAATATTCTGCACCCTACAATGCATTGGACCATCCTGCTGAATATCCGACGTTCTATGATGCAGATAAACCAGGATGGTCTTGCTCGTATCAAAGATCAGATGGTGTTATCGTTCAGTACGGAAACAGCCAGACACCTCAGGAACAATGGATGCAGATATGGGGCGGTGGAGGAGATTCACAAAGCAACTGACCGAGGAGTCATGTGAGAATTCTGGAGCATTAGGCAACTAAACGGCAGATAAACTATTCTATAATTCTTGCGAATATATGCGAGAGGTAACGCTACTGAGGAGTTTGTTATTCTGGTAGATTGTGTCGGGAAAGCAAAAAATGCCCCTCTGAGAGGGGCATTTTTGCTAGATGATCCGGTTTGAAAAAAACATTTGATCAGATGGATCCCAGTGCGCTGTATTTGGCCTTAGCAATTTCCAACTCCTTTGCTAGCTCAGGGGGGAGGCTTTTCTTGAGGTTGGTGATTCCCGTTTGAAATTCACTTTCCACTTTCTGTGTTGTTTCAACAAAATTTGTGATTGAACCAGCAGGGTTTTGGGCTGATGCATGCAATTTGCCGTACGTTGTATTTAGTTGAAGCAGTTTTTCATTCGCATCGACGTAAGAACTAGGTGGTTTTGATAATTTTTTCAAATATGCGTCAGTCTTACTTTTTATAGTATTTAACTGATTCTCTTCATCTACCGAGATACGCGACGGTGAAGTCTGGCCTGCAACAATTCGTGCGTTCCAGTTGGATGCAAGTTGTTTATTGAGTGTTATGCCGAGATCTGCCCCCACCTTTATTCCATACAGTGCCATTATATATGTTGATATATACTGCTGTTTCGCCTTGGCTTGATAATAGTACCCCGTACCGCCGGCTATTAAAGCTAGTACGACAACTGCAGTAGCGGTCAACACGAGCCATTTCTTTTTTAAACCAGAAGAACCTTGGTCGTGCCAAACTTCGGTATGTTCAAGAGTCGGGTTGTAGCCTGTGTTTATTGCTGGAGATGATCGCCATTCAAAGGAAATATTTTTGAGCCATGCAAAATAATCGACATTTTGTTTAGCCCGCTTTTTTGCTGCATCAGGGGGTTCTGCTGCAAAGTAATCAGGATAGAGTGTTGCGCAATTAGGGCAATACTGGGAGTGCGACAGTGTGCTCCCGCAGTTGGCACAGTTTATAGCACCGGTTTTACGGGAGGCACGGCACGCAAACGATTCTCTTGTTAATACATATTTTGCTTTGCATGCCGGGCACGATCGTACACCGTCGCTTTCAGAAAGTACCTCATGTAATTCCAGATCTATCGTTGCTGCGCATTTCGGGCAATGGCAGGTGAGTTTGTGTGGCTCATTCTGCGAAGGTGCTATATCGTCTGTCTGGAACAGATCTAAATCCATAAAGGTTTATCTCCTGTAATTAGTGCATATGCCGGCTAAAATTTATAGGGCTGGCTCTCGAAGACCAATATAAGCACCGTCATTAAACAAAACAATGTCATCCACGTTAATGGCGGCACCGCCATCTGCCTGGCTATTTCCATCCTGCCCTTTGCAATAAAGATCATAAACCGAATTTAGTTGCCTAATATTAAGTGGATCTCTGAGGGCAATGGGATCAGATGTGGGGTCGGTAACCAGCCTGTAAACGTATTGCCGCTTCCACGGGTCGAGGAAATTGATTCTGTTAATTTCAGGAACTGCTAAGCTAGGAGGGTAGGTACCCTTGTCCAGGGCATAGCCACTGATTTCAGTACTTATTGTTCTGATTTCTGATGCCGCGCGACCGTTTCTTGTTTTATCAATATAATTGTTATATGCAGGAATAACCATGGCTGCCAGTATGCCGATAATGGCAATGACGGTCAGCAATTCCACTAAGGAAAAACCATGATTCGCCATAAAACTTTGTTGCTTGCGACATGGTAATACTGGTGGGGGCGCTTGCGGATTGTACATATTTACTCTCATGTGTGTCATTTTGAGTCACCTGCGTCGGTGAATTTGACAAAATTTGTCAGTTGATTGAGCCGTGTGTATGAAATTGCAATTATATGCTGACTGTAATAAGTTGCTAAAATGAGTAGGCTGCAGCAAGGTATACAAGGTGTTGAGTTGGTTATGTAAGATTCATTAAAAATTATCATTCTGCTTTTTGTTCAGTGTTTGCCATACATGCTATCTCAAAGGAGTATAAATGCAAGCGGAGTGCCTTAATATTGTTGTGGCCGACACGTTGTGTTATGTATCTAATTAATCGGTTGTTTTTGCGCGTGCAATCGGTGGTGCCGATGGAATTGGGTGGGTGGGCGATTGAAAGTTGATGATTCCTGGACAACCTTGAAGGTTCTATCGTGGACGAGGGATTTCCTCGCATCACGCGGTGTTGAAAATGCGCGGCTCGAAGCCGAGTGGTTGTTGTGCGCTGCCACCGGCATGGATCGGGTGGGACTGTATCTTAATTTTGAAAAACCCCTGAATGATGTGGAGCTGGGACGTTATCGTGCCTTGGTTGCGCGCCGGGGAAAGCGGGAACCGCTCCAGCATATCCTTGGGACCCAGGAATTTTATGGACTGGAATTTGAGGTAACGGCAGATGTGCTGATCCCCCGCCATGATACGGAAACATTAGTGACCGAGGCACTGCGCCTGATGCCAGGAGCAGACACTCTGCTGGATATCGGCACCGGGAGCGGCTGTATTGCCGTTTCGTTGGCAAAGGCGTTGCCGTCTGCACGGGTAACAGCAGTTGACATATCTTCAGCGGCACTGGAGGTTGCCCGCAGGAATGCCTGCCGGCATGGCGTTGAGATCACCTTTCTTCAAGGGTCACTCTTTGAACCGTTGCAGGGGGGCAGATTCGACATGATTGTTTCCAACCCCCCGTATATTAGGAGCGGTGACATAGAAAACCTTGAGCCGGAGGTACGGGATTTCGATCCGCGCACGGCACTTGACGGCGGACTTGACGGCCTCGATTTTTACCGTAAACTTGTGCCTTCCTCTGTGGAGTTCCTGAATTCGGGAGGATGGCTGCTGGTTGAGATCGGAGTTGCCCAGTCCAATGATGTAGAGGCTCTCTTTCGCTCCACTAGCGGTTTTAGTTCTGTTTGCACCGCCCATGACCCATCGGGAATTGCCCGGGTTATTGGCGGTCAGCGCATTTGAGCCACGGAGGAGGCTGACAAGTGATCTGCGAGTTAACGGGCACGTGTATTTTCTTCAATGACAAGATGCCGGATATGCCTGCCGTCGCTGAATACCTTAAGGAAAAATACTGCCGTGGCACCTACGAAACCTGTGCCCGTTTTCAGATCTACCGTGAATTCGGGCGAGAAAATGTCCCTTCCGGGCTCTTTCCAAATGAAGAAGGAATGGTCCCCGGCATTGCAGCTGAACTACGACGCACCATATCAAGTTGAAACATAGAGGATATTACTATGACCGTTACTGAAATGAACCGGGTCTTCGACGAGGCCGATTGTCTGGCGGGAAAAAATGAGGTCGAGTCGGCAATAGCGCGGCTGGCCGTCGAGATCACGGAAAGCCTCAAGGGTGAGAATCCTGTTGTGCTCTGCGTCATGAACGGGGGGCTGATCTTTGCGGGCCAATTGCTGACACAACTCAGGTTTCCGCTCCAGGTAGATTATGTCCATGCGACGCGGTACGGCCACGCTGTCAATGGTGCCAGCCTGAACTGGACGGTTCGCCCGCAACTGGAGTTGAAGGGGCGCACCGTGCTTCTGGTGGATGATATCCTCGATGAAGGGGTGACGCTAGCGGCGATAGCGGACTACTGCCGTCAGCAGGGGGCAGCAAGAATACTCATGGCGGCACTGGTGGAAAAGCTGCATCTGCGCAAGGTCACCCCGGGCATGCGGGCAGATTTTTCAGGCCTCGAAGTAGGTGACCGCTTCCTGTTCGGCTATGGCCTCGATTACAAAGGATACTGGCGGAATGCTCCCGGAATCTATGCGGTGAAAGGTCTTTGACCATGTTGTTCCGCCTTTCCAATCCCCAAGACGGATGAAAAAGTACTTTCAGTTTGAGAAATACGGCACCGGTTACCGTCAGGAGACCATTGCAGGAATAACCACGTTCCTGACGATGGCCTATATCATCATCGTCAATCCAGCCATCCTTGAGAATGCCGGCATCCCGCGCGAACCGCAGATCACCGCCACCATCCTCGCAGCGGCACTGGGATCGGCCATCATGGCCTTCTGGGCCCGCCGTCCCTTTGCGATTGCCCCATACATGAGCGAGAACGCCTTTGTGGCATTCGTTGTAGTAAAGGTGATGGGGTACACGTGGCAGGTGGCTCTGGGGGCGGTGTTTGTGGCCGGTTGTCTCTTTACCCTCCTGACCCTCTTGCGGGTGCGCAGCTGGCTGGCGGAGTCGATTCCGATCACACTCAAGGCAAGTTTTGCCGTGGGCATCGGATTGTTCCTCACCTTCATCGGCCTCAATGAGACGGGCCTGGTGATCCTCGGGGTTCCCGGGGCCCCGGTGAGACTCGGTAACCTTACCCATACCCCGGTGCTGCTTGCCGTTGGCGGTTTTATGCTGGTAACGGCCCTCCTGGCACGGCGCATCCACGGCGCACTGGTGATTGGCATCATAGCAACCACCATAGCCTCCATTCTCCTGGGCATTACGCCTCTTCCCCACCATCTGGTAGCACTGCCTCCTTCGCTGAGCCCGATCCTGTTCAAGCTCGATATTGCCTCGGCGCTTGAAATCCGATTTTTTCCCGTGGTGCTGACGATCTTTATGATGGCATTTCTTGACACCATTGGTACTCTGATCGGCCTTTCCATGCGGGCCGACCTGCTGGACAAGGACGGAAACCTTCCTGAGATCGAGCGCCCCATGTTGGCCGATGCCATTGCCACCACGGTGGCACCGCTGCTGGGTACTACCACAACCGGTGCTTACATCGAGTCTGCAGCCGGTATCGAAGAGGGGGGCCGAACCGGTTTCACCGCCCTGGTGGTGGCGGTGCTCTTCCTGTTGTCGCTGTTCTTTGCCCCGCTCTTCACCATTGTGCCGCCCCACGCATACGGCATCGCCCTGGTGGTAATCGGCTCATTCATGATCCGTCCGGTGCTGCAGCTCAACTTTGATGACCTGACCGAGCTGGTGCCGGCCTTCCTGACCATTGTTCTCATGGTTTTCACCTACAACATCGGCGTCGGTATGACGGCTGGGCTCCTTTCCTATCCTCTGCTGAAACTCTTCACCGGTCGTGCCCGCGAGGTCAAGGGAGGGATGTGGGTGCTGGCACTGCTCTCACTAGTGTTCTTCATCTTTATGCCCAAAATGTGACAGGGAGGCCGTTGCCGGTCTCCCTGTCGTTTTCAATACAGCTGCTTGGTTCCAATTACCCTTCCGTCAGTACCCTGTCCTCATAGATCGCTTCGATCCTGCGGCGATGTCCCAGTTCCACATCGGCAAAATTCATCAGCACCTTCTGCAAGCGGGGATCTTCGGTCATGCCGGCAGCAGCCTTATAGAGCTGATAGGCGTTTTCCTCTGTCTTCAACGCATAGGCCAGGATCTCGTTGTAAGACATGTCCGGCCGGAAGGGTACATCTGCCAGGTATTTGGCGATACTGGATTCCGGCAGGGAACAGAGCTTATGGTTTTCCGCCTTGTCCTCGTCAATCTTGCTGAAGACATCCTTGTGGGTGGCCTCTTCTGCCGCAAGTTCGGCAAACATCTTCTTTGCTGCAATCGTTGTGCTGATCTCTTCCGCCCGCTTGTACAGATTATAGGCGGTATCTTCCCGTTCGATTGCAAATTTGATTACATCATCGAGTGTAACGAATTTCTCCATGTCAATCTCCGTGTGTGAAATTTATTGAGCAATCTAATGTGCCAGGGTTCGTTCCCGTCGTATTTCATTTCTTCGAAAGAAAATCGAGAACCTGAGCCGGATGCTGGTCAGCCTTTGCCACTTTCTGCCAATGCTTCTTCACGATGCCGTCCGGCCCCACAATGACCGTGGAACGGATGGTGCCGGTTGTCTCCTTGCCGTACATGACCTTGGTTCCGAATGCACCATAAGCCTGCATCATGGTGGTGTCGGGGTCGGAGAGCAGGGTGAACGGCAGACTGTGAGCGTTGATGAATTTGCCGTGGGAAGCGATGCTGTCCTTGCTGACCCCGAGAACAATCACCCCGTTGCCCTGCAGTGTGGCAAAGTTGTCCCGGAAACCGCAGGCTTCCTTGGTGCAACCGGAGGTATTGTCCTTCGGATAGAAGTAGATAATGACCGTCTTTCCCTTATAGTCCCCAATTCGATGGACTTTGCCGTCGCTTCCCTCCAGGGCAAAATCCGGAGCCGGTTTTCCTTCTAGTGCCATTGTTTCCCTCCCGATTGGTGTAACAGGACTTTTTTGATCCAATTTACCATTTCAAGCCGAATCGTCAATACAAAAAAACACATATAGCTGAATCCATATAATTTCCGCTTTTGACTTTCGTCAAATTATTAAAATCAAATTCAAAACATCATATAAAAGTACACTGATACGTGTGGTTTTTTGAGGCCGTTTGCTTGTGGATTCGCTGTTTCCTGTTACGATTTGAAGAAATGTTTGACGGGGGGATACATGCCTGTTTCTGGAGTTGTCATTACCTGTGCCGAAGGGAGGGCGGAGGAGATTGCCGCCGCCATCGGAGGGCAGGAGGGGCTTGAGGTGCACGGTGTACTACCGGACGGCCGTATCGTCGCCGTGATCGAAGCAGACAGCATCGATGCCGAGGTATCGCTGGTGAAGGAACTGCACGAGTTGGACGGTGTCGTGACGGTCAGGATGGCCTATCATAATTTTGAGGATCTTGAAGCGGAACAGCCGTAATGGCTGTTCCTTATTTTTTGGCTACACGGGGACAAGGAGGAAGGAACATGGGACTTTCCAGACGTGATTTTCTGAAGGCGAGTGCTGCTGCGGCGGCCTTTGCTGCTGCCGGGGCACCCCTGGTGCGTTCAAAAGAGGCTGAGGCCGCTGAAGCCGGCATCAAATGGGGCAAGGCCCCCTGCAGGTTCTGCGGTACCGGGTGCGGTGTACTGGTCGGGGTCAAGAACAACAAGATCGTTGCCACCAAGGGCGATCCCCAGGCACCGGTAAATAAAGGGCTCAACTGTATCAAGGGCTATTTCCTCTCCAAGGTGCTGTACGGCAAGGATCGTCTCACCAAGCCTTTGATCCGTAAAGGGAACAAGATGGTAGAGGCCTCCTGGGATGAGGCCATGGACCTGATCGCCTCAAAATTCAAGGAAGCCATTGCCAAGCACGGCCCCGACTCCGTGGCGATCTATGGTTCGGGGCAGTGGACCGTGTTCGAGGGGTATGCCGCCAGCAAACTCTTCAAAGGGGGGATCGGCACCAACAATGTGGAGCCCAACGCCCGTCTCTGCATGGCCTCTGCCGTAACCGGCTTCATGACCACCTTTGCCTCGGATGAGCCGATGGGTTGCTATGATGACCTGGACCTGGGAGATACCTACTTCCTCTGGGGGGCCAATATGGCAGAGTGCCATCCGATTCTCTTTTCCCGCATGATCGACAACCGCATCAAGAACCCCAAGGTCAAGATCATCGACTTCGGCACCCGCCGCACCCGTACCTCGCAGATGGCCGATCAGTATGTAAAGTTTGTGCCCCAGACCGACCTGGCCCTGCTGAATGCCATTGCCCATGTCATCGTCAAGGAAAAGCTCTACGACGAGAATTTCATCAAGAAGCATGTAGTATTCAAGAAGGGGAAAGAGAACATCGGCTATGGTCTGGAGGACAAGTTCAAGTTCGCCGATGATCCCAAGCCGATGACCTTTGACGAGTACAAGAAATACCTTGATCCCTATACCCCCGAATACGTGGAAAAGCTCTCCGGTGTACCGGCCGCCAAGATCGTCGAACTGGCCCGTCTCTACGCAGATAAAAACAGGAAGGTCAACTCCCTCTGGACCATGGGCTTCAACCAGCACGTGCGCGGTACCTGGGTCAACAACCTGGTCTACAACGTCCACCTGTTGACCGGCAAGATCAGCCGCCCCGGCGAAGGCCCCATGTCGCTCACCGGTCAGCCGTCGGCCTGCGGCACCGCCCGTGAGGTGGGTACCTTCACCCACCGTCTGCCGGCCGACATGGTGGTCACCAATCCGGAGCATCGGGCCAAGGCGGCAGAGATCTGGGGTATTGACGTCAAGAAGATCCCGGAGAAGCCCTCCTACAATACGGTGGAGATGTTCCGTGCCCTGGATCGCGGCGACATCAAGGTCCTCTGGTCTCAGGTCACCAATCCGTTCCAGTCCATGCCCAACCTGAACCGCTACCGCAAGGGAGCCCGCAAGGGGGACGGCAGATTCGTGATTGTCTCCGATATCTACCCGACCAAATCCTCCGAGGTTGCGGACGTAATCCTCCCCTCTGCCTCATGGGTCGAGAAAGAGGGCTTCTACGGTAATGCAGAGCGTCGCGGCCAGCAGTGGTTCAAGATGGTCGATGCCCCGGGCGAGGCAAAGAGTGACCTCTGGCAGACCATGGAACTGGCGAAGCGACTCGGTTACGGCAATCTCTTCCCCTACAAGTACGTGGAGAAGGAGATGTTCGAGGAGTACCGTAAGTTCACCGGTGGCGGCAAGGACCTGGCGCCCTACGATGCCTATGTCAAGGCCCGCGGCCTTCGCTGGCCGGTGGTGAACGGCAAGGAAACCCTCTGGCGCTATGCAGAGGGGTACGACCCCTATGTCAAACCGGGGGAGGGGATCAAGTTCTACAAGAACAAGGCAACCGACGGCAGGGCGGTCATCTGGGCCCGACCCTACGAGCCGGCCGCCGAGGCGCCGGACAAGCAGTACCCCTTCTGGCTCTGCACCGGCCGGGTTCTGGAACACTGGCACACCGGCACCATGACCGGCCGCGTACCGGAGTTGAAACGGGCTTACCCGGCGGCGGTCTGCGAGATGCATCCGGATGATGCCAAGAAGCTCGGAATCAAACATCTGCAGAAGGTAAAAATCTCTTCCAAGCGCGGCAGTGTCGTGCTGCCGGTGGATCTGAACGGTCGCGGCAAGGCGGAGAAGGGGAACATCTTTGTGGCCTTCTTCGACGAAACCAAGTTGATTAACGAACTCTGCATCGATGCGTACTGCCCGATCTCGGGCGAGCCGGACTTCAAGAAGTGCGCAGTGAAGATAGAGAAAGCATAAAAGAGGTTAACCACAGAGGACACGGAGAACACGGAGGAGAACCTGAAATCAGAAGAACGGTGAAAAAAAACGGCTTCTGGTTTAACTTCACAAGACCTTATGCCGTTGGTTTACCCTTAAAAGGTTTTGGTTTTCTCTGAGAACTCTGTGTCCTCTGTGGTGAAAAGGTATTGAATGGATTCTGAAACGAAACATACCGGCATCTCCCGCCGACGCTTTCTGAAGGATGGCGTGGCGGTGCCGCTGGCACTGGCAATTGCCGGAGGGAGCATCTCGACCCTCTTCCTGCGGCGGGCCGATGCGCGGGGATTTTATCTCCGCCCGCCGGGGGCGCTGGAGGAGGCGCGTTTCCTCGGTGCCTGCATCAAGTGCGGCAGGTGCGCCCAGGCCTGCCCCTACAAGGCTATCCGCATGGCGGGCGGGGAGGCGGGCGTTGGCATCGGCACACCGCATATCATTGCCCGGGAGACCCCCTGTTATCTCTGCCCCTGTCTCTTATACACATCTCCGAGCCCACGAGACAAGAGGCAATCTCGT
>CAZSTJ010000136.1:0-10048 GCA_964609805.1 uncultured Geobacter sp. | reverse complement strand
AATCGGCGGCAATACGGGAGGCCCGGGAGGAGACATCTCTTGAGGTCAGCAATCTGAAGCTGCTGGGGTGTTATTCTGATCCTGCCAGGGACGAGCGGTTGCATACCATCTCAACCGTGTATATTGCACAAGGGAGCGGCCAACTGCAATCGGGTGACGATGCTGCCCAGGCAGCGGTTTTCAATCCACGCGAGCTGCCATCACCGCTCTGCTTCGACCACGCCGCAATCCTGCGGGACTACCTGACCATCAGGAGGGATCGACCACTTCCGTAGCCGGCTTGTCGCGATTCTGGCGCAGCAGTTCAACGAGTTCCTCGGCGGGGAGTGGCCGGCAGAACAGGTACCCCTGCACCTGATCGCAGTTATTGAATTTCAGGAAGTCATACTGCGACTGGGTTTCGACACCTTCCGCAATAACATTCAGATTGA
Organism: uncultured Geobacter sp.; assembly: GCA_964609805.1. Taxonomy (GTDB): domain Bacteria; phylum Desulfobacterota; class Desulfuromonadia; order Geobacterales; family Pseudopelobacteraceae; genus CAIPTY01. The sequence continues at coordinate 9,617 of CAZSTJ010000136.1, read as the reverse complement.
GGCTGTTCCCCATGGCAATGATTGCTGTGGCAATCGCGGCATCGGTGGTACTGAGGTCAACCTCCCTCACAAACGACTTGTCGATCTTGAGGGTGTTGACGGAAAAACGTTTCAGATGGGCCAGTGACGAATAGCCGGTACCGAAGTCGTCAATGGATATATGTATCCCCAGCTCCGAAAGGGCGCTGAGTATGGAGACGGCAAAGTCTGCGTTCTGCATGATGACGCTTTCGGTGATTTCCAGCTCCAGCAGATCGGCCGGCATACCGGTCTCGGTAAGCACCCTGCTGATGGTCGCCAGCAGGGATGAGTGCTGCAGCTGGTACCCAGACAGATTGACCGCCACCCGCAGACCGCCGATCCCCTCGTTCTGCCAGATCACATTCTGGCGACAAGCCTCAGTCAGCACCCACTCACCCAACTGCATGATCAGACCGTTTTCCTCCGCCAGTTGAATGAATTCCACCGGCGACAGAAGCCCGAGTTCCGGATGATCCCACCGAACCAACGCTTCCATGGCTATGATCCGCCCGGTACCCACATCAACCTTCGGCTGATAAAAGACCCGGAACTCATTCTGTTCGAGTCCGCGCCGCAGGCTGTTGGAGATGATAAAGCGGCGTGAGGCGTTCTGATCCATATCGCTGCTGTAAAACTGCACGTTGTTGCGCCCCATTGCCTTGGCATGATACATGGCAATATCGGCCTTTTTGACGATATCCTCGGATTCCTGGCCGTCATCGGGATACATGCAGATCCCCAGACTGGTGGTGATAAAGAGTTCATGGTCACGAAGCGCGAACGGCGTCACCAGGGACTTCAGGATTTTGTCGGCAAGTGCGGCGACTCCCTTACGATCGGCGGCACCGGACAAAAGGATAATGAATTCATCACCGCCGATACGGGCAACCGTGTCGGTTTCCCTCAGGGACTTTTTCAGGCGCGAAGCGACCATTCGCAGCAGTTCGTCCCCCACCGAATGACCGAGGGTATCGTTGATAATCTTGAAGCGATCCAGATCGAGGAAGAGGACGGCAAAACCGCTGTTCATACGGTGGGCCAGGGCCTTTGCCTGAACCAGCCGATCCTCCAGCAGCACACGGTTGGGGAGGCCGGTCAGGATATCGTGGTGGGCAAGCTTGTACAGTTCGTTCTGAGCCTGTTTACGTTCCGTGACATCCCGACAGACCCCCCAGACCGACAATCGGTCATCGCCTGTCTGGCTGTTGGCAAAGAGACTCATCTCTACGAATTTTGCTTCCCCCGATGTCTGCAGTTGCAGTTCACAATGCCCCGCATGATGTGACGTCATCGCCGTTTCAAAGCGCCGTTTGAGTTCATCGTGTCCATCCGGAGTAAAGAAATCGTAGAGCGACTTCAACCGGTATTCTTCCAGGTGGAACATCTCGCGGCAGATCTGGTTGTAGAAGATGACCGTTCCATCCGGGGAACAGCAGAAGATCAGGTCATTGCTCGAATTGATAAACCCAAGGAGCGCTTCTTCACTCTCTTTGACGAGGGTGCGGTCCCGACGCAACACATCCATGAGAAAAACGCCGATCAGCGCCACCATGGCATTCATCCCCGACACCCAGAGCCAATGCAGCATCTGGAAGAGAAAATCATCATACAGACTGGCATTGACGAACGGCATGGCAACCGGGCTAATGACATGAGTCCCCTCAACAATCAGCAGGGTGCCGTACAAAACGCCGCCAACCGTTCCGATCATCCAGACGTCGCGCTTGTTGTCGAACAGGAAGACCGCCTCCAGGGTTACCAGCAGGTAGGCGGGCCAAAACCAGCTGACAATGCCGCCGGTAAAATGAATCAGGGTCGTGACAAAGAGGAGGTCAAGGGCGATCTGCAGATGCAGGAGGCCGGCAAATTTGCGGAGGGTGGCACAGGAGCGTGTCAGCACAGCGTTGTACACAACGACGAGTGTGACGGCCAGCAAGAGGAAGAAGGTCTGGGAGGCACTGAAACAGAAACCGAGGCTGCTCATGGAGTAGCAGGCGGCGGCACAGAGTGCGTAGAGTCCGAACACCGTCAGCATCATCCATCTGGTGCGGGCGACCAGCAGCACCCTGGTGCAGCGGTCATCCAGCCGCTCCATCTCATCCCTTCCCAGCGGATCGATTATCCCGGCGAAGGTGCGGGAAAGCGAGTTGACCCAGGAGGGGCCTTTTTTCGTCGATCGCAATTCCATATACGGCATCCTTCCTTAGGAAAGTTCCAGAAAGTGAAGTTCCGGTTCGTTTTCCAACAGTCCGAGCTCGGCGCAATACCTGAAAAAAAGCTTTAATCCGTCAACATGCCGCGGATCGAGATCGTAGGAGATATTGTGCATCCAGTACGCCACCAGTTCGTCTTCTCCCATCCACGCCGCCTCAGGGGCAACTCGGGCCAACTGCCGATATGTTTCCTCAGTATGCACCTTCGATGCCATAAGATGGCGAGCAAGCCTGACAACTTCGTCGTGTTGCCGATGGGCGACGTCACGGGCACAAAACCAGAGGGCAAACACGAACGGCAAACCGGTCCACTCGTTCCAGAGCCGTCCCAGATCATAGTGGTAACAGTCCGGCCCTTTCAGGGATTCGCGCAAAGCGGCATCGCCGATAAGCAGCATGGCAGGTGCGACCTTCAACCCCTCTTCCAGAGACTGATCGGTGACGGTGAAGGCGCACCGGCTCCGGAAACGGTTTTTGACCAGTATCTTCAGTAAATTCACGGACGTTGCCGACTCGCTGCTTAAGAGAATCGTCTGACCATCCAACGCCTCGATCGGCTGGCGGCTGAACAGCAGGACACTCCCGACAGGCCCGTCACTGCTGATGGAAAGTTTGGGAATGATCAGATATCGTCCGGGATTACGGGCGTATTCTATGGATGAGGAGGGGCAGATATCAATCTCGCCGGCGGCGAGTTTGGCATTGAGGTATGAAGGGACACCTTCGGAGAAATGGTATTCCTCCCCTGACAAACGGCTGGCAAGGCCATGGAAGACCGGGGTGCAGTTTGCATATGCTATGCGTCCGATACGCAGCATTATCGGGAGTTCTTGTAAAGCCGGTCCACATCGCTCTCCACAATGTGGATATTGCTCCGTTCCAGCAATTCTCCGCTCACCTGCTGCAGTTGAGTAATGGCGTTGTCGTACCCGACCAGTGCGGCGATCAGGTTATTCTTAGCCGTCGCCAGATCATTCTCCACATCAAGGACATCCTTGGTAGTCGCCAGACCCACCTCGTTCTTGCGGATGAAGGCCTTCAGCCGTTCCTCTGCATAGGAGCGCCCCCGTTCAGCCACCTCGATCTGCTTGTAGCCGGTTGAGACACCCCGTACGGCAGCCCTGACATCCTTGGCGGCTCCATCCTCCAGACTCTTGATCTGCAGGGCGGTCTGTTCGGTTTTCAGACGGCTCTTACGGTAATCGTTTTCCGCGGCGCGGTTACCGAGCGGATACGCGAAGGTCAACCCTACCGACCAGTACGGCGAATCCAGGGTCCACAGCTTCTCCATATCACGGGAGTAACTGCGTTCCAGCCCCGATATGCCGGCGGTTGCAGAAAACTTGAGGTCCGGCTTCAGATTATTGGCATAGACCCGGGTCTGCAGTTCGTTGATTTCAAGGGTGCGACGCTGTTCCTTGATATCCGGCCGGGTCATGGCCCGCCGCAGCAGTTCATCCTCGGAGATCTGGTAAGGGTCGCGTCGTGGCAGGTCCGTGGTGGCGATGTCCGCCCGATCCCCGATCTGCAACAACTGACGCACCACATCAAGCTGATCGCTGACAGCCTTTTCGGCATCGATGACATCCTTCTCCCGCGATGCTACCCCGAACTCGGCGTTGAGTATCTCCATGGCAGGCAGGACCCCGGCGGCAACCCTGGCCTTGGTTTCCGTCAGGATCTTGCGGGACAGTTCCAGGGAGACCTTCCTGACCTCCAACTGTTCACGCAGGCTATACAGTTTGAAGTAGTCGGTCCTGACCTGTGCAACCGTGTTCATCAGACGGGTATTCAGGTGTTCAATGGAGGCATACTTTGAAAGCCTGGAAATAGTGATATTGAGTTCCGTCGCCTCCTGCCCCGCATTCTTCAGCAGTGGCTGACTGAAGGTTACACCGAGGCTTGACTGCCAGGTCTTCTTATCCACGACAAAGTTCGAGTCGGTCGTGGAATAATTGTTTTTAAACAGAACCGATGCGGTGCCGCCGGTCCAGAAGAGCTGGCTGAGGGTGCCGTTGGCATCGAAGGACTCCCCGTTGGTGCCGGAGGGCGAACTCAGGGACGGAGAGGTAGAATCGGCATAGTCCGTCAGCAGGGTAAGCAGAGGGTCGTAAATCGAGCGGTTTCGATTGATTTCAGCCTCAAACTGGGCAGGGTTGTAAAACTCAGCCCTGACATCAAGGTTTTTTTCGGCGGCCATCTTGATGGCTTCACCCAGACTGAGTTTCATGACCTGTTCTCCGGCAGATACCGGTTTCGCAAGGGGTAGCAGAAGCAGTGTCAGCGCGAGAATCCGTTTCACGATCGTTCCTTTCAAAAAAACAGGGCGAGATACATAATCTCGCCCTTTATAGCACACTCTATCTCTATTTGTTAATCACTGTCTGAGACATAATCCGCATAATCATCGACAGACATGAGACCTTTCAATTCCTCGACATCTGCCAGCTCCACCTCCACCAGCCAACCGCCGTCATAGGGGTCGTCATTGACCAGTGACGGATTATCCAATACTTCCTGGTTTACCGCCAGCACCGTCCCGCTGAAGGGGGCGTAGATATCGGCCACCGTTTTCCTGGCTTCAATGGAACCGATTGAATCATCCTGATCCAACTCATCCCCAACATCAGGAAGTTCTACTCCCGAAACTGGCCCCAATTCCTCCTGGGCAAAATCGGTGATGCCGATTACCGCACTCCCTCTTTCGACTCTGACCCAGATATGCTCTTTCGAATACTTCAGCTCTTCCGGAAAATCCATAACGTTTACTCCAGGACGATCTTGTCGAGGAACGAGGTGTCAATGTTCCCTTCGATAAAATCCTTGTTCGTCATGATGCGCTTGTGGAAGAAGATCGTCGTTTTGATCCCCTCTATGAGGTACTCGTCAAGCGCACGGGCCATCCGCTTGATGGCATCCTCGCGGGTTTCGGCGTGGACAATGAGCTTGCCAATCATGGAATCGTAGTGCGGCACGACTGAATACTGGTCATAGACAAAGGCATCAACCCGCACCCCGAGTCCGCCCGGCTGATGGTAAGCCGTGATCTTACCCGGGCTGGGGGTAAACTTGAAGGGGTCCTCTGCATTGATGCGGCACTCAATGGCATGGCCGTTGATCTTGATGTCTTCCTGCTTGTAGCGCAGGGGGAGTCCGGCCGCAGAACGGATCTGTTCGCGGATCAGATCGACACCGGTGATCATCTCCGTTACCGGATGCTCCACCTGAATACGGGTATTCATCTCCATAAAATAGAACTGGCCGCTCTTGTCGAGCAGGAACTCAACCGTACCGACACTGCAGTAATCAACTGCCTTGGCGGCCTTGATCGCCGCATCACCCATAGCTTTGCGGGTCTCCGGGTTCAGCACCGGACAGGGGGCCTCTTCGATGATCTTCTGATGACGGCGTTGAATGGAACAATCGCGCTCCCCGAGATGGATGCAGTTGCCATGCTTATCGGCAAGTATCTGAATCTCAACATGACGCGGTTCAACACAATACTTCTCGATGTAGACCTCGGGATTGCCGAAACCGGCCTGGGCTTCGGCGCGGGCAGTAGCATAGGCGTTCGGCAACGTTGCCTGGGAGTGAACAATCTTCATCCCCCTGCCGCCGCCGCCGGCCGTGGCCTTGATGATCACCGGGAAACCGATTTCCTTGGCAATCTTGACCGCTTCTTCAACCGAATCCACCCCCTTTTTGGTTCCGGGGAGAATCGGCACGCCATGTTCGATTACCGCCTGGCGGGCGGATATCTTATCACCCATGATCCGCATACTCTCTGCACTGGGACCGATAAAGGTTATACCGCACTGCTCGCAGACTTCGGCAAACTTGGCATTTTCAGAGAGAAAGCCGTATCCGGGATGGATGGCATCGGCGTCAGTAAGCTCCGCAGCACTGATAATGGCATTTATATTGAGGTAGCTCTGGACACTGGGGGCGGGTCCGATACAGACACTCTCATCGGCCAGCTTCACGTGCAGGGAATGGATATCGGCCTGCGAGTATACCGCAACCGTCTTGATGCCCATCTCCTTACATGCCCGTATGATGCGGATGGCTATCTCGCCGCGGTTGGCAATCAGAATTTTATGAAACATGCTAGACCCTTTCGATGACAAAGAGGGGATCACCGTACTCGACAGCCTGGGCGTTTTCCTTGCAGATCTTGACAACCTTGCAGCGGAACTCGGCTTCGATTTCGTTCATCAGCTTCATGGCCTCCACAATGCAGAGAACCTGGCCCTTTTCAATGACCTGGCCGACTTCAGCATACGGAGCGGCATCCGGAGCGGGGGCACGGTAGAACGTACCGACGATCGGCGAATTGATGGTTTCGCCGGTTTCTGCGGCAACGGCGGGAGCTGCGGCCGGTGCCGATGCCGGGGCGGCAGCCGGAGCGGCAATCTGCTGCGGTGCTGCATAAACAGGAGCCGAAGGGGCAGCCACACTGACATATTCCGTTCTGGCACCACGGCGGATAACGATTTTTTCTTCGGAATTATCCAGTTCGAACTCGGTAATATCTGTCTCCGTAATCATTTTAACCAGCAGTTTCAGATCTTTGATGTCCATCCTGTTCTCCTTTTTAAATACAAATAATGTCACGAGAGTCAACAGCCAGATGCAGCTTCCTACAGTTCTATCAGTTCCTTCGGCATGCGGGTCAACAACCGGCACCCGTCAGCCGTCACAACGATCGTGTCTTCTATTCTCACCCCGCCGAAGCCAGGTATATAAATCCCCGGCTCAATGGTAAAGACCATTCCCTCTTCAGCGACTGTGGTGCTTCGGGGGGAAATCACCGGTTTCTCATGAATCTCGAGACCGACACCGTGTCCGAGGCCGTGACCGAAATAATCGCCGTATCCCCGTTCCCGGATAAAATCCCGAGCCAGCGCATCCAGATCACGACACCATACTCCGGGCTTGATCCCGGCAATCGCCCGGTCGTGGGCTTCACGAACGACATCGTGGATCTCGCGGGCCCGGGCGTCAGGCTGTCCCAGCGCAACGGTCACCGTTTCGTCGGAATAGTAGCCATCCTTCACGGCGCCGAAGTCGATGGTAATCAGCTCACCCTGCACCAGCAGCTTGTCGGAGGCCCGGCCGTGGGGCAGCGCCCCGCGCACTCCGGAGGCCACAATAAAATCGAATGCCCTCCCGTCAGCCCCGCGGCGGCGCATCTCGATCTCTAGCTCCAGTGCTACTTCGGCCTCGCTGATGCCGGGTCTGATCCGTGCCAGGACCGCCTGCAACGATGATGAGGCGAGTTCAGCAACCGTACCGAGCCGTGCAATCTCCTCTGCGTCCTTGCGGGACCGTATCGCATCGAACTCCGCATCCAGGGGCACCGGCTCACACCCGCCGAGCTGGCCAGAGAGTTTATTAAAGTCGGAGAACAGCAGGTGTCCGGATTCGAAACCGATCCGGCGCATCTTTCGTTCCGCGACAAGAGCACCAATGGCCTCATACTTGAGCGTATACTCACGGACCTCAGCGTCACCAACCTCTCCCGCCGCCTGTGTCGTATAGCGCGAATCACAGAAGAACCAGGCAGCGTCGCGGGCAAGGAGCAACGCACCATCCGAGCCACTGAATCCGCACAGATAACGAATATTCTCCAGCCCCGAAATCAGAATCGCGTCGAGATCATTATCTTTAAAGAACGGCTCCAGACGGGAGCGCCTGTTTTTTAGCATAAGTGAAGTCAACTCTACAAACAGTTTTTTGAGACGGCACCGCCGACAGCCACAATACGACGCCGGGGCGCCGGCCCTTGATGTTATGTGTTGTTTTTAATATGGCTAAAAATAGCCCGTAAGCCGAGCAGATAGCTCTCTGCGCCAAAGCCACAGATCTGGCCGATCGCCAGAGGTGCGGTAAGGCTGGTGTGACGGAATGTTTCCCTGCGGTGGATATTGGAGAGGTGTACTTCAACAAAGGGTATTCCCACTGCTGCAAGCGCATCACGAATTGCGATGCTGGTATGGGTGTAGGCCGCCGGATTGATGACAATTCCCCGGCATTTTCCTCCTGCTGCCTGGATGGCGTCGATCAGGCCGCCTTCAGAATTGGACTGAAAGCAGGACACCTGACAGCCGAGTTCGGCGCCGAGAGCACGCAGGGACACATTGATATCATCAAGGGTGACGGATCCATACACATCCGGCTCTCGGGTGCCGAGAAGATTAAGATTAGGGCCATGTAAAACCAGGATGTCCATGGATCAGGACAGTTCCTTTGCCAGGTCGTAGGACTTGAGACGCAGCAGGTAGCGCCCCTTGCCGAAGTTGCCGTCGCGTCTGATGATGAGGACTGCGAAGAGGTCTTCATTGAGGAGCCGAATTGCGACACAGGTCTGGTTGGTGGTGATGGACACTTCTTCCATACAGCCAGCCTTGATAACCTCGACGGAACGCCGAATCTCCTTCAGAACGGTGGCGTACTCGACCGAGAGCAGCTGCATGTCCACCTCTGACTGTTCGACACACACCTCATCGACGGAAATGCCGTCATAGGCCATGATCATTGCCGCCAGACCGCCTTCGACACTATCAACAAGACTTCTAAGCGTTTCCCTTAACGACATGCCTTGATCCTCCTGATATTTTCTAGCCAGCCATCGAGGGTCTCCACGACGTTATCCGCCTCCCGATGTGCATAGGGGGCAAGATCACCCGTAACAAGCGGTGTCGGCGCGGCGTCGAACGACGCAACGGGATTGAATGACTCAGGTTCAGCGTCAGCGGCCTCTTCGGTCGGGGCTTCAAACGCAAACTCCTGCGGAGATTCCGCCTCCACTGCCGGGGCTGCCGGCTCATCGAACGCAGCCGCCTCAACCGGAGCTTCCGGAACAGCAGGCTCTTCAAAGGCGGGTTCCGCAAACGAAAGTTCAGGGGTCGCCGGTTCTTCGAGCGTAATCTCCTCAACCGGGGTTTCTGGTGCAGCAAACGCGGGCTCCGCAAAAGAGACTTCAGGGGCAGCCGGTTCTTCGAAGGCCGGCTCCTCAACCAAAACTTCTGGCGCAGCGGGCTCTTCTGCTGCTGGTTCTGCTGCCACTTCGCCGAACTCCTCTTCGGCAAGCTCCTCCTCTGCCGTTTCCTCCTCAACCAGTGCAGCCGGTGGCTGCTGGTCGGCACTTTCCAGCTGTTCCAGGCGGGCGATCCGCTCGCGCAGCTGATCATTGCCCCCGTCATCGGCAAGGATCGCACGGTAGATATCCAGCGCCTTGGCAGTAAAACCCTGCTGTTCGTACAATTCACCCAAAGTCAGGGTGGAAAGGGGATCGTGGTGGGGGGCAACCGGCGCTTCGATTGCTGTTTCAACCGGCGCTGCCACCTCGGCGACCGGAACCCCCTCCTCAATGATATCGGC
>CAZSTJ010000135.1:0-10049 GCA_964609805.1 uncultured Geobacter sp. | reverse complement strand
ATGTACGGCCAGGCCCGCATCGCCGCCGGCGGCGATGCGGGCCTGGCCGTACATGTTGGCCCTGAGCATCCCGCCGGTGTTGACGAGTCGAACCCTCCCCTTGGCTGTGCGGGTCTGGGGATCGATGACCGGCGCGATATGGGCGATGACACCGCGGAACTCCCGACTGGGGAGTCCATCCATGGTGATGACGACCTTGGTCCCGCTCTTTACCCCCCCTAACTCCGCCTCGGGGAGAGCCACCTCGGCCCACATGGAAGAGGTATCCACGATTTCGAAGAGCAGGGTCTGGGCGTCAACATAGCGGTCAACGGTAACGGTTCGCTGGGTGATCACTCCGGAGACCGGGGCCTTAACGGTATAGCGGCCGCCGCTCCCGTTGCCTGCGCCGACGCTGCGAAGCTGGGCCTGCAGCGACTCCAGCTCTGCAACCGCCTCGCGCACATCCTGCCGGGCAGCCATGACCTGCTTTTTCGCCACGATCCCCTTCTTCTCCAGATCTTCCTCGCGGCGAAGGCTGTCCTCAGCTGTCTGCACCCGGGAGCGGACCGCAGCAAGACGCGACTGGTCACTGCTGACGCTGGCGCTCTCGATCACAATAAGCGGCGTGCCGGCCGCCACCCAGCTGCCGATCTCCGCCGAGACCCGCTTGACCACCCCGTTGGACCGGGCAGCCACTTGGGCGACTCTGTTTGCGTCATAGCCGATCACCACCGGTACGGTGATCTCAGCCGTCCCCCGTCCCGGGACCGCCTTGGTGGTCTCGATGCCCGCCAGACGTGCCGTGTCCGTATTCTTCAGGATCACCTTGGTGCCATCTGCGGGAGCATCATCGGCGGTGACGTCCACAGCCGGTTTGCCCCCCCGTTCCGGATGGCAGATCGGGCAGATCGACTCGGGGAGTCCGTGCTCGGCACACCAATCGCCTTTGGCCTGGAAGATGGGGGCCAGCTTCGGGTTGCATTTGGTGCAGATGCTTTCCAGCACCCCGTGCTCCTTGCACATTCCCGCCTCTTGCGACTCCTTGTTCAGGCCGGCTGCGGCCTGCTTTTCCGCCGCCGGCGCCTTGGCAGCCTCCTTCCTGCTGCAACCGGGGGCTGCTGCAAGAAAGACCACTGTCATCGGTATGAGCAGATGGCGCATGTTACTTGCTCCCTTTTGGTGGGCGGACGATCTTCAGCTTGGGGTTGCACTTCTTACATTGGGATTTGGGGAGGCCGTGCTTCTCGTCCCAGTCGCCGGCTGCCTTGAAGGCCGGGATGAGCGATTTGTCACAGCGGGTGTCCTGGGACTCGGGGACGCCGTGCTCGCCGCACCAGTCCTCGTAGGAACCGGGCTTTGCCCCCTTGACCCCATGCAGATCCTTTGACTGCCTGGCTGGTTCTGCTGCAAAAGCGGAAAGGGAAAGGAAGGCGACCATGGCGAGGGACAGCAGGATTGTACGGTTCATGTAATTCTCCTTTGAGTTGTGTAGAAAATTTGTTGTTGTGACATACCCATAAAGGCTTTGTTTACCGGCAGATGCACTTGCGGCACATGACGCAACTCCACACCGACCGCACCAACCAGTCGTGACGCGTGCGGAGACAGAGCATGGCAGTACCCGCCGTGCCAGATGTCACACAGTAGTGAAGAATATTTTGAGAGTGGTTAAACGAGGTTTTGCGGGGGGACAAAAATGGGGATGTGAACATCCGCCAGCTTTGTGAACTGCTCTGTTGCAATCAACGGGGTTGTGGATGGCTCATATTTTGTGATGACGACGGGGAGTAACAGTGCTTGGCATGAGCAATAGCTGCAGGTGGAACAGCCATGGTCTTCTGAATCGCCCGTATTTTCATCGGGGCAACAGGGACAGACATCCCGATCCATACTCGCTGCATCAGCAGCCTGGACGATGCCGGCTTTGTCATGCACCGGCTTGATCTCGTAACAACAGACCGGCACCGCAAGGATCAGTAAGACCACTACCTGAAATGTGGCAACGGTCCTCAGAATCGTGCGCTGGAACGCGATGTTATGGTTAAGCTTTGATAAAACCATAGTAAAAAAGTAGCATGATGCTTCGATCCATGTCGAGCAATTTTGTTGGCTACACTCCCACTGGCAGAATCTCTTCATAGAAACTACATCATCAGCTTGGTCAGCTTCATTGTAGCCAATATACGTGAAAGGTTGAGTTTAACGCTTTGATAGTACTGGATTACGTGAGATAGATCCGGGGCCGACATGATAGAGATAAGCTGAGTTTTGGCCGTCTTTGTACGACGGTATGGAAGGAGTGTCTGCACAAAGGTCTGCTGATCCTTGTTGAGGATTGGCGGGTCTTTCTTGTTTTGCAGAACTTGAACGGCAGTTTGTACCTGAATGGGATTCAAAAATATTTCCGGTTCAGGCAGAGTGTCCGGTGCGGTACATGACCACCTCCGCCTCTGCCATGACCTGTCCGTCATATTCCAATAGCCCCTTCACATCAACCAGCCGCCGGCGTTCCCCCACAATCTCCCCGGTCACCGTAACCACGGCTCCGGTGGGGACCGGTGCCCGGTAGCGGAGTTTCATCTCCATGGTGACGATCTGGAGACCGATTCCCATGCAGGCCTGGGCGCAGACCTCGTCAAGCAGGGCGGAGATGATGCCGCCGTGGGTAATGCCCCGCCACCCCTGGAACGTTTCCGGTATCCGTACCCGGGCCTCCGCCCGGCGACGTTCAGTGTCTATGATGAATTCGGCCTTGAATCCGATCGGGTTGTCCTTGCCGCAGACAAAGCAGCGGCCGTCATCGAGTATTTCCACGGGACATCCTCTCGTTGTGCTCTTTCAGGTGATGGTTTGTTGAAACGATCTGGTGCCTGTGTCCCGTCCGAGCAGTTATTCAAGCATAATCTGGTCTTTAAGCATCTGAATGATTTCTACCTGCCGGTTGTAAATCTGTTTTGAGATAACCGCCTCGGCATGAACATCAAGCTCGAGGGTGAAAACGTGAAATTGTCCATTATCACTGGTTTTTTCACGCAGGAATGCCCCGGACAACGTGAGATGTTCCCCCGGAAACGGGACGGTCAACTCCGCAGTGCCAAGATCCGAGGGTAATCCGGAATCGCTGATCTTTACTCCGCTTACCGAGATGTCCACCAATGTTCCCGTGAATGTCGCCTTATCTGTTTTTACGGTAACCGGAATCTTGTCCCGGATTTTTACCCTCACGGAGTTGCGCCGTTCAGCATGTACCGTGGCATACGCAAACCGTCCCAGCATGACATAACTGTTTTTTACGTTCACATTTTCCGCTTTGGCATGAACCGCCAGGCCTTCGGGGAAATGCCGGCTCTTGATGATGGTCTGTTTCTGGTGGGCGATAACGACGGCCTGATTCTGGTGGACCGTCAGCTCAAGTGTGTCACCCCGGCATTCGTCTATATCCATGATGGCATAACTGATGGGTAATTCTTGAAAATAGTTCACCAGTTTAATGTCATTTTTGAGACGGCCGGAGGCGATGTTGTGCAAGATAGCCAAAATTTCATCACTATCCGACCTGTTATCCGCTCTGGATATAATTTTGTATGCCCCATGCATCGGTAGATGCCTCCAGTGGTATCCGTGTAACTTGTCGGTATGTAACAAAGATAACAGCGCCGGTCATCTGTGTCACGTTTTAATTAAGATGTTTGTTATGCAATTTTTCGACCACCATGGGACAGCGGCGGAGGGTCTTTGGGGGCATGGTCCCAGAGTCGTGGTGTGATACCGGATACTGTTGAAGGAGAAGGGGGCTTCAGAGACCCAGCTTCAGGGCTTCCATGCCGGCAGCAAATGCGGTCGCACCGCCGTTGGCCGGATGGCGTACCGTTCCCTTCACCGCAATCCCCGCCCGTGCCATGAGATATTCAGCTTTTTTGCCGATGGCAACAATGGCGGCGGACGGGAAAGCGGCGGCGAGCAGGCGCAGGGCGGGGAGGCCAAGCTCAAGTTCGGCATTGGTGGGAGTCCGGTTCGACCAGAGGTTGTCGGACTTGTGGGGGTGCAGTTGCAGGGCATTCCAGAGGATCGTCTCCTCGGCGATGCCCAGTCGGTTCAGCGTCTTCCAGATAATGGTGGCTGAGGGCTCCGAGAAAGGGAGTCTGCGGGTGGAGAGTCGGTGGGGGAGTGCGGGAATACGCGGTATCGCACCCTCCAGAATGAGCCGCTCGCTGGTGAAGGCGATGCCGCTGTAGCGGCAGCCCTGGTAGCCCGGTGCTTCGCCCACCAAGATGAAGGCGGGGGTGCAGTCCAGATGATGGGCAAGCCGTTCCAGCCGTTCTTTCGGGCCATTCGCCGCGGTCTGGTACGGGCAATCCTCACGCCAGGGGTTGAACAGTCCCGGCAGTCCGTACGGGAGAGATTCAATCAGTTTTGTTGCGAGGCTCATGGGGGATGGTGCCAGCATATTCATCAGGTTCCTTTTCGTTGCTGCATGTCTTGTTGCAGTGTCATAGCGGATAGTACCGGTAGACGGGTAAGTGGGGAAGCATAATAACGATGAATTGGTACTTGTGCCGCAGTTGTCAAGACAACGGTACCTGCCCGTGCCGCGTTTTGATACCAGCCGGACCGATCCCGCGTCCCCCGTTCTCCCGTGCCCCGGCCTCTGGTCAATAGTCAGCTGACCTGCACGTTCCTGATCCCCTCCGGCTTCCAGGCGGGGGAGATGACGTGGGAACCCTTCTCCTCGTTATTCCCGAGCAGGCTGCCGTAGGTGACGGTGAAATCGCCGAAGCGGTCGTTTATGGCGTCCATGGCGTTGATCATGAAGGCCTTCTTCCGCTCCCCCTCGAAGAGCGGCAGCTGTTCGCGCCGGTAGCAGAGATTGGTGATCCGTACCCCCAGGAGTCGTACCGGACGATTGATCTCCAGGCTGTCGAGGAGCGCCACGGCGGCATGATAGATATCCTCGCTCCGGTTGACCTGCTCCGGCAGAGATGCCTGTTTGCCGAAGGTGGTGAAGTCGTCATAGCGAACCGTCACGTGGACTGTTCTGCCCGCCACCCCGTAGCGCCGTGCCCTGCGCCCCACCATCTCCGACAGCTGCAGCAGGTAGCGCAGGATATCGCTCCGGCAGGTGATGTCCTGCCGCAGGGTCATGGAGTGTCCCACCGACTTGACCTCTTCCGCCTCCTCATCCGGGATCACCGGCGAATCGTCGATCCCCTGTCCCATCTCCTTCAGCCGCCGGCCGACGATGCCGAACTTCCGGGTCAGACGGGTCTCGTCGCAGCGCCCCAGGTCACCGCAGGTATAGATCCCCATGAGGTTCAGCTGGCGCTCCGTCTTGCGGCCGATGCCGCAGAGTTCCTTGATCGGCAGGTGCTCCAGGATCCGGGGTACCTCTTCCGGCCTGATGACGGTCAGGCCGTCCGGTTTCATCATTTCCGAGGCCAGTTTGGCCAGCAGTTTGTTGGGGGCGATACCGACGGAGCAGGTGATGTCGAAGGTGTGTTTGATCCTGGCCTTGAGAAGGTAGGCGATCCGTTCCGGTGTCCCGTAAAGCCAGGTCAGCGAACCGGTGATATCCATCCAGGCCTCGTCGATGGAGAATACCTCCACCAGGGGGGTGTAGTCGCGCATGATGGTCATGATGCGTCGTGAGGTGTCGGTGTACGTGCGGTTGTTTGCCTGCACCATGATGATCCCGGGGCAGAGGCGCCGTGCCTCATGCAGCATCATGCCGGTGCGGACCCCGAAGGCGCGGGCCTCGTAGCTGGCGGTGAGGATCACCGTACGCTGCTGAGAGCCGACCACGACGATTGGCTGACCCTTCCAGGCAGGATTGACGGCCTGCTCCACCGAGGCGAAGAAGGCATTCATATCAACATGGAGGATGGTGCGGGGGGGCATGGCTAAAATTCCTGCTGTTCATGCAGCGTCCAGCTCTGGTCGGCCGTATTGTAGACCAGCTCGTAAAGCGCCCCGCCGTCGCTGACGGTGAAGTGGAGCAGCATCGTTTCACCCACGCGACTCCGCCATCGGTACGTTGGCTTCTGGAGGGTGTGCTTGCAGCGGTTCAGCTCAAACCAGACCGGAACGATCGGTTTGCCCGGTTCGAAAATGGCCGCCAGGCGTATCAGTTTGCCGCGGTTTTCCATCTCAGTCGTAGTCCCGGATAATCTTCAGCAGTTTGCCGATAATGGTGACGGCACCGGTCGCCTCGGTGACGATGATGGGTGCCATGGCCGGGTTCTCCGGCTGGAGTCGAATCTGTCCCGCTTCGCGATAGAAACGTTTGAGGGTCGCCTCACCTGCCACCAGGGCCACCACGATCTCGCCGTTCTCGGCCGTTGCCTGTGACCGTACCAGAGCCAGATCGCCGTCATGGATGCCGGCCTCGATCATGCTCTCCCCGGCCACCTGCAGATAGAAACAGGCTGCCCCCCGGGTCCAGGCCGGATCGGTGACGCAGTGGCCGAGCACGTCCTCCACCGCTTCCTCCGGCCTGCCGGCGCGCACCCTTCCCACGATCGGCAGCAGGGCCGGGGAGGGGGTGCGGACCGTCAGGGCGATGCCGCGGGAACTGCCGGCCCGGCAGACAATCTGCCCCTTCTTTTCCAGGGCACGCAGGTGTTTGACAACCCCGAGGGGGCTTTTCACCCCGAGGCTCTCCATCAGCTCGCGATGGGAGGGGGGGAAGCCGTGGCGCTCGATGTGGGTGGAGATGAGGTCGAGCACCTGTTGTTGTCGTTCGGTAAGCGGTTCCATGAGAGATCACCATGATAGGTATTTATTTGAATACCTATCATGGCGGGATGACGGTTGTCAAGGGGAGAGGCGGAAGCGGGTCAGCAGTATTCTTCCTTGCGGATGCCGTATTTTTTGATCTTGCGGTAGATGGTGGCCATGTTCATGTCGGCCTCCCGGGCGGCGTTCTCGATGTTGCCGCCGTGCTTCTTCAGCAGTCCCCGCAGCAGGTCCGCCTCGAAACGATCCAGGGCGGCATTGAAGGAGAGGTCGCCATTGCCGGCCGAATGAAAGGAAAGGGATGCGGAACTGTCGGTATGGATCTCGATGAACTGGTCCAGGGTCTCCCTTCCGATGTACTCCTCGCCGACCATGGCCATGCATGCCTCGATCACGTTTTTCAGCTGGCGGATGTTGCCGGGCCAGTCGAAGTCGCAGAGGGCCTGCATGGCGGCTTTGTCGAACCCCTTGACCGTCGTGCCGAACTTCTGGTTCTGGAGGTGGATGAAGTGGGCCGCCAGCAACGGGATGTCATCCCGCCGCTCCCGCAGGGGGGGGAGGTGGATGTTGACCACGTTCAGCCGGTAGTAGAGGTCTTCGCGGAAGGCCCCCTCCTTGACCGCCTGTTTCAGGTCGGAGTTGGTGGCTGAGAGGATGCGCACATCCACCCGGGTCGGCGTGGTGTCCCCCAGACGGTTGAACTCCTTTTCCTGCAGGAAGCGGAGCAGGGTCTTCTGGACGTTCATGGGGAGATTGCCCACCTCGTCCAGGAAGAGGGTGCCGCCGTCGGCAGCCTCCAGAAGCCCCTGCCGGTTCTCTTTGGCGCCGGTGAAGGCCCCCTTTTTGTAACCGAACAGCTCGCTTTCCAGCAGGGTCTCGGGGAGGGCGCCGCAGTTGATGGCGATAAATTTGCTTTCGTGGCGGGGGGAGTTGTAGTGGACCGCCTGGGCGATCAGTTCCTTGCCGGAACCGGATTCACCGGTGATCAGCACCGAGGTGTCGCGCACGGCCACCTTCTCCACCTTCCCCAGGAGCTCCTTGAGCCCCCCCGAACTGCCGATGATGTTGTCGAAGTTGAATTTCCCTTCCAACTCCTTGCGCAGCTCTCGGTTTTCCTCCAGCAGTTCCGACTGCTGCAAGGCGTTCTTTACCCGGTAGATCAGTTCCTCCGGCTCGAAGGGCTTGGTGAGCATGTCGTAGGCCCCCTTGCGCAGGGCCTGGATGGACATATCCACGGTGGCGTAAGCGGTGATCATGATCACCGGCACCTCTTTCTGCCGCTCCTTTATCTTTTGGAGCACTTCCAGTCCTGTCATCCCGGGCATCTTGATGTCGGAGATCACCAGGTCCCAGGCGCCGGGCTGGAATTCCTCCACCGCCTTGCGGGGCTCGGTGTAGGCCCGCGGGAGGTAGCCGTTGTCCAGGAGGATCTGCTCCATCATGCGGCAGAGCCCCTCTTCGTTGTCTATCAGAAGGATACGTTTCTTGTCCGACATTGCTACAACTCCTCATGCTCAATGGGGAGGGATACCCGTACGGTGGTCCCTTCGCCCGGGATGCTTTCGATGGTGATCTCACCCTGGTGCTGCTCGATGATCTGGCGGGTGATGGCCAGGCCGAGGCCGGTGCCCCGTTCCTTGGTGGTGTAGAACGGTTCGAAGATCTTTTCGATGCTTTCCTGCGGGATGCCGCAGCCGGTGTCGATGAAGGATATTTCGACCCGCCCCCCGTCGGCCGGTTCGGTGCGCACGATGAGGCGCCCCCCCTCCGACATGGCCCCGCCGGCATTGAGGATCAGGTTGATGGCGACCTGGCGCATCTGGTCACCGTCCAGCATGACCCCCGGGAGGGAAGGGGTGAAGTCGGTGTGGATGATGACGTTGCGCATGTCGGTGTGATTGGCGGCAAAGTCGACGATTTGGGTCAGGAGGGCGTTCAGATCGACCCGCTCCAGGGTCGGCCGCGGGGTGCGGGCGTAGGAGAGCAGGTCCTGGACGATCTTCTTGCAGCGCTTGCTCTCGCGCTTGATCTCGTGGATGTACTTGTAGTTCGGGTCGTCCTCGCTCATCTTCCCTTCCAGGTAGCCGGCATAGCCGAGGATCACCCCGAGGGGGTTGTTGATCTCGTGGGCCACACCCGAGGAGAGGACGCCGAGGGAGGCCATCTTCCCCTGTTGGGCCAGGGAGGCCTCCATCTCCTTGTTGTGACGGATTATGTCGGTCATGCGGTTGAAGGCATCGGCCATCTCGGCCAGTTCGTCCTGCCCCGCGACGACCATCCGCTCTTCCAGGTTGCCCCGCTTGACCCGCCGGATGACCTCGATCATGTGGGTGATAGGCCGGGTAAAGAGGGATGATGCCCGGATGACCAGCATGGTGGCGGCGGTGCCGACCACCAGGATGAGGAGCACCATGCTGAAGATGATGTGCTCCTTGATCTTGTTGGCTTCGCGGTAGAACTCGTCCTCGTAGGAACCGACGGCGATGATCCAGTCCCAGGGTTCGAAGTACTCATAGCGGACGATCTTCATGCGCGGGGAACTGCTGCCGACATTCTGCCAGGGGTAGCGGATCCAGCCGCTTTTCTTGCTGCACATCTCACGCACGAAGGGAAAACCGGTGGTGTCCCGGGCGTCGATGATGTTGGTCCCTTCCGAATCCGGGTGGATGGTCAGGGTGCCGCTGCTGTCCATGCAGAAGATGTAGCCGCTGGAGCCGACCTTCTTGCTCTTGATCTTGTTCTTGAGGGCGGCGAAGGCCTCCGACTCGAACTCGTCGCCGGTGTGGGCGTGCTTTTTCTGCCGGTCACTCGGATAGTGCTGATGGTGGGAATCAAGCAGATCGACCGTAAATGCAGCCATGTGCTGCAGGTCGTCCTTGCTGGTCTGGGTAACTCCCAGATAGGCCTGGTGATTGGCGATATAGCCGATCATGGCCGCAACGATGAAAACGGGGATGATGATCAGCGGCAGCACCAGTGCCAGCAGTTTCCAGCGCAGTTTGAGATTGTTGAAGAGTCGTGTCACCGGGGCTCCGTGCCGTATACAACCATATTTTCAATGGTATACCCGAACGGAAGGCGTAACGCAAGCAGGTATGGCTGGAGAAAGAGGGTGGGGTGTGGTATTATTAAAAGGCTGCATCCGGGACAAAAGGGCGTTGCTGTCGGTTGCTGACGGCGTCCGGAGGGTGTCGCGCCGGACTCTCAGGAATTCTTGCGGTGCTGCAGGACGCTGTTTTCCAGATTCACCTCGCGGATGATCTTTTCAGCCTCTTCGAGGCTCAACCCCACGCTGGGGTGGTTTCCCATCCAGTGGGTGACGTTCCCTTTAGGGG
>CAZSTJ010000134.1:0-10084 GCA_964609805.1 uncultured Geobacter sp. | reverse complement strand
CTGCTGACGGAGCTCATGTCCCGGTATGCCCATGATCGCGTTGCCGTATCACTCCCCTCCCTGCGGGTGGGAACCCTGACCGGGGAACTCATCGACGAGGTGAAGAAGGTGCGCAAGACCGGCTTCACCCTGGCGCCGGAGGCCGGCAGCGAGCGGATGCGGCGTGTCATCAACAAGGGGATCAGCGAGGCGGACCTGCTGGAGACGGCCTCTAACGTCTATAGTGCCGGGTGGCGCTCCATCAAGCTCTATTTCATGATCGGCCTCCCCGGGGAGACGCTGGACGATGTGACGCAGATTGCGGTCCTCTCCCGTCAGGTAAAGGATCAGGGGAAGCGCTCCGGCAATCCGGGTGATGTGGGCGTTTCCGTCAGCAACTTTGTCCCCAAGGCCCACACCCCGTTCCAGTGGGAAGAGCAGATGTCGGAGGGGGAAACCCTGGAAAAGCAGTATCTGCTCCACACCGAACTGAAGAAGCGCAAGCTGCGCTTCAAGTGGCACGACGCGCCACTCTCTTTCATGGAGGGGGTCTTTGCCCGTGGCGACCGTCGGCTGGCCCCGGTTATCGTGCGGGCCGTGGAACTCGGCTGCCGATTCGACGGCTGGGGGGACCACTTTTCAAAGGAACGCTGGCTGCAGGCCTTTGCCGACTGCGGCATCGATCCGGCATGGTACCTGCGCCGGCGGGCCCTGGGCGAGATATTGCCGTGGGACCACCTTGATTGCGGTGTTACCCGCCAGTTCCTGCTGAAGGAGCGGGAGCGGGCCCTGGCCGAGGCGTCGACCGTCGATTGCCGGGGTGGCGACTGCGGTGCCTGCGGGGTCTGTGATTTCAAGGCGGTGGCCAACCGCCTGTCGGCCAATGCTACGATCCCGGTTCGTGAAGCATGCGAGGCAGGGGAGCCGCTTCAGGCCAGGATGCGCATCCGTTTTGCCAAGACGGGGGGGATGCGCTATCTCAGTCACCTGGAACTGATTACGGTCTTCACCCGCGCCGTCAGCCGGGGCGGGGTGCCGATCCTCTTCTCCCAGGGGTTCCATCCCCATCCGCGCTTTTCCTTTGCCACGGCCACTTCGGTGGGGGTCGAGTCCCGGGCGGAGTACATGGATCTCTTTGTGGCGGCGGGGATGTCTGCCGACGAGGTCGCCCGCAGGCTGAACGCGGTGCTGCCGGCGGGGTTGGAGGTGCTGGAGGCCGAGCAGGTTGACCTCAGGTCCCCCTCCATTTCGACGCTGATAGACAAGACCCGCTACCGTATTACCTTCAGCGAAGCCGCTGCTGAACGGCTTCCGGAGCTGTGTGTGCAGTTTATGGCACACAAGGAGTATCTCATACACCGCCAGAAGAAGGGCGATGTGCAGTCCGTTGATCTGCGCGGTGAAGCGGCCGAACTGGCGGTGTCGGGGGCTGCCGTCGAGCTGGTGGCGGGGCGCGGCAAGCCGGTCGAATTCGCCCGGGCAATCCTGGGTGATGATACCTTGCAGGCTGACGAGGTGCGGATCGAGAAGCTGGAAGTGATCTTCCTGGCTGGCTCTCCGTCCTGATACACGTTAATTGATTTTCGTTTTGAAATTTCTGATACAGGAGTCTACCCATGGGCGCAGAGTTGGTTATCAATGCCGCCTCCCATGAGACGCGCATTGCGTTGATTGAGAACGGCACCATTGCGGAGTTGTATATTGAACGGAGCCGCGAAAAAGGGATTGTCGGCAATATCTACAAGGGGCGGGTCATCCGGGTGCTGCCCGGTATGCAGGCCGCATTCGTGGATATCGGCATGGAGAAGGCGGCCTTCCTCTATGTCGCCGATGTCTTCGATGCCATAGAGGAATACGAGTCGCTGCTGGACGGTTCCAAGAAGGAGCATGAGGGGAACGGCGAGCAGTCCTCGTCGCCCCATCCCGACTTCAAGCCGCTGCACCCGATCGAGGAGCTGCTCCAGGAGGGGCAGGAGCTGCTGGTGCAGGTCTCCAAGGAGCCGCTCGGCACCAAGGGTGCCCGCATTACCTCCCATATCTCGCTGCCGGGACGCCACCTGGTCTATATGCCGACCGTTGATCATATCGGCATCTCGCGGCGCATCGAGGACGAAGAGGAACGGGAGCGACTGCGGGAGGTCGTTGACCGCCTGAAGCAGCCCGGCTCGGGGTACATCGTTCGAACCGTATCGGAGGGGAAGAGCGAAGAGGACCTGCTGTCAGACATGCAGTATCTCTCGACCCTCTGGGCGGAAATAGCCAAGCGGAAGGACAGTGCCCACGCCCCTTCGCTGATTCATTCCGATCTGGATGTGGTCCAGAAGGTGGTGCGGGATATCGTGACCGAACAGGTGGACCGGATCGTGGTGGACTCCCGCCCTGATTACGACCGGATCGTCCAGTTCATCAATACCTTTGTCCCCAAGATGAAATACTCCATCGAGCTCTATGACGAGGAAGAGCCGATCTTCGACAATTTCGGCCTGGAGGTGGAGATCAGCCGCGCCCTTGGCCGCAAGGTCTGGCTCAAGTCCGGCGGCTACATCATCATCGAGCAGACCGAGGCGTTGACCGCCATCGACGTCAACACCGGCCGCTTCGTGGGCAAGCACAATCTTGAAGACACCATCCTCAAGACCAATCTGGAGGCGGTCAAGGAGATCGCCTACCAACTCCGGCTCCGCAATATCGGCGGCATCATCATCATCGACTTCATCGACATGGAGAAGGAGGTCAACCGGGAGAAGATCTTCACCGCACTGGAGGAGGCGCTCAAATCGGACAAGTCGAAGACCAATATCCTCAAGATCTCCGAGTTGGGGCTGGTGGAGATGACCCGCAAGCGGGTGCGTGAAAGCATCGGCCGGATGATGTGCGAGCCGTGCCCCTACTGCGAAGGGCGCGGGTACATCAAGTCGAAGACCACGGTCTGTCATGAGATCTTCCGCGAATTGCGGCGTGAGATGCTGGATATCAGGGGGACCAAGGCCATGGTCACCGTGCATCCGCAGGTGGCTGACCTGCTCTACGACGAGGAGCGGCGGGGGCTGGAGGAGCTTGAGAAGAAGTTCAAGAAGCGGATCACCGTGCGTGCCAAGCCCGGTTTCCATCAGGAGCAGTTCGAGATCCTGATTAACTGATACCGGCTGTTATCGAAAAAAGAAAAAGGCGGGGGAGATCCCCCGCCTTTTTTCGTGACTGCTGCGCTGCCCGGTATGCGATGCGGATCAAGCGGCCTTGCGCTGAGACTCGATCTGGCTGTAGTTGGCAGCAAAGTATCCCATTGCCTCGCGCATGATATCGGAGATGCTGAGGTGTGTCTGGCTCATGATTGACTCCAGGCTTTCACGCTCCTCATCGCTGATGCGCATCGAGATGACATTGTACCGCGGATTCTCTCTCATTCTTCCCATGGTTTTTTTCCTCCTCTTTGGTGTGTATGGTGTCGTGCGTTTGTGAGTGCGACGATATGTCCGTACTCTTTTGCTAATACCATGCCAAATGAGAAGTAAATTTTATTAGGCAACAAAAACAATATGTTGCGCTTAAGGACCGCAGCGATCTTTTTGTGTAAACAGAAAAAGTGTGCATAAAATGGCACACTGGTGGCCAAAAGTATACACTATTGTAAAACCTGCGGCCGCTCCCGCTGCACCTCGATGCCGTACTTCTCCAGCAGCCGGTAGAAGGTGCGGCGGGGGATGTTGGCCTGCCGCGCCGCCTTGGCCACGTTGCCGCCGGTTTCGTCCAGATAGCGTTTGATCAGGTTCTTCTCGGTGCGGCTGACATGCAGCTCCCGTTCGGCCTTGAAGGATGCCCGTCGTCGGTTCACTTCATCATCGGCGCAGCACTCGTAGGTGTCGGTAAAGACCGTCGGGAGATTCTCCAGTCGGATGATGTCGTCCTGGGCCAGTACCGACGAGCGCTCGATGATGTTCTGCATCTCCCGGATGTTACCCGGCCAGGGATAATGCTGCATGGCCTTGACGGCCCGCTCCTCGATGCCGGCGATGTTCTTGTTCAATTTCTTGCGGGCCTTCTCGAGGAAATGCTGCGCCAGGGAGGGGATGGAGCCGCTCCGGTCCCGCAACGGCGGCAGCAGGATGCTGAAGACGTTCAGGCGGTAATAGAGGTCTTCGCGGAACCAGCCGTCCCGTACCCCCCGCTCCAGGTCCTTGTTGGTGGCGGCGATGAGTCGCACGTCAACCTTATGGGTGCCCGTCCCGCCGACGGGGCGGACCTCGCCCAGGTCAAGCAGTCGCAGCAGTTCTGCCTGCAGTTTGGGGGTGATGTCGCCGATCTCGTCCAGGAAGATGGTGCCGCCATTGGCGGCCTCGAAGAGCCCCTTCTTGTCGGCAATGGCCCCGGTGAAGGCCCCTTTCTTGTGGCCGAAGAGTTCGCTCTCCAGGAGCGAATCGGTGATGGTGGTGCAGTTTACCGTTACCAACGGTTTGTCGTTACGCTGGCTCAACCGGTGGATGGCCCGGGCGGTCAGCTCCTTGCCGGTGCCGGTCTCCCCCCGGATCAGGACGGTCGTGGGGGTCGGGCCAACCTGGTGGATCAGTTTCAGCACCTCCTGGATGCCGGGATCTTCGCCGACGATCAGGTCGTCGCCGGCCTGCCGGTCCAGTTCCCGTCGCATCAGTTCGAACTTCTGCATCAGGCGGCCCCGGTCCTCCTCGATCTGCTGCATGTTATGGGGGAGGCACATCTCGATGTCAGCCAGCCCCTGGTAGACCGCCACGGCGTGCTCACGGCAGGTCTTGTAGCCGCAGGCGCGGCAGTTGAGTTCGTCCCCCTGGGTGAATTTGTTGGTGGAATGCAGGATCCGTTTGATGTCTTCCTTGCCGGGGCCGGGGAGCCGGCGCGACTTGTCGGAAAAGGAGCGGCGCAGGTCAGGCCGGGGTGTTCCGGCCTCATAGTGGGGGGCGGTCCGATACGGTATCTTGCTGCTGTTGTGGTTGACGATCAGTTTGCGTTTGTAGAAATGGTTCAGCTGCCGGTCGCGCGCCGGGCCGTCGACGCAGCCGCCGTCGCAGAAGCGCAGGTCCACAAAGTCGGGGGCGATCTTGCCCGCCGACAGGTCGCGGATGATGTCGATGGTGTGGGTTTCTCCCTCGCTGCTGATGATACGGGTGTCGAGAAAGTCGGGCTGGATGCCGAATACCTTGAGCGGTCCGCCGGTCAGGGTGAAGAGTCTCCCCTCGCCCGGCTCGATGCCGTCGAACGGTGCCTCGCCGAGGGATGCCGGGTTGATGCCGCGGCTTTTGAAGAGTTTGTCCAGTTCCTGGTAGGTCAGTACCACATCGATGGCGTTGGAGGACTCCCGGGCCTGGATCTCGAACTTGGCGGCGATGCAGGTGCTCAGGTACACCACCTTTGTCTCTTCGCCCAGGGTCTCCTTGATGAAGCGTCCCATGGCGATCATCGGCGAGACGACCCCCATAAGGTTGGGGAGCAGTTTAGGGAAGTGGCGTTCCACCAGGTCGACGACCGCCGGACAGTGTGACGAGATCATCGGTCGGTCGGACCCTTCCAGGGTGTCCCGGTAGCTGGCGGCAATCATGCGGGCGCCGTAGGCTCCCTCATGTACCTCCAGGAAGCCGAGGCTTTTGAGTCCTGCCACCAGTTGACCCGCGGTGATGGCATGGAAGAAGGCCGGGAAGGAGCAGCCGAGGACCGCCACGACCGGGGCTCCCGAGGCGAGCAGTTCCTGGGTTCTTACCATGCGGTCCACCACGACCTTGGCGTTCTGGGGGCAGCTGAGGCAGTTGCCGCAGCCGATGCAGCGGTCGTAGATGATCTGGGCAAAGCCCTGATCGACCTTGATGGCCTTGACCGGGCAGGTGCGGACGCAGGAGTAGCAGCGGCGGCAGCGTTCTTTATAGGTGACGATGGGGTCCATGCAGGCTCCGGTACGTGTGATATGTGTCGTGATGACGGGTGTCTTGCATCATAAGTTTTAATTGTGCCATAAATGGCACAATCGAGTAAATAGAGGAAATCGGTCACTGAAATTTAAGTTTGTTTTTGTCCGCAAATTTCTGCTTGACATATATTGGGCACTTCACTATAGTCCATAACTCTTCAAAAAATGACGCAGATGGAGAATGGCTTATGTACGCAGTTATTAAAACCGGTGGCAAACAATACAAGGTTGCTGAGGGCGAATTCCTCAAGGTTGAAAAGCTTGAAGGCGCAATCGGCGACAAGATTGAGTTTTCTGATGTTCTGATGATCGGTGGCGAGAAGATCGCGATCGGTGCTCCGGTTGTTGCCGGCGCTTCGGTTACCGCCAAGATTGCAGCCCAGGGCAAGGACAAGAAGATCCTGGTGTTCAAGTCCAAGCGCCGCAAGGGGACCCGCAAGCTGCGTGGTCATCGCCAGCACCGTACGGTGCTGAAGATCGAAACGATCAGCGCTTAATATTATTCAGCAACGTAATTTTCCCGAGGAGAAACGGAAATGGCACATAAGAAAGGTGTAGGCAGTTCACGTAACGGCAGGGATTCGGATGGACAGCGCCTTGGCTGCAAGAAATTCGGCGGCGAACTCGTAAAGGCCGGCAACATCATCTATCGTCAGCGCGGCACCCAGATTCATCCCGGCAACAATGTCGGCTGCGGCAAGGATTATACCCTTTTCGCCCTGATCGAAGGCATCGTGAAATTCGAGCGCATGGGTAAGGATCGCAAGAAGGTCTCGGTTTACCCGAACTAAGCCCGGTCCCCATACAGAAAATTACGAGCCCGGAAGAGTTATCTTCCGGGCTCGTTCTGTTTTTGGGGGTATTAAAGGTCGTTTACATAATGATTGCGGCTGGTTGATAATTGGGCTACAATCCCTTCCCAATCTACGGTCGGGGCGTGCGCGACGCAGTAGCAACCGGTTGACGACGATGGGGCATCCAGCATGAAGCATCTCGGTGACATCCTGGTAGAGGCTGAAATCATCAGCAAGAAGACGCTGGAGAGGGCCCTCGAACGTCAGAAGGGGACCAAGGAGCGCCTTGGCACCGTGCTGGAGGAGATGGGGGTCATTACCGAGGAGGAACTGGCGGATGCCCTCGGTGCCCAGTTCAATTTCAAGACCGTCAAGGGCTTCATCGACCATACCTTTCCCCAGGACCTGATCGACCTGCTCCCCTCCGATTTCGCCATGAAAAAGCTGGTCTTTCCGCTCCGGCAGAAAGAACACATGCTGGCAGTGGCGCTTACCGATCCCTTCGATACGGAAACCATGGAGATGTTGACCCGCATCACCGGGTTCCAGATTATCCCGGTGATTGCGACACGGCGGGAGATCCTCGATGCCATTGCCAAGTTTTATCTGAAGAGTCCGGTAAAGGCAGTGGAGAGTGAGTTTATCCTGGTCGTGGAGGATTCACCCCCGGTGGCCAATCTTATCCAGGTTGCCCTGGCCCGTGCCGGCTATCAGGTGCTGGTCGCCGTCGACGGCCTGGAGGGGCTCAAGATCGCCATCAGTGAACGCCCGCGCCTGATCATTACCGATTCGGTCATGCCGCGCATGGACGGCTTCGGCCTCATGCGGGCCCTCAAGGCCAATCCCCTAACCGCCGATATCCCGGTCATCATGCTGACGTCGAAGGCTTCTTCCGAGGATGAGCAGAAGGCGCTGGATTTCGGCTTTATCGATTTTATCCCCAAGCCGGTCCAACCACTCCGCGTTGTCTCCCGCGTCAAGCGCGTGCTTGAGCTTGCCCGCAGGTTCAAACGGTAACATCCCCCCGCTGTTTAACAACCGATTAGAGATCGTACCCGCAGTAGGAGAGATTAAAGCTCTTGTTGCAGAGGGGGAAGTCCGAGATCTGCTCGTTACGCAGGGACATGGCCAGGCCGCTCCAGTTATGGAACGACGGGTCCGTGATCTTGTAGCGGGCAAACCGGCCCGCGGCGTCGGTGATGGCCACATGGCAGATCTCGCCGCGCCACCCCTCCGTCAGGGCGACGGCGATCCGTTCCCCCCGGGGGGTGCCGCAGGGGACCAGCCGTTCGCCGGAGGGGAGGGATGTCAGCTGCTGCTGCAGATAGTGGAGCGATTCACGGGATTCCCGCCAGCGCACCAGAGCCCGGGCATGGACGTCACCGCCGCTCTCCGAGACGGTTGCGGGGGTGAGGGTGCGGTAGCCGCCATAGGGGTGGTCCCTGCGTATGTCGCGATTCACACCGCTGGCCCGTGCCGCCGGACCCACCAGCCCCAGGGCGCGGGCATCATCAGGCCGCACAATCCCCGTTTGTTCAAAACGGTCCATGACTGAAGAAGAATTCCAGAGCAGTTCCACCGCCCCCGCATAATCCCGCCCGATGGATTCCAGTCGTTCCGCCAGGGCCGTCGCCTGATCCGGGCGGCACTCATAGAGCACCCCCCCGGGGCGTACCAGCCCGCGTCCGAACCTGCTGCCGCAGAGGTGGGCCGATGCGTTGAGAAAATCCCCCCTGATTCTACCACAGAAGGACATGGTCGGCAGGAAACCGACATCACCGGCCAGGGCGCCCAGATCTCCGCAATGATTTGCCAGACGCTCCAGCTCCTGGGCCACGGCACGGAGGGCTTGGGCACGGGGCGGCGCCTCCATCCCGGCCAGCTCTTCCCTGATGGTGGCATAGGCCGTGGCATGACCGATCGTGGTGTCGCCGGCAACGGTTTCCATCTGTACCATGGTGGCGGGGTGCGGCCCGCCGCAGAGGGCGCGCTCGATGCCCCGATGCTGGTAGCCGAGGGCTATTTCAAGGTGGAAGACCGTCTCACCGTGGCACTGGAAACGGAAGTGCCCCGGTTCGATGATGCCGGCATGAACCGGTCCCACCGCCACCTCATGGGTTTCGTGGCCGTCAACCCGGAAGAATTCGCCGACACAGGGGAGGATCTCCGTATCGGCAGCACGCCCCCAGGCATCGCGTCCTCCATGGCCCGAACGGACGTAGCGGACCGGTTTGTCCCAGGGGTGCCCGTCAAGGGGGATTCCGCACTGCTCGGCAATCTCCCGTTCAAACAGGTGCGCCTCGGGGCAGACCGAAACGATGCTCGGCAGTGATGGTCCCGACTGCGAGCGGAGGAGCCCGAGCCGTTCGTTGCTGCCGGCCAGTATGCACCAGAGGTCAGCACCCTCCGCCGTCGGTACGCCGAAATAGGAGGCGATGCGCCACCCGGTCCCGGTCAGGTCGACGATCGTCTGGAGGAAGTCGTCCGTTGACAGCAACGGCACCTCTCCCAGGAGGAGGCTGCCGCCGTTGCGAAAGGTCTTCAGCAGTTGTTCGCCGTTCATGGCACCACCCCCAAGAGACCCGCCGCCTCGTTGAACAGGCGGAACAGCGGCTGGGGCAGCCAGAGCCCCAGTATCCCCAGCGCCAGCAGCAGGATCAGGGGGGGGGCCACCAGCAGGGGCGTTTCATGATATTTGGTCCGCTCCCGGTCCTTTGGCGGTTCCCCGAATACCACCGGTATCACGGTCAGCGACATGCCGAGGAACGCGATAATGAAGAAGAGTACCGTCAGGGCACCGGTCATGAGCTGTCCCTGGGCGAAGGCGGCGGAAAAGAAGGCGAACTCGCTGGCAAAGGGGAGAAACGGTGGAGAGCCGGTCATGGCCATGAACCCTGCAAGAAACAGGGCCCCGGTCCAGGGTGCCCGTTTGAGGGTCCCCCGCGCCACATCACGGCTCTTGGAGGCGAAGGCACGGTGGATATTGCCGGAGGTGAGAAACAGTACCCCCTTGGCCAGGCCGTTACCGATCAGGTGGAGCATGACCCCGTACAGTGCCTTTCCACCCAGCCCCAACGCTACGGCGAACAGCCCCATGTGCTCGACGCTGGAATAGGCCAGCATCCGTTTGATATCGGTCTGACGGGTCAGGAAGACCGCTGCCAGCCCGATGGAAAAGATGCCCATGCCGATCAGGCAGGCCCGGTAGAACTGGACGTCGGGGGCGGCCATGACGATCTGATAGATGCGGATCAGCCCCAGGAGCCCGCAGTTGGCAAGGCCTCCGGCCAGCATGGCTCCGACAAGGCCGGGGGCCTCACCGTAGGCGTCCGGTTTCCAGGTGTGCATCGGTGCCAGCCCCATCTTGGTGCCGTAGCCTACC
>CAZSTJ010000133.1:0-10086 GCA_964609805.1 uncultured Geobacter sp. | reverse complement strand
ATGCAGAATCCCCTGGATAGATTCACCGGAGCGGGCCGATTCGGTCCGGCCATGCTCGACATCCCTGACACCTTGTTCCATTGCAGTCACAGCCACCTTCGTTTCGTTCTGGATGGTCTTGATCATCCCGCTGATCTCTTTGGTCGCCTTGGTAGTCCTTTCCGCCAGGGCTCGGACCTCGTCGGCAACGACGGCGAATCCCCGTCCCTGCTCGCCTGCCCGTGCTGCCTCGATGGCTGCATTCAGTGCCAGAAGGTTGGTCTGGTCGGCGATGTCTTCGATGGTGTTGATGATGGCGCCGATCTGCTGGCTGCTGGCCCCGAGGTTCTCCACGGTTCTGGCGGTTTCCTGCACCCTGCCGGCGATCTGGTTCATGATGGTGACCGCCCCCTCGACAACGACAACCCCCTCCTCAGCACGGCGGCTTGCCTCCTGTGATGATTCGGCGGCCAGCATGCAGTTGTGGGCGATATCTCCGGAGGTGGCAGACATCTCCTCACTGGCGGTCGCTACGGTAGCTGCCTGGGATGCTACCTGCTCGGCGCCGGTTGCCATCTGTTCCGAGGTACCATAGACCTGAGTTGCCGCCGTTGCGATGCGGGTGGATGTCTGCGTCACCTGGCCGATCATGGCGGCGAATGAGTCGGCCATGGAGTTGAAGGCCCGTCCCACTCTCCCCATCTCGTCGTTGGCCGCATGCCCGACGCGGACCGTCAGGTCGCCTTCTGCCATACGATTGGCTGCGACCGCCAGGTCAGCGCTGGCCCTGCTTATGCTTCTAATAATGAAAACGGCAATCAAAACGGAGAGAGATATAGTAACGGCCAAAAGTACGAGGGAAGCGAAAACACCACGCTTGTAGGCCGCTTTGGCTTTTAGATAATTTCGTTCTGACTGGGCAAGCTCCTGTTTATTGAGTTCTTCCAACAGAACTGTTGCCGCTTTCGCCAGCGGATTGACCGTGTCAAGGGTCAGATCGACTGCACGATCAAAATCTCCCGATTCCACGGCAGCAACACATGGTTTGTAGCCGTCTTTGATCAGATTTCCCACCGCAACATTGAAGTCCCCAATCAGTTTCTTCTCCTCCGGATTGTCTGGGTTCATTGTGGTTGCGTAGGCAGTAAGAGTGGATTCCAACTCCGTACTCTTCTGCCCCACCAGGTCAAGATGCACCCGTACCGGATGATCATGTTTCTTACTGGACTCCAGGCGCTGATCATGCTGGATAGAGAGGAGCAGTTGAATCCGGCATTCCCGTATCCGGCTGGCAATATCTGACAGATGTTTCACACCGGTGAGGTTCTCTCTGAACATGACTTCCATATCGGCATTGGCCCGCTTCAAGGCAAGCAGTCCGCCCCCCCCGATTAATGCGATGAAGATGCTTGAGAGGGCTACCAGACACATCAGTCGTTGTTTAATCGTTAAGTTCATATGCATCGTCCCTAATTGGATTTGTGGTGGGGCATTTCGCACCAGCAGTACTCATATCTACTAATCGGCGGGTCATTGGAAATACTTTAGGGGAATTGAATGCAGCGGGAAGATTTATTTATGCGGGAAGGCGGGGAGCATTGATATGAGTCTGAAAAGCCAAGAAGATCCGCCGGACAGAATCTCGAGTCGAACCCTGCCGCCACTCAAGATGAACAAGAGTGGAGGCAGGGCGGAAAAATCAAGGGGCTGAGCTGATGGCGGCGCCTACAGCTTGAACTGTCTGACCAGTTGCTGAAGCACTTCGGCATTGCTGCTCAGCTGAGCTGCTGCAGTAGCGGATTCGTGTGCACTGTGTGATGTCTGTTGTACCACCTCGGTAATCTGAATCATGTTGCTGGAAATTTCGCTGGTCGTTGCCGTCTGCTCTTCTGCAGCGGTTGCAATCTGGTGGACCTGCATGGCAACATCATTTACCTGTTGCAGAATTGCCTGCAGTGCCTGCCCGGACTTGGCCGCTTCTGCTGTCCCGACCTCAACCTGATGCACTCCCTGCTCCATAGCGCCAACGGCCTCTTTCGTCTCCTTCTGAATAGCCTTGATCATTTCGCTGATCTCCTGCGTTGCACGGGTGGTACGCACGGCCAGGGCCCGCACTTCATCGGCAACGACCGCGAAACCGCGCCCCTGCTCTCCGGCCCGGGCAGCCTCGATTGCGGCGTTCAGGGCCAGCAGGTTGGTCTGGTCGGCAATATCCTCTATCGTCCCGATGATGGTACCTATTTGGTCACTCCGTGCCCCAAGATTTTCTACCGTCCGGGATGATTCCTGCACCTTTTCGGCGATCTGTCCCATGACTACAACAGTATTTTCAACCACCTCAGCACCGTTACTGGCCGTTCTGGCTGCCTGCTGAGCCCCGTCGGCTGCCAACTGGCAGTTCTGGGCAATGTCACCGGAGGTGGCTGACATCTCCTCGCCTGCAGTGGCCACGGTAGCTGCCTGGGCCGCCACCTCTTCGGCACCGGTGGCGATCTTTTCAGCGGAGGCGTTTACGGTGGCCGCCGCCTCAGAGACCTCTGCCGATGACACGTTTATCTTAATCAGGAGCGCCTTGAGTGATCCTGCCATACGCTGGATTTCTTGCGATAAGAGCTCAACTTCGTCAACCGGTCTGGGCGTGCCGGCTCCAATTTCAATAACATTCCTGAAGTCGCCCGATGCCAGCAGCGTGGTCATGGAGATCGCTTCACCCATTGGCCGGGAGATCCAGCGGCGGACAATGTACATGAACATCAGCATGAGAATGATTACGGCAAGAAGTGTTGCACCCGTCATGGCGGTGCGGAGCATGCTTGCCTCGGCATTCACCTCGGA
This sequence comes from uncultured Geobacter sp., assembly GCA_964609805.1. Taxonomy (GTDB): domain Bacteria; phylum Desulfobacterota; class Desulfuromonadia; order Geobacterales; family Pseudopelobacteraceae; genus CAIPTY01. The sequence continues at coordinate 7,272 of CAZSTJ010000133.1, read as the reverse complement.
TACATAAGACCCGCCGGCAATCACCCAGTTCCAATCCTTAAAATGTTTGAAAACAACCAGCTTTTCGCGTGGAGCGGTCTCGTTCAGTTCCTTATTGATCCACGGGTAGCGGATGACACCGTCTTTCCGTTTGAGTATCTCCTTGATGAATTCATGCCCCTTGGAATCCTTTGCTTCGAGGATGTTGCTACCCTCTTTTGTCGGGTGAATCTGCAGTTTCCCCAGATCCTTCCCCTCCTTTGCTTCAAGGGCGTAAAAATAACCGGTTTCGCCGATCTTGGTGCTGCGAATCTTTTCATTGAGAGCCTTAAGGCTGGCGGTAATGTCGTAGCCAATGAAGAGTACGGCGATGACGCTGCCGGATTTGTCCTTGATGGGAACGTATTTGGTCATGTAATCCCTGCCGAACAGTGTGGCCTTGCCGGTGAACTCCTCCCCCTTGAGCAGTCCCTGGTACGCGGGGTGTGACCGGTCGAGCGCCGTTCCGATTGCGCGGCTGCCATCCTCTTTTTTCAGGGAGGTACTGATCCGGATGAAGTCATCACCGGTACGCACGAATATCGTGCCGACATCTTTGGTGATCCTGGTAAAGCGGTCGACAAGATCACTGTTCAGATTGAGTATGGTCGATCCCGAAGTAAGGACCGGTACCTGCTTGTCACCAACCAGAACGGTTTTTGCCGGGTTGCTGGTAAACGAGTCGGCAAAGTAGGTCCGGAAGACGGCCATCTGCTTGTCGGCACTGATGGCAAGGTTCGCCTGGTAGGAAGAGAGGTGCTCAGTCAGCATGGCAACCTGCTGGGTAAGCTCCTTTATGGTGCGTTGTTCCAGTTTCCTGGTGATCATTGCGGAGAGCGTCAGGGTGAATATCCCCATGACGAATATAATGGTAATGGCCTGTACCAGAGAAATTTTAACCCCGAGAGAAAGCTGAGCCAATTTGTTCATCTGTTGTCTCCTTTATCGGCGTTTCTCCGTAGCAAGCCGAGCATACTGCGGATGAATCGTTTATTACGTTTGTACCTGTTACGTATCGACAATTTTAAATAAATATTAATAAAAATAATAAAAATTACGAAAGCACTCAAATATATCAGTATGTTATGCTGAAATTATTATAAAAACATTGTCATGCTACATAATTTATAAAATATATTTAACTAAACAGGCAGAGCCGGGTCTATAGGTGATTTAAAACATTTATTTATTTGAACCAATTAACTTATTCGTTGCTCTTGAAATTTTAGACTCAACGATAACAGCAACATAAAAAGTATAAGGTGGTCCGTCAAAGGGGTGAACTGGATAATAATTAGATATAGTCAATCGTTGTGTAATATTTTTTGTTTAAGTTAATGTTGCGGCTACCGATAAACTAGGTTGGAAGGAAAAATTCGAACCGAGGGGAAAGGTATGGCCACGATCAAATCGAAGATCATTATTAATGTCTGTATTGCCATGTTGATTGTTATCGGGATCGTCGGGATGAACTTCTTTGACCTGCGGGAACTCCGGAGGATGCAGGATGTCGGGGCTAAGCGGTCGCAGGACGCTGTCATGGCCAAGGAGGCCTCCATGAGAGGCATGGCGTTGTACCAGATTGCGGCGGACGCGGTCATCAACCGTAACCTGGCCGAAACGGCCAGAGAGTGGAAAACAGCAAAGGATGACTCGCTGACCATCATTGACGAAGTCCTTAAGGTGGCTGAGACAGAGGAGGAGAAAAAACTGGCAGGAGAGGTCAAGGCCTCATTGCAGGAGACTATTAGCATCTTCGAGGAGAAGATGCTGCCATTGCTGAAGGGAACCAATGAGATCACCCCGGAAATTCGGGTTATGGACGGCCGGCTGGATACCCCGGTTAAATCCATTGAGTCCAAGATGGATCTGTTTGTCGCCTCCCTGGATAAGAAGATGAAGGCTTCTGATGCGGAGTTCGACAACAACGTTCGGCGGGCCATAACCGAGGGTCTGGTCATCGGTCTGGTCGGCATCCTGCTCCAGGCCGGCCTGGCTGGCTGGATCATCCGGCAGGTGCTCCGACCGATCAACTCCATGGTAACACTGCTGAAGGATGTTGCCGAGGGGGAAGGCGACCTGACCAAAAGACTGGATGATTCCAGCAATGATGAGATATCCATTGCCAGCCGCTGGTTCAACCAGTTCATTGAGAGCGTCCGGCAGATCATCGGCCAGGTGTCAATGACCTCAACCCAGCTGGCATCGGCCGCCAACCAGCTCCATGCCACCGCTGAGCAGATCGCAACCGGCGCCGAGGAAGTGGCCAGCCAGACGGTAACCGTGGCTACGGCCAGCGAGGAGATGGCGGCAACTTCAGGTGATATCGCCCAGAATTGCCACCATGCAGCAGACAGCGCATCCTTGGCGAGCAGCGCTGCAGAGAGCGGTGCGGCTGTGGTAGAAAGCACAGTTCAGGGGATGCACAAGATAGCGGAACGGGTTCAGGGGTCTGCCCGTACCGTAGAAAAGCTGGGTGCCAGCAGCGAGGAAATTGGTGCCATTATCGGCACCATTGAGGATATTGCCGACCAGACCAACCTGCTGGCCCTCAACGCAGCTATCGAAGCGGCCAGGGCCGGTGAGCAGGGGCGTGGCTTCGCTGTAGTGGCCGACGAGGTGCGGGCATTGGCAGAACGTACCACCAAGGCGACGAAAGAGATCAGCGGGATGATCAAGGCAATCCAGAGCGATACCAAGGCGGCGGTTCAAGAGATGGAAATGGGGGTCGGTGAGGTCCTGAGAGGGACAGTGGAGGCCGAAAAATCAGGACAGGCCCTGGCCGAGATTCTGCAGCAGATCAACTCGGTAAACAGCCAGGTGACCCAGATCGCCACCGCTGCCGAAGAGCAGACCGCCACCACCAACGAAATCACCAATAACATCCAGCAGGTCACTGAGGTGGTCCAGGGCTCTGCCCGGGGGGCCATGGAATCAGCGGATGCCGCCTCGTCGGTGAATCGCCTGGCCAACGACCTGCACACCCTGGTCTGCCGCTTCAAGACCTGAAACACTAAGGCCGGACACAGCAGGCCGGGTGCCGGTTAGCCGGTCCCGGCCTGAGAGCAGGAGGTTTCATATGAGTATTTACTGGAAGGAAGAGCTGGCAACCGGGATCGACTACATCGATGACCAACACAAGGAAATCTTTGCCCGTTTCGAAACGTTCTCTTCGGCCTGTACAGATGGAACGGGAAGTGCCGAACTGAAAGAACTGGTGGATTTTCTTTCAGACTATACCGGCCATCATTTCCATGATGAAGAACTGGTCATGACCGGTGCCAAATATCCTGAGCTGCCGGCACAGAAGGCGGCGCACGCCGAATTCCTGGCCGATTTTACCCGTCTGAAAGAGTTGGTTGATGGACAGGAACCAGGACGTGAGACGGTCTTGGCGGAGAAACGAGTCATGATCCAGTGGCTGGTTAACCATATCAGTCACATGGACCGGGCATTTGCTGAGTACTACACAGGTAAGCGGCCTTCGGGCTGAACGTGTGGAATTCCGCCTGAATCCAGACGCCCCTGCGAAGGATGAGTAAGGTGGTGTCGAGCCTTCTCCCTCCCTGCCTGTCGGAATTCCGACACAAAAAGCTGAATCATTCCTCTTAATCGACCTCCACGTCAAAACCTTGACCTGACATCCCCCCATTACCCCCTCGTGTCAAACTCCCGACTCGCTTTCAAACAGTGCCTTATGTGCATAACAATTTGATATAGCAAGACAAAATAAGAAAAATCGGTCATGGCACACCGGTTGCACAACATGGTTATCGCGGGACCCATTCTCACAGACCAGGGGAAGCATCCATGTCACAACCGGCCGCCCTGACATTCGACGGACAGACATTAAAGAACAACACCGATATCATCATGGCGGTGGCTTTGATCGGCGTGCTGGCCCTGATGATCATCCCGCTGCCGGCCTTTCTCCTCGATATCTTTCTCGCGGCAAACATCACCATCGCCCTGGCAATCCTGCTGATCACCCTCTATACCACCCAGGCCCTGGATTTCTCCGTATTCCCCTCGATCCTGCTGGTAACCACCCTGTTCCGACTTGCCCTCAATATCGCCTCGACCCGCCTGATCCTGCTCCATGGCAACGAAGGACCCGAGGCGGCGGGTGCGGTCATCATGGCCTTCGGCCAGTTCGTGGTGGGCGGCAACTACGTGGTCGGTGCGGTTCTCTTTCTGATCCTGATCGTCATCAACTTCACCGTTATCACCAAGGGTGCCGGGCGCGTGGCAGAGGTTGCCGCCCGGTTTACCCTCGACGCCATGCCGGGCAAGCAGATGGCCATCGATGCCGATCTCTCCTCCGGCAACATTACCGAGAGCGAGGCCAAGAAGCGCCGGACCAAGATTGCTCGTGAGGCAGACTTCTACGGTTCCATGGACGGTGCCAGCAAGTTCGTCCGCGGTGATGCCGTGGCCGGTATCATGATCATGCTGATCAACCTGGTGGGCGGCTTCGTTATCGGGGTCTGGCAGCAGGGAATGGCCTTAGACGCAGCACTCGCCAACTACAGTCTCCTGACCGTCGGTGAGGGGCTCCTGGCGCAGATCCCAGCCCTGATCATCTCCACCGCCGCCGGTATCATCGTCACCCGTTCTGCCGACGAGAACAGCTTCGGCAACGAGATCAGCGGCCAGTTCCTCAACTACCCCAAGGTGTTCTACATGGTCTCCGGGATACTCTTCGCCTTTGCCCTTATCCCGGGGTTCCCTCACTTCGCGTTCTTCCTCCTCTCGGGGATCTCTTACGCGGCCGGCCGTATCGCCAAGGAAAAGGCGGTAGAGAGCGACGGCGACCAGGAACAGCTGACGATGGCCTCTGCCGAAGATAATATCGATCACGTCAGTTCCATCAAGCCGCTCGAACTGTTGGAGCTGGAGGTCGGCTACGGTCTGGTGCCGCTGGTAGATGCCGCACAGGCAGGGGAACTGCTGGACCGGATCCGCAATATCCGCCGCCAGTACGCCCAGAAGATGGGTTTCATCATCCCTCCGATCCATATCCACGACAACCTGCAGCTGCGCCCCTATGAGTACAACATCCTCATCAAGGGTGCCAAGATCGCCGGCGGCGAGCTGACCGGCCAGTTCATGGCCATGGACTCTGGCGCCAGTTCGGGGCAGATCGAAGGCGAGCGCACCACCGAGCCGGTATTCGGTCTGCCGGCGGTCTGGATCAGCAGCGCCGACAAGGACCAGGCACAGCTCTACGGCTACACGGTGGTCGATACCACCACTATTATCGCCACCCATATCGGAGAGATCATCAAGAAACATGCCCACGAGCTGGTCGGCCGTCACGAGCTGCAGCAGCTGCTGGACAACCTGAGTACGGTCTGTCCCAAGGTGGTCGATGACCTGATCCCCTCGGTGCTCAACCTCGGCACCGTGCTGCGGGTGGTCAGAAACCTGCTCCGCGAAGGCGTTTCCATCCGCGACCTGCGTACCATCGTCGAAACCCTGGCAGAATACGGTCCCCTCACCAAGGATCCGGACATGCTGACCGAATTCGTCCGTCAGACCCTGGGACGTTTCATTGTCGAACAGTACAAGAAGGATGATGACACCCTCTGTCTCCTCAGCCTCGACCGGAGTGTGGAGGAGGCGGTCATCGACGGCGTGCAGACCTCGGACCAGGGAACCTTCCTGGCGATCGAGCCGGCCACGGCCCAGCATATCCTGTTCAAACTGCGCAGCGAGATGGACAAGTTCAACCAGACCGGGACCAACCCGCTGGTGATTGCCTCACCCTCCATCAGGCGCCATGTCAAGAAGCTGACGGAACGATTCATGCCGAACCTGGCGGTGCTCTCCCACAACGAGATCCCGCCGAACATAAAAATCCAATCTCTAGGGATGGTGACACTCAATGCAAGTTAAAACTTTCAAGGCAATCGACATGCCGGAAGCCCTCCGTATGGTGAAAAGCGAGTTCGGCCCGGACGCAATGATCCTCTCGTCAAAGAAGGAGAAGCCCAAGGGGTTCCTGGGGCGCTTCTCCAAGCCGTACTTCGAGGTGACCGCTGCCCTGGACAATGCCCCGAAGATCAGCTATGCGCCACCACCCGAGCGGGAGAAGCCGGAGTTGAACACGCTGGATGAATTCCAGAAATCGATGCTGGCCCCCATGGCCCGAGAACTCAGGGATCTGCGGGCCCGGGTCGAGACCCTCACGGTGAGGGAGCGGGAGGCGGCTGCCCGTCAGGCTGCAGCGCCACCACCCCCGAAACCTCAGCCTGCTCCGCCGCGCCAGGAGTCCCGCCGCGTCGTGCAGGAAAGGCCCGAGTCTCTCCTGAGCGCCGCGAACCTGCCGCAGACCGAGGTAGAGGAGTTGAAAAAGGTTCTGCAGCGCTCACTGGAGAAGAATGGCCTGCCCGGGAGAGAACAGCCGACCCGGCAGCGGCAGACGGCGCAGCAGGCCGGCGGAGCCCGGGAGGTCGCCAAAATTATGGAGGAACTCCGTGACAACGGTGTGGAGGACGCTGCGATCTCCCGTCTGATGCCGACCGTGTCGGAAGCGGCCGTCCGGGGCGAATCGGCCGAGCAGATGCGGATTCGTCTGAAAAAGTCGATCGAGGAGAGCGTCGACTGCTCCGGTCCGTTCAAACTGAAGAAAAATTCGGCCCGTATCCTGGCCATGGTCGGCCCGACCGGGGTCGGCAAGACGACCACCATCGCCAAACTTGCCGCGCTGGCCTACAAGCAGGGGGTCTCCGTGGCCCTGATCACCATCGATACCTTCCGGATCGGTGCGGTGGCCCAGTTGCAGACCTATTCCGGCATCATGAACATGCCGATGGTGATCGCATCGACGCCGGCCGAGCTTTCCAAGGCGCTTGTCGCCCACGCCGACAAACAGCTGATCTTTATAGACACCGCCGGGCGCAGCCCGCGGGACCGCAAGAAGATTCAGGATATGAAGGCGTTCCTGGATGTTCATCCGGATATCGAAACCCATCTCTGCCTTTCGGCCACCACCCGCGACCGTGAACTGGCCCAGGCGGTCAGCAGGTTCAACGAACTGCCGGTCAGCAGACTGCTCTTCACCAAGCTGGACGAAAGCATGAGCTTCGGCTGCATCGTCAACACGCACCTGCGGAACAAGCTTCCCCTGTCCTACTTCACCACCGGCCAGAAGGTACCGGAAGACATCGAAACCGCTTCACCCAAAAGAGTTGCAGACCTGGTCGTAAGGGAGATGAAATCATGATGAATGTTGCATACATGAGTGGAGAC
>CAZSTJ010000132.1:0-10226 GCA_964609805.1 uncultured Geobacter sp. | reverse complement strand
GCCTGGTAGACCAGCGGCACGGTATCCTTGCGGCGGCCGCCGAAGATGAAGGCGCTGATGGGTACCCCTTTGGGGTTTTCCCAGTCAGGATCGATGCAGGGGCACTGGGAGGCCGGTGCCGTAAAACGTGCGTTGGGATGTGCTGCCGGACGGCCGCAACCCGGAGTCCACTCCTGGCCCTGCCAGTCGGTCAGCTTTGCCGGGGCATCGCCGTCCATCCCTTCCCACCATACATCTCCGTCTTCGGTCAGGGCCACGTTGGTGAAGATGGAGTTCTTCTCGCAGGAGATCATGGCGTTGGGGTTGGTCTTGTAGTTGGTACCGGGGGCCACGCCGAAATAGCCGAATTCCGGGTTGATGGCGTAGACCTGGCCATCGGGGCCGGGCTTGATCCAGGCAATGTCGTCGCCGATTGTGGTAACCTTCCAACCCTTCTCCTGGAAGGGCTTGGGCGGAATCAGCATGGCGAAGTTGGTCTTGCCGCAGGCGCTGGGAAAGGCGGCGCCGACATAGGATTTTTCACCAGAGGGGGACTCGACACCCAGGATCAGCATGTGCTCGGCCAGCCATCCCTCATCCTTGCCGATCTTGGAGGCAATGCGGAGGGCGAAGCATTTCTTGCCCAGGAGGGCGTTGCCGCCGTAGCCGGAACCGAAGGACCAGATGGCGTATTCTTCGGGGAAGTGAACGATGTATTTTTCCTTATTGCAGGGCCAAGGTACATCCTGCTGGCCGGGCTGAAGCGGTGCGCCGACCGTGTGCACGCAGGGGATGAAATCGCCGTCACCGAGGACGTCGAGGACCTGCTTGCCCATGCGGGTCATGATGCGCATGTTGATGGCAACATAGGGGGAGTCGGAGATTTCGATGCCGATCTTGGCAATGTTGGAGCCGAGCGGACCCATGGAGAAGGGGATGACGTACATGGTACGCCCCTTCATGCAGCCTTTGAAGAGGCCGTTCAGCTTCTCTTTCATCTCTTTGGGGTGCATCCAGTTATTGGTGGGGCCGGCATCGTCTTTGGAGAGGCTGCAGATGAAGGTACGGTCTTCTACGCGGGCGACATCGATCGGATCGGACCAGGCCAGGTAGCTGTTGGGGCGTTTCTCCGGGTTCAGCTTCTTGAAGGTGCCGCTCTTGACCAGCTGTTCACACAAGGAGTCGTACTCCTCCTGGGAACCGTCACACCAGTGGATGTTGGCCGGCTCACACAGTGCCGCAATGGACTCAACCCAGCTCAACAACTGCTTGTTCTTTACCTCATAACTCATACGCTGTTACCTCCCCATGAAATTTGAAAATTCCTGAATGGCGAAAAACGGATGATATCCGTATACAGGCGAAAGTTTATCGCCAATAAATACCACGGAGGGGGGCAAAATGCAAAAGCGTTTTATCGCAAATGGCTAAAAAAAACGGCGCTGATTATATTCACAAACAGAGATAATTATCTTGAGGTTGCTGAGATGACTGGTAAAATGACCGTCAGCTTTTTAGCCGCAGTAAAGGGGGATGGTATGAGCTCGTATCGATTTGGATTAACGCCATTTATTCTTGCAGCAGCCATCATGCTCGTCAGCGTCCTGCCGGCAGCGGGAGAGGAGCGGGAGAGCGGGGCGGCGCCCGGACGTTCTCTCACATTCGGTGAGGCGACTCGCGCATGGGACCTGCAGGCATCCGTCGGTCACCTGCCAGCCGCCGATGTTCATGGTCACCCGGGCGATATAACCCTGACCGACTATCGGCTCAAGATCGCCCGAACGATCAAGATGTCATCTCAGCTTTCAGTGACCCTGGGAGGCGGCTACGGCCTCAAAAAGGTCGCTGCTCCGGCTGAAGCGGCTCTCCCCCATGAGCTCCATGGACTGTTCCTGGAGGCCGGGGGACGATACCGGATCAATGACCGCTCCTTTGTAAGTTTGAAGCTCTATCCCGGCTTTTACGGTGATTACCGGGAATCAGCCGCCGATACCCTGCGTATGCCGGTACTGCTGCTGGGGGGATATCGCTTCGATACCGGCATCTCCCTGGTCGGCGGTTTCATCTACCGTTTCGGCTATCATTCCGGACAATTCATCCCTGCGCTGGGGATCAGCTACCAGCCGAATGAGAGTTGGCGGCTGGATCTGGTTGCCCCGCGGCCGGCCGTTACCTGGCTGCCGTCGAAACAGCTGCAGCTGTTCATCGCGGGGGATTTTGCCAGCGACGAATACGAAATTAAGGATGCCTACGGCGCAAATGCCATGAAATACAGCGATTACAAGGTGATGGGCGGGGTGAGCTACCTTCCGGTACCGGAGTTTAAGGTGACGACCACTGTGGGCTACGCCTTCGACCGCCGGTTCATGTTTTTCGGCGGGAACCGGAACGATTTCCGGGTGGATGATGTGCCGTTTGTAAGGCTGTCCCTGGACCTTGGATGGTAGAGGTGCGAGGATTCGCAGGAAGGTTCACGGGCCGTCGGAGTTACTCCGGCGGCCCGTGTCGTTGGTGAATCAGCGCTGCAGGGGGAAACCGTTGCGGTACCAGCCGACGATGCCGTCGGTCATGTTATAGACCTCCTTGTAGCCGTTCCGGGAGAGGAATTCGGCCACCGGCTTGGAACGCGAACCAACCGCACAATAAACCATAATAGTTTTGTTTTTTGGCACTTCAGCGATCCGCCGTTCGATCTCGTTGATGGGGATCAGGACCGTGCCGGGCAGTCTTCCCTGGCTGTTCTCCTGAGGGGTACGTACATCCAACAGGAATATGTTCTTGTTTTTGTCCATCAGCGCCTTGGCATCCTTTGCCGTGACATCCTTGGCTGCGGCCAAGGCCAGGGACCAAGTCATGCATACCATGATCAGGGCCAGAATCAACTTCTTCATCTTTGCATCTCCTTCGTCTGTTGTTTTGTAGAGTTACACTTCCAGGGTATATCCGACCAGTGCCTGCTGAAACTCCCGCGGCATCTCCCGCGACAGGCGGGCAGCTGCGGCAAAACCGGTGCAGTGGCTGGCGGCAATCTTTTGTACCCCCCACCTCTTCAGGGCGGCAATGGTTTTTTCCTGCTGTTCCTGCCCGCAGAAGCCGAGATGTGTCCCGCCGACCACGGCGTACACATCGCGCCGTCCCAGAGAGTAGGCCACATGCTCCAGGGTGTTGACCAAGCCGGCGTGGCAGCAGCCGACAACCACCACCAACCCCCTGGTGGTTTCCAGCACGAGAGATTGGTCATCAGGGGTACTGTCTACCTCCTGGCCGGTGCAATCGCAGAAGAGTCCCTGATCGCCGGTCTCGAAACCGGTCGCCCGGGGGACTTCGCCGGTAAGGTAGACACCTTCTGCAATTTCGCGGAACACGGCGGACATGTCGAAGACTGCCCCTGCCTGTTCCAGCTCCGCCCGCTCCTGTGGCATGCCGATGGGCCAGCACTCGCCGTTATCCTTGACACGATGGCGGGGTCTGAATATCTCCGGGTGGCCGTAGACGGTCCGGGGGCCGTGCTCCCGGAGCAGCGGGAGGAGGCCTCCGGCGTGGTCGTAGTGGCCGTGGGAGAGCACCACGCCGGTCAGCATCGACAGATCTTTGTTCATCCTGCCGGCGTTATGCAGCAGTGTCGCCCCCTGGCCGGTGTCAAAGAGGAGCGGTGACCCTCCGGCCGGCTCTACCAGAGCGGCAAAACCGTGCTCACCCAGGGTGCCGGAGATCGGCCCTACCGAATTTTCACAGAGTACCGTGATCCTGAAGTTCATTTGCAGCAGCTGCTCTTCGGGAAACGGGGTACACCCATCTTCTGCAGGATGTTGAACATGGGGCAGAACTGGGTGAAGCCGGATTGGAACAAGTTCAGGCCGACGAAGCCGGTGAACCAGAGCCAGTTGGGTGAGTGGAAATGGGCCAGCAGCAGCGAGGCCATGACAAAGGTCCCGGCCACTATCCGTACGATCCGTTCAACGTAAAACTCTTCTTTCATCTCTCTTCTCCTTGTATCTTAGTGGTGAACGATCTTTCCCGAGCGGGCCTTCGCCGGATCGCTCTGAACAGAACTATAGGCCTTCCGGTCCCTGACGATCGGGAGGGCAAAATCGCCCTTCACCTGCCACCTGTCCTTAAAATAAACCCACGGCGCCAGGGCCGACAAGGTGTACCCCTTTTCGAGCTCAATTGCCTCCGACTGCATGTTACGGATGAACAGCCCTTCCCTGGTTGCCTGTACCTCGTGACTGCCGTTGAAGGGGAGCGCCCCCGGATCGCTGTACTCCCAGGTAACCTGCTGCAGCTGGGAACCGTCCGGTGCCCCGTGGCACGAGTCGCAGCCCCGGCTTTTGCCCAGTTTGTGGGACATCTTGTCCATCTGAATCCAGAGCAGGGCCTTGTTGTTTTCCGGCAGGCCGCCGAACAGCCCCACGTAGGCCCAGGCATCGTCGGTACGCTGCAGATCGGGCAGGTCGGCCGGGAACCGCCAGTACAGCCCCGGATTGAAGGGGCTTTCCTTCTGGTTCATGACCGCCATGGGGAAGGGTTTAACCGGGATCCAGCGACCCTTCTGGTCCCTGATCAGGATCGGCTGGGGCATATAGCCGTAATAGGCCTTGAACTTGAAATAGGGGGTGGCGCTGCCGGCCATTGTGCCCGGACCCCAATAGGTGCCCTGGTAGCCGGCCACACGCTGGATGTGACAGGCCTCGCAGGAGAGGTTCCGATGGACGGAGGTCCCATGGCTTCTGACCGCCTCCCCGTGGCAGCGGGCGCAGGAGTCACCGGCCTTGCGTTTCACCATACCGTGGCCGATGGCCGGGTTGGTCTTGGTGCTTTCATGGCAGTCGAGGCAGCCTACCTTCGCCTTCAGATGGACATCGGGGGGATTCCCCTCAGGGAAGGAGAACGACCCGCCGAAATAGCCGGCTCCCCGGCGGCGGTCTTCCGGCCCCGCATGACAGATGGAGGCCCGGCCGTTGCCGTAACAGCTTTCCGGCGGCGGGGTCTTGGTAAAGCTGTGGGCACCCTTGGCAGGGTCTGCTGCCGAACTCTTCTGTGGATAGAAATGGCAGTCCAGGCACCCCACGTGGCAGGTATTGCAGGCCTTTTGATTGATCCGGTGGCTGTCGCGCGACAGGGGAATCGCCGTGTTCCTCTGCATGGAGTCGAAGTTCCCTTCAAACCAGGGCCCGCAGTTGTGGGGGCCGCGGGCCGGATCGACCCACCCCTTGTACTGGCTCTGCTTGCCGTTGGTGGCCATGGTGCTGCGAGAGAACTCCTCGAATTCCTTCGAGTGGCATTTGCCGCAGGTATTCTTCATGGTCTCGAAATCTTGACTGAGGGTGTCCCGGCGCTTGTCATGCCAGGAGAGGGCCGCGACCGACGGGTCGGGGACCTTCTTCCCGTTTTTCTCCGTTACGGCAAAGATCCGGTTTATCTGATTGGTGCCGTATTCCAGCGGGAAGCGGCGAGCGGAGGTCATGGGGGTGAGCCCCTTCTTGGCCACGACCAACAGCCGGGCCATCCCCTCGTGGGCCTTCTGCTTGTCAACGGCATCCGGATTTCCCAGGTGGCAGTCGTTACAGCCGGCGGGCATACGGGACTGCTGCCGGACCTCCTTCTGGGTAACCGCGAATCCCCCGGCGTTGAAGGCATCCATCCGCTGACGATTGCCGTGGCAGTCGGCGCATGACGATACTGCACCGACTGTCGCGTGGGCGCCAGGGGAGAGCAGCAGAAGGAGTGTGGCCACCAGCATGCCGCTCCGTCTGATGCGGCTGACCATGGTGAAATTGCGATTACCAGCGTTCATGGAACCTCCGGGAATGACACCGACCGGTGTCACTGTGGCTTTCAACCGCCGCCGGAGCAAGCCGGGGTGTAAGTCGCAGACCCATGGCCCGCAGAAAAGGTCGATAGTTCCTTCTGGACATCAGCAGAGCTGCAGTGAGGGCATACCGGTGGGGCTGCATCCGACCGTTGGATCTTCTCAAACAGTTTGCCGCAGGCGGTGCAGCGGTACTCATAGATAGGCATACAATCCCCCCGACGATACGGATCAAATTACTCTGCGTTTCTCCCCAGCATCTCGGCGATCTTCCCGGCAACCTCACCGGTCAGGACCGGACAGGCACCCTTGTGGGTCTGACGGATGGTCTTGCAGCAGGTAACGCCGTATCTTTCCTTGAACCAGCTGTGCAGTTCACGGGTCAGGTGCGTGGTCAGTTTCTTGTCGTTCAGCACCAACCCCAGGGCAACGGTGCCGCCCGAGACGGCGCCGCAGATGCAGCCGGAGCCGGAGCCGCCGCCGAAGCCGGATACGGTGGCAACAACCGATTCAGGCGTTTCCGGTGAGAAATGTTTCCTGACCGCTTCCATCACCGCTTCGGCGCAGTGATATTTCCCCGAGCGGTACAGCCCCTCGGCCTCTACCCGGCAGATCTCGGCCAGCTCTTTTCCTTCTGTTGATGGTTGTGCTTTTTTCGACCAAAACATTCATAAACCTTTCTTTACAAGGATACACAGGATGGACGGGATAAAACAGTCGAAAAATCCTGTCTATCCTGTTCATCCCTGTTAAATTAAGTTTCTAATTTTTGATGCCGTTCCTTCCAGTTCTGCACCATGTAGTACAGAATCGGTATGGTAACACGGGAGAGGGTGGTGGAGGCAATCTCCCCGAACATCATAGCGATGGCCAGCCCCTGGAAGATCGGGTCGAAGACAATGACAAAACTTCCCACCACCACCGCGGCTCCGGTCAGGAGCATGGGGCGGAAGCGGACCGCACCCGCCTCGATAATGGCCTCGTCAAGGGCCATCCCTTCGCGCCGTTTCATCTCGGCGAAATCGATCAGGATGATGGAGTTACGCACGATGATCCCGGCCAAGGCGATGAAGCCGATCATGGAGGTGGCGGTAAAGAAGGCGCCGAACAGGGCGTGCCCCGGTAGGATTCCGATCAGGGTCAGCGGGATTGGTGCCATGATCACCAGCGGGGTAGTGAAGTCGCGGAACCAGGCCACCACCAGGATGTAGATCAGTACCATCACCGCACCGAAGGCCAGACCCAGGTCCCGGAAAACCTCATAGGTGATGTGCCATTCCCCGTCCCACTTCATTCCCATGTGCTCCTCGGACCAGGGTTGCTGCGAGGCGAGGATCTCGATCTTCCTGCCATCCGGTGTCGGCAGGGCGGCGATTTCCTTTTGCATCTTGAGGATGGCATACACCGGTGCCTCGATCTGCCCGGCCACATCGCCGATCACGTAGACCACGTTCTTCAGGTTCTTGCGGTAGAGGGTCTTCTCTTCGGTGCTGACAACCGGCTTTACCAGCTGGGACAGCGGTATCGAGCCGCGGGGCCCGGGAACGTTGACGGCAGCCAGGTCCGCGGCAGAGCTGCGTTGACCGGCCGGCAGCCGCAGGTTGATGGTGACCGGTTCCTTCTCCTTTGGCAGATGCAGCAGCCCGGCGTCCTGCCCGTTGAGGGCGATTGCCAGCGTGCGTGCCACATCCTCCACGGCGATGCCGGACAGTGCCGCCTTTTCCCGGTCCACGGCAAAGGTGACCTTGGCCTGATCGTCTTCGCGGTACATATCCACATCGACCACACCGACGGTCTTCAGCATGATCGCTTTGACCCGTGCCGCAATCCCCGCCCGGGATGGGTCATCCGGCCCATAGATCTCCGCTACCAGCGTTGCCAGTACCGGCGGACCGGGAGGGATCTCGGCCACCTTGACCCGGGCGCCGTACCGGTCCGCCACCGCCTTGACCAGCGGCCTAATCCGTTTGGCCGTATCGTGTGATTGATCCCTGCGCTCTTTCCGGTGGAGCAGGTTGACCTGAATATCGGCCAGATTGCTCCCTTTCCGCAGGTAATAGTGGCGCACCAGCCCGTTGAAGTTGAAGGGGGCGCTGGTGCCGATGTAGGTCTGGAAGTTGGTTACTTCCGGTACCGTCCGCAGGGCATCCCCCATCTCCCGGGCAATGCGGGCGGTCTGCTCCAGTCCGGTGCCGTCCGGGGCATCGATGATGACCTGCAGCTCGTTTTTGTTGTCGAAGGGGAGCATCTTGACGGTTACGGCCTTGAACCCGACCAGGGCGCAGGAGGCCAGCAGCAGGGCCACCACCGCCGTCAGGAACCCGTAGCGCAGCGGTTTTTCATGGATCAGCCGCCCCATCCAGCGGCGATAGAAGGCGGTGAGCTTCGAATCTTCAGGCTCCTCTCCCGAGCTGTGGTGGGATTCCCCCTTCATGAGGCGATAGGCAAAGTAGGGGGTGACGATGAAGGCGATGAACATGGAGAGCAGCATGGCCATGCTGGCCCCCACCGGGATCGGCCGCATGTAGGGACCCATCAGCCCGCCGACGAAGCCCATGGGGAGGATGGAGGCGATGACGGCGAAGGTGGCCAGCACCGTCGGGTTGCCGATCTCGTCCACCGCCCGGATCGCTGCATCAATGGGCTTCATGACCGTGGTGGTGAAGTAGCGGTGGATGTTTTCCACCACCACGATGGCATCGTCAACCAGGATGCCGATGGAGAAGATCAGGGCAAAGAGGGTGATCCGGTTCAGGGTGTAACCGATCAGATAGAAGATCAGCATGGTGAACGCCAGGGTGACCGGGATGGCAATCGCAGCCACCGCTCCGGCACGCCACCCCATGAAGAGGGCGATCAGGATCGTGACTGAGAGGGCCGCCAGGAACATGTGGAAGAGCAGTTCGTTGTTCTTCTCCTTGGCCGTCTCGCCGTAGTTGCGGGTTACGGTCACTTGGACATCACCCGGGATCAGCTTCCCTTTGAGGGATTCCACCTTGGCCAGCAGATCTTCGGCCACCCAGGTGGCGTTGGCCCCCTTGCGCTTGGCGACGGAGATGGTCACGGCGGGGTAATCCTGGCGCAGATTCGTAGGGGCGGGTTTCAAACCCGTCCCTACGGATTTCTCCGCCGGTCCCAGCCCGAAAAAGACATAATCACGTGGTTCCTGCAGGCCATCCTCGATCCGGGCCACATCGGAGAGGTAGACCGGCCTGCCGTTGGCAACACCGACTACCAGCCGCCCCACCGCCTCGGCACTGTCGAGGAAGCTGCCGGTCTCCACCAGGGTCTCCCGGTTGCCGCTGCTGAAGGCGCCGGAGGGGAGGCTGGCATTCCCCTTCTGCAGCGCCCCGGCCACCTGCAGCGGTGACAGGCCGTAGCCGGCCATGCGTGGCGCATCAAGGGTTACCCGAACCTGCCGCGAGACGCCACCCTTGATCTCCACCTCGGCCGAGTTTTCGCTCTTCTTCAGCTCATCGGCGACCTCGCGGGCAAGTGCTCGCAGGGTGCCGTGGTCGTACCGCCCGGACCAGAGGGTCAGGGCCAGGATCGGCACGTCATCGATGGATTTCGGTGCCACCAGCGGTTCCCCGGCTCCGGCGGGGAGCAGGCCCCGGTTGCTCATGACCTTGTTGTAGAGCTTGACCAGCGACTCCTCCATGGGTTGCCCCACCAGGAAGCGGACGGTAATGATCCCCATGCCGGGGCGGCTCATGGAGTAGAGGTATTCCACCCCCTTGATCTCCCACAGCTTGGACTCGAATGGTTTGACCACCCGTTCCTGCACCTCTGCGGGGGACGAACCGGGCAACGGAAGATAGATATCCACCATCGGGACCGAAATCTGGGGTTCCTCTTCACGGGGGGTCATCTTCACCGCGAACAGGCCCAGGAGGAGCGCCGCCGCTACGATCAGTGGGGTCAACTTGGAGTCGATGAAGGCGCGGGCTATTTTTCCGGCAAAGCCGAGTGCGTGCATAGGGGAGATACTCCGAATCTGTTGGTCTCAGCGACCGAAACTGCCGGTTCGGACCTGGACCAGGATCCCGTTGCGGAAGGTCAGGTAATGGACAAGGGTATGAGGCCCCTCGTTATAGGTCCACTCCTCGACCTCGATGTAGCGGACGCGACCCCGTTCGGTGTCTTCGCTATCGGTCCGCTTGATCTTGGCGGTGGGCGGGTCGCATTTGACGATGACCTCCGAGATGGAGTCGCCGGTGGAGACGATGCTGCCGTTGGGGCAGCGGAAATTGTCGGCCAACGCACTGGTGGCGCCGAATGTCGCAATAACAGTCAGAAAGGCAGCAATCCGTTTCATGGTTCCACCCTGTTCCCTTCGCCGATCTTCTCCACGCCGCTGGAAATGATCCGTTCCCCGGCGGACAGCCCGCCCAGGATTTCGACCCGGTTGCCGACCGTACGGCCCGTCTTCACC
>CAZSTJ010000131.1:0-10315 GCA_964609805.1 uncultured Geobacter sp. | reverse complement strand
CTTGGAGAGTTCCAGGTACCAGTCGCAGAACTCGCTCCAGGTGAACTGGTACAGCCCCATGGCCGCCTCGTTGTAACGGTACTCCTCCAGCGCCTTGTTTGTCTCGCGGGCGGTCTCGTTGAGACGGTGGAGGATCCACTTGTCCCCTTCGGAGAGGACCAGCCCCTCGACGGTCACACCGTCCGGATCGAACCCTTCCAGGTTCATCATGGTGAAGCGGGCGGCGTTCCAGACCTTGTTGCAGAAGTTGCGGTATCCCTCTATCCGTTCCTCCGCCAGCTTGATGTCGCGCCCCTGGGCGGCAAAGGAGGCGAGGGTAAAGCGGAAGGCGTCGGTGCCGTACTGGTCGATGACCGACAGCGGGTCGATGACGTTCCCCTTGCTCTTACTCATCTTCTGTCCCTGGGCGTCGCGCACCAGGGCGTGGATGTAGACATCCTTGAACGGCACCTCGTCCATGAAGTGCAGCCCCATCATCATCATGCGGGCCACCCAGAAGAAGAGGATGTCGAATCCGGTCACCAGGCAGGCGGTCGGGTAGAAGGTCTTCAGTTCGGCGGTCTGATCCGGCCAGCCCATGGTGGAGAAGGGCCACAGGGCCGAGGAGAACCAGGTGTCCAGCACGTCGGTTTCCTGGCGGATCTCGTCGCTGCCGCATTTGCTGCACTTGCCGGGAGCTTCCATGGCGACGGTGACACCGTCGCAGTGGTCGCAGAACCAGGCCGGGATGCGGTGCCCCCACCAGATCTGGCGCGAGATGCACCAGTCGCGGATATTCTCCATCCAGTCGTAGTAGGTGTTTTCCCACTGCTTGGGGACGATGCGGGTGCGGCCGCTCTTGACGGCATCCAGCGCCCGCTCGGCCAGGGGGCCGACCTTCACGTACCACTGGAGCGACAGGTACGGCTCCACCACTGTCTTGCAGCGGTAGCAGCCGCCCACGGACATGCCGTGGTCGTCGATCTTCTCCAGCAGCCCCTGCTCCTCCAGTTCGGCCACGATGCGCTTGCGGGCCTCGAAGCGGTCCATCCCCTCATACTGACGGCCGGCGGCATTGATGATGCCGGACTCGTCGAAGACGTTGATCTTGTCCAGGCCGTGGCGGGCGCCCACCTCAAAGTCGTTGAAGTCATGGGCCGGGGTGATCTTCACCACGCCGGTGCCGAACTCCAGGTCCACGTAGGTATCGGCCACGATCGGGATCTCCCGGTTGATCAGCGGCAGGATTACCTTCTTGCCCTGCAGGGCGGCGTAGCGTTCATCATCCGGGTGCACCGCCACGGCAGTATCACCCAGCATGGTCTCGGGGCGGGTCGTGGCAACCACCACATATTTACCCGGCTCACCGGCCACCGGGTAGCGGATGTGCCAGAGGTGCCCCTTCTTCTCTTCGTGTTCCACCTCGATATCCGACAGGGCGGTGTGGCAGCGGGGGCACCAGTTGATCAGGCGGTTGTCGCGGTAGATCAGGCCGTCCTCGAACAGTTTGACAAAGACGGTGCGCACCGCCTTGGAGAGACCTTCATCCATGGTGAAGCGTTCCCGCTCCCAATCGCAGGATGCCCCCAGGCGTTTCAGCTGGCCGATGATCTGCCCGCCTGATTCTGCCTTCCATTTCCAGACCCGCTCGATGAACGCCTCGCGCCCCAGGTCATGGCGGTCTTTCCCCTCGGCGGCCAGCTGGCGCTCCACCACGTTCTGGGTGGCGATGCCGGCATGGTCGGTGCCGGGCATCCAGAGCACGTTGTGCCCCTGCATCCGTTTCCAGCGGCAGAGGATATCCTGGAGGGTGTTGTTAAGGGCATGGCCCATATGGAGGGCGCCGGTAACGTTCGGTGGCGGGATGACGATGGCATAGGCCGGTTTATCCGAGGTGGCGGCGGCGCGGAAGTAGCCTTTGCCCTGCCACTCGGCGTACCAGCGTTTTTCTACTTCATGGGGTTCGTACCCCTTGGCGAGTTCAGTTGTCATGGTTGTCCGGGTGCCTTTTCTGCGTTGGAATGAATGTGACACTATAAAAAAAACAGGGGGATAATGCAACCTTCCCCTGCCGGAATCGTTGCTTAGTCGTAACTTGCTGTCTTTGCATCAATTATGTCTGAATAATGGTTTCAAATAGTCGGACCACATGGTATAAGCGGGTGACCTTCCGGAGGGATGAACGATGTTGAAGCACATGAAGGCGCATACGAACCTGAAACCGGGACAGAATGGCACCCGGCGGCTGGTGGAAAAATACGGTGATGCCCTGATATGCGTCAGGTATCGCTATGACGAGATTCGGGATGTTCGTCTGAAGACCGTCGAGATCATCGTCGAGGAGCGACCGGGTAAGGCCGCTCCCCGGCTGCGTGATACCGATCCGGTGCTGGTCGAAGTGCCGTATACCATGAAGGCGCTACGGGAACGGTTGAAGTCCGTTGGGGCCAGGTGGGATGCGGTGGAGAAGGTGTGGCGTGTGAGGTATGGGTTGATACGAGGGGACAAGGAGCTGGAAGAGCGGATTGTTGGATGAATAGATGTTCTGAATGTTCCCCATATTGGGAACCCATTTAATTCCTAATATTAGGAACATATTCCGTATATTGGTAATATGTTCCCAGTATACGGAAACCTACTAACAACGAGTTAGGCCATAAGGAAAACAATGAAGAAACTGAGAGGCAAAAAAAGATATTACAGAAATCTGGCAAGGCATGCTGCCGAGTTTAAATTGGAACTCGGAGGACCAAATGACTGGTATGACTTTTGGCATCATCACTTTGACTGGCGCGGACAAGGCAATAAAAGCGGCCGTGAGAGAGATGAGCACCTGAAAGCAACTTTTATAGCCTTCGAAAAAGCACTAGAACAGCTCAAAGATTACAAAGAACCACATCAAATTTGGCTATCCTTCGCAGCTCACAATTCCTATCAAAATGCACTTTATTTCCATACACCAAATCCAAACCAAGACAATTTTCCGTACAAATTCGGCGACTATGTCTGGAGTAACGAAGTCCCGGAATTACTCGCACCATACATGAAAGAGGAATATGAAGTGGGCGTTACAGAATTTGCAGGCGATACTTGGTATTCCGTCAGAGTTCGGGAAAAGGCCTAACCATCGGGTGGTGCGGTCAAGACCGCACACCCTCAGCCCCGTTGAACAGAAGGAAGAAAGATGAGCTTAAAACCAAAAGACTTGATTACGGATAACCGCGGACGACTTGGTATCGTCTTGGAGAAAGCTAAAGCGCCTGATGCGGAATGGATCAAAATTCAAAGGGATAGTCGTATGCAAGGGGTACCTGTCGGAACTGTGTGGTGGGATGTGCTTCCACTTGACGGTGGAGGCATCCTCGTCCCTGAATCTCTCGCTAAATTAGAACGCGAGGCGACCACAGAAGACCTAATGGCAGCATATAACAAAAGTAACGCTGCTGATTTCCTTACCTTTCAACAATTCCTCGCCAAATTTTTTGAAGATCACAAACCTATCCGAAAGTGCTCTAAACGGAAGATGAAAATCATACTAAAAAATGAGCTTTATGAGCCTTTGGCAGCAGGATTCCAGTACGAGCAAGTGAAAATCCTCAAGCCAAGTTCTGAAAGAAAATGGGATCACAGGAGATATAGCGAAAAAAATCACCGGTGAGTTTACCTTTAACCTGGCTATGCTAATCGACCAAGGCGAAATCGAACATGAGGGACAGGTTCTTCGCCCTTCCATAACCTTTACCGCCGATGAAGAAACACATATTGCTCAGCCAGCAGAAATTGACTTCCATGAATATGCTTTTGGTACAACTGAAGAGGTATTCGAGCAGGATTAGAAAAAAAGGTTCAACAAGGACGGTGGACGCCGACCGCCCGAAGAAACTGGGCGAGCGGGTCACCGCCCGAGCCGTTGGATGGAAAAATGAAAAATATAATAATCATAATATGCATCAGCTTGCTCGACTCCAATATATGCGGAGCTGCTTCGTCATGCGAAGGAATAGACGCAAATGTCCCGTCCGGGGTCCATGCTTCTCAAATAGTTTCAACTATTGAAAAGCAATTTCCCAAAAAAGAGAAAATCGGTTCTTCCGTTGTTGTTAAGAAGATTGATAAATATCTGGGGAAAGACAACTGGCATATCGTCTGGGCGTCACCCGAAGGAATGGAACTGGGTGTTTTTCTGCTTCAAGAAAATGAAGGCAAAATTAGCTATCGTGCAGTTTGGGGTGGAACCGCATTTCCTGAAGACGAGCCAGACATTTTGAAATGGTTGAAGAGCAAAGCACCGAAGGCTTCTCCTCAATTACTCAAGTGTGCCGCACATTTTATGGCTACTGGGAAATAATTGTATTCACATCCAACAAGGTAGATGCACCTGACTAAAGGCCGTCAGGTGATCTCCTTAACCGTTATATGAATCATATGAGAGCATCATGAGCAAATCTGAAAGACTGGAAATCATTTGCTACGTTTTGGGTATTTTGGCAATTTTCACACTTGTTCAATCCCCCATGCTTTACGCAATTGGAATAGTCATGGCAATCAGCATGTTTTTCAGGTTGAGAGAGAAACGTTCAGGTGTAGAGCAAGGGAGCAGGCCGTTATATCAGAGGAACAAAATAATATATTTCCTAGCGCTATTGATTATTTTTGGTGTGATCTTCCTTGTTCGGAGCTTAGACGGTGAGATCAGAGATTTTGATATCACCGAATATGAAAAAGCAACAGTTGTCGGCATCCTTGGCAACAGTGAAGATAAAATCAAAATAGCGGCATCAACCGGAGTGAATGCAACTATTTTCTTCGTATCAATTAATTCAGTAGCTTTGAGATTTCAAGACGAGGAGAAGGAAAGAGAAATCTATCATACTCTCTTCATCCAATCGGCCGAGACAAGACAATCTGGAGAAAAGGACATAATCTTTATAAAAATATCTGGTTGGTACATGACCCGACTTAATGAAGAGGAAAAAGAGGAAAAAATCTTTGTGTATAACCTTTCAAAAAGAAAATTGGTGGGTTGGGCAAAGATAAAATGACGATATAACCACGTCGTTAGACGCCGCCCCAAAAGACGGGCGGGTCAACGCCGACCCCGTTGGACAGAGAAATGAAGATGAATAAAAAAGCAATAACAACCGTGATTCCAGTAGCCATTTCGATGGTAGGAGGCACCTACTTCGGACTGTTTTCCTGCGGAGGATACGTTTGGCATAAGTCGCTTTACAACTTCGTCCTCGTGTTTACGGTCATCATCTGCTTCAGCATTCTTTGGAAAAACGCAGACAAATCGACAAGCAGAGGAAAATCAATCGTTACATTCACAATATGGATCTTTCTTGTGTGGGCGACGTACACGACATGCGAAGCAGCAGCTGCGTCTTTTTACCCCGACGCCCCGATATCATTTTCGGATTTCTGGAGCCGGTTTCTGATCTGCCTCAAGAATGGGCCTTGCTAAAGCAATGTCCAACCAGAAAAATGCACCTGACCTAATACCCGTCAGGTGATTTTCCAAGCCGTTAGCAGTCATAACACAGCCTCTATGTATTTTTCACCCACTGTAACATCAAAAGGAATCAGCAATGACCAACCAGACTGATACGGTTAAGGCACATACCACGATTGCGGAGTTGTATCCCGCCATCCGGAGGATCACCCTGTTTGTGGCCTTCGAAGAGACCGATTCTGAATCGGAACCGAACTACCAGCAGATTATCTTTACCGCCGACAGCGGGGCGGCCTTCCGGCTGGATTGCTCGCGGGATGACTGCTCGGGCGGCGGTTTTGATTTTACACCAATAGTCGATTCTATGGTACATACAGGGGAATTGATGGTCCACGGCAAGCTTGCATGCCATGGCACGCTTGGTGCCGGGGGAGAAGGCTGCTCTCTCCAGGCGGAGTACCGGATCATTATCGATCAGGCGTAATTGTCGATGAAAAAAGATAATAGAGGACAGGCTGCCTATTGAGTGGGACCGGATGATACACCGGCCTGTCTCCTTTTATTACCCACGGCCGTTAATTAACCAGTTAAATAAGGTTCTACAAGGAGCGTACATTATGAAACATGTGATTCTGGCCGGTATCGCCGTTTTGGCCCTCTGCCTTGGCGGTTGCGCGGGCAGCCTGACACCGCACGAGGCGCTGAACCAGGCGGTGACGCGGAGTTTCGACGCCTCCGGCTTCAACTACAGCACCCAGACCAGGATCACCGATCTGACGGTGCCGCTCCCGGATGCCTCCAAGGAAGGGGCAGAAAAGCAGAAGCTGAATTATATGGCCGGGCTCGGTGTAATCCGCGGACTCTCCTTCAAGGGGGACGGCGCCATCGACATGAAGGCAAAAAAGTCCGAGGTGCTGTATGACTTCCGGTATGACAAGGATAACGTGGAGGTCTCCGTCAAGCTGCCGATGATGATGGACTACTCCACCCAGACGCTGTATATCGGCACCTCGATCTTCACCACGATCCTGGAGACGGTGTATCCCCTGGCCCCGGCAACCCGGGGCAAACTGATCCGGATCAACCTGCCGGAACTGTTGAAGGAAGCGGCGGCGGATAATCAGGAGCTCGCCAAGCTCCTCCATGACGGCATGTTCAGCCCGAATAATTTCGATGCAATGAACGGTGCGTTCAAGGCGGCGGTCCAGAAATCGGTGGCCAGGGTCAACGATACCGGTTTCAGCGATCAGGCACTGACTGACGGGGACCGGCGGGCGGGTGTGGAGCGTCGGGTCAGGATGCAGATGGGGCAGGAGGAGTCGATCACCTTCATCCTGGACATGGTAGACGGTATTGCGCAGGGGCTGCTGCAGAGCGGCGTCATCACCAAGGAGGTGTACGATGTCGTGCAGGCCCTTGCCAACCGGCAGCAGATCTCCGGCTATACCGAGAAGTTCACCCTGGCGATGACGGTGGAGGCCGGGATCGGCCAATCCGGCTATGTGAGTTTCCTCGACAGCCGGTTGAATGTGGCCGACAAGGATGGGGCGTACCGGCTGGGGGTGGAAAATATCAACTCATTCAGCAATTACGGGGCACCGCGCTTCACCATGAAACCGGGGGAGGGCGGCGTTGTGGAATTTGCAGAGATCATGAAGGTTATTGCCGCGGATTCTGAGAAGGAAGAGGCCTGTGTGGAAGAAGAGGATGATGGCTCCGAGGGGACAGATGTTGCCCCGATGGCTGCGCCGGGACAGAGCTGATCCGGTACCCTTGGAAAAGTAAAAAGACCGGGACGCTGTCGCGCCCCGGTCTTTTTTTGTCTGTTCTTCCGTTAAGCCTACTGCCGCAGGACCTCCCGCAGGAAAAACTTCATGGCCTCCCACGAACGTTTGTCGGCCCGCTCGTTGTAGGCCGCCCCCTTGCTGTTGTCATTGCCGGCGTCCGGGTTAGTGAAGCTGTGGACCGCGCCGCCATAGCTGATGAACTGCCAGTCTATCTTGGCCTTTCTCATCTCGTCCTGGAAGGCGGCCACCTCGTCCGGCGTGACGAACGGGTCATCGGCACCATGAAGGGCCAGCACCTTCCCCTTGAAGTTCAGGGCATCTTTGCGGTTGGGGGTTCCCAGGCCGCCGTGGAAGCTGACGACACCGTTGAGCCGGGCGCCGCTGCGGGCCAGTTCCAGTACGCTGGTGCCGCCGAAACAGTAGCCGATGGCGGCCATGTTCATGTAATCCACGTGCGGCTGTTTCTTCAAGGTCTCAAGTCCGGCGTTGACCCGCGCGCGGAGCAGCGGGATGTTGGCCTTGTAATGGGCTGAGGTCTTCGATGCCTCTTCCCGGGTCGCGGGGCGTACCCCCTTGCCGTAGATGTCCGCCGCGAACGCCACGTAGCCGAGCCGGGCCAGGGCCTCAGTACGTTTCATGATGTAAGGATTGATGCCGGTCCATTCATGTACCACC
Source organism: uncultured Geobacter sp. (assembly GCA_964609805.1). Classification (GTDB taxonomy): domain Bacteria; phylum Desulfobacterota; class Desulfuromonadia; order Geobacterales; family Pseudopelobacteraceae; genus CAIPTY01. The sequence continues at coordinate 2,422 of CAZSTJ010000131.1, read as the reverse complement.
AGAATGCCGGGACGGTAGAGGGGAGAGGCGTCATCATAGGCCAGGTACCCTTCCAGGACCGTATTCCCCTCCGTATATTCAACCGTCTTCGTCACGATCGCCGATTCGGCATTGACGGCAAACCCGAACAGTACGGCAAGCATCAGCAGATATTTCATGGCACACCTCCCTGTCACGTATGGTCTCTAAGTGTATCTATACTACTCCGGACCGGCCCGGTCAAGCGGGAGAGAGTGGTATGAATTCAGGACTGACAACGATTTTGGCTGGTGGCCCCTGATTCAAATAAGATGGTGCCTTGACGTAATTGAAAGATTATATATAATTAATTTAAACACGCATTAATGCCAAACCCCGGGTGACCGGGGGACGGAAAACTACGGGACTAAACTCTTATATATTTCAGTAGTCAGCCGGGTTGCCGGACGCTTCCTCCGAACGGAAGTCTCTGCACAGTCCGGCTCTTTTTTTGTTCTGTTATAAGGTGATGTTCAGGGATGTATGCCTTCTTGATCTGTTGAGAGAGGCGTTTTTGACTGGATTCATTAAGTGAACGGAGAATTTGCCCGCAGGGCTTTGACCGGGAGAGATATCCACGCCAATAAGCGTCCCGGTCGTTAATCCGCGCCGGCATCGTACGTGAGTTTAAGGTTACGGTGTCGGCACCGTGGTCACATGACTGATATGCAGAACTGCCCCTTGGACGATTCCCTGATGTGCCAAAAGGAGGCCTGTCATGAAATCTCGGATTATCCCGTTGGCCGTTACTCTTGTTACGCTGTTTGTCACCCTGTCCCCCGCACCGGCAGACTCCGCCTGCACATCCTGTTCGGGAGCCGACTCAGGATATGAAAGCATGTACGGGCTGGTCCTCTGGACAGCCCATTATGCACCGCCCGGCTGCAATGAGATGAAACCGCTCTATCCGCCTCTCCCTCAACAAGACAGTGTGTTTAAGGCAGCATCAGTCCTCTTCGGCCCCCGTGCACTCCCTGTCGGTCCTGCCGCACCGGTCACTGCATCAGCGGCATCCTATGAGGGAGATCTGACCGTTTCGGAAAATCAGACGCTCACGAACAAGGTCGGAACCGCCCGGACCGCATTGACCGGCATTGCCGGCAGCGATGCCGGTGACACGATGGTCAAAAACAGCGCGCTGCAGGTGACGTCGGGGGCCGCGGTCAATATAGCTGATTTTACGTTGGAACTTGTTGATACCGGAGATGCACGTCGTCAGGCGATTTCTGAGTCGGACGGCATTACCGGTGGAGGTGGCAACGACTCGATCACCGTTACGGGAGATGTGACCGTGTTGGCCGATGCAGCGGTGAGGAGCACTACCTTCACCCTGTCGCTGCTCGGTGGTTCCTCCGATAAGGATTCGGGCAGCCTTGCCCAGTCGCGAGCTGGCGGCGTCGACGGGGGGGGCGGTAACGATTCGATAACGATGAGCGGCATTACCCGGGTAACCGCCCGGTCAGCAATAGATTCAAACCAGGTGGGCGTGAGCGTCCTGCATGCGGAGAAGCTCCGTGCCTCGCTGGAGTCCGATGCAGCGGCGACCGGAGTTAATGGGGGCAGCGGAGACGATTCCATCAGAACCTCCGGTGAGCTTCATGTGGTTGCCGATGCAAAGGCGAATGCCCTGGATGTCAGGGTAAGTGCGGCGGAGCTGGCGTCGGGTGAAACAAAAACCAGGTCCCTGGCTCACGCCATCGGCATAGAGAGCGGAGACGGCACGGATCAGGTCGTGAACAGCGGTGTCATGACCGTAAAGGCCCTGGCCACGACCTCAACGACCGGCGTCAATGTCAGCCTGGTTGACCTCTCGATGATACCGGCCCTCCTGGACCCGAACGCCTCCGGGGACGGTTCTGTTACCGCAAACGCCGTTGCAACAGGAATCAACGGTGGAAACGGCGACAAGAATATTCTCAATCAGGGCGGCATGGAGGTGACTGCGACAGCCGGTACGACTACCTTTGATTTCTCCTGGAGCGCCTACAGTCTCCCGAATCCGGCTGATGTGACGCAGTACATCGATTTTTTCAAGAATACCCCGGTGATCGATGCAAGCACCACCGCTGAAGCCACGGCCGTCGGGATCGGCAGCGGTACCGGCAATGATGTCATCACCAACAGCGCGGTGCTGACTGCCCGGGCGACAGCGACGGTCAGCGCGGGGACCGTCAGCGTCGATTTCCCTGTGCCCGACATCATTCCCATCAGCATCCCCGGCATAGACACGACGGAGGTGGCAACGTCGGCAACTGCAAAGGCAACGGGGATACGCGGTGGTGACGGGGACAATACGATCGTGAATTCCGGGGCGATTACCGCCGAATCGGCCGCTTCAGCGACCAGCTGGAGTGTCGGGGTGTCACTCCAGCCGAGCCTGGGCGGGGGGGATGAGACATCCGGC
>CAZSTJ010000130.1:0-10324 GCA_964609805.1 uncultured Geobacter sp. | reverse complement strand
TCCCCGCCATGACCCCTGCAGCCCCGGACATGCCGCTCGTTACCTACCGCCCCATCGGCTTTCTCCAATCCCCCTACGCCCGCCGCATCGATGCACCCCATCAGGGCACGGTGGTGGAGGGTACGGCAACCGGTGAGTTGGCGAACGCCACCCTGGAGCTTGCGGAGTGGCTGGATGAACAGGTCATTCAGGATCTGGCCGGCTTCGAGAGGGTCTGGCTGATCTTTGCCTTTCATCTGAGTGAAGGATGGAAAAGCAGTGTCAAGCCGCCCCGTGGCGGGCCCAAACGGGGGGTGCTGGCAACCCGCTCCCCCCATCGTCCAAACTCCATCGGCCTGTCGGCGGTGGAACTGATAGGGATCGAGGGGAGGACGCTGCACCTGCGGGGGGTGGACCTGCTGGACGGCACGCCGGTGCTGGACATCAAGCCCTACGTGCCGTACGCGGATGCCTTTCCGGGCTCAAAGGCCGGCTGGATCGATGAGCTGGATGCACAACAGGGGCGCAACTCTGCTCCCGGGCCCCGCAAGCCACGGTGACCGGGGCGGGCAGCCTTTTATATTGCAGATGGCGTGCTGAAACGACGGTGGATTCACAAAGTGTCCACTACCGACGTCTGTTATTGACCGGCACGGAGGTGCGGGTGAGGTCAGCTCACCTGTGTTGACAGATAAATCGGGGAGTATCGGGAGGAATTGACATGAAAGTAGTGGCGTTCAACGGCAGTCCCAACAGGGAAGGCAATACCTGGCATGCGCTGAAGATGGTGACCGCCGAACTCGAGTTGGCCGGGATTGAAACCGATATTGTGCATGTGGGCAACAAGGTCATTCGGGGCTGTACCGCCTGCGGCATGTGCTTTAAGAACAAGAACGAGAGATGCGTTCTGCCGGGTGACGAGGTCAACGAATGGATCCAGAAGATGAAGGGGGCGGACGGGATCATCCTCAGCTCGCCGGTACACTATGCGGCCATCGCGGGGACCATGAAGTCGTTCCTGGACCGGGCCTTCTACGTGACCGGCGTCAATGACGGCATGCTGCGCCACAAGGTGGGGACCGCGGTCGTCGCGGTGCGGCGCTCGGGCGGTGTGACGACCTTCGATCAGCTGAACAACTTCATTACCTACGCAGAGATGCTGGTGCCCACCACCAACTACTGGAACGTGATCCACGGCCGCAGTCCGGGAGAGGTGGAGCAGGATCTGGAAGGGGTGCAGATCATGCGGGTGCTGGGAAAGAACATGGCATGGCTGATGAAGCTGGTGGAGCATGGCAAAGGGGCGATCACCCCGCCGGAGCGGGAGAACAAGATCTACATGAATTTCATCCACTAGGACGGCGATCCCCGGTTTCCGGGTGGGCAGCTGTGATACGAAAGGCGGCCCCACGGCCGCCTTTGCTGTTTCTCTCCCTGCGTGTCGTCATCAGGCAGGGCGGAGTATGTTCCGCATTTCGGAACTATTTTGTCGTGGGGCAGACGCAGTTGCTCGGATGCGCCCCACCTACGCAGACGCTGGGGTGACAGAACGTGGGTGTTGCTGCGGAGGTCACCCCCGTGGTCGTGCTCTTCATTTCTTTCGTGGTCAACATGTTCATCACCTTCTTTAGTGGTGCGTCATCATCTCTTTGATGACGCTCAACGGCAGCGGGTCCCCCTCCCTACAGACCGCACAGCCCCTGAACCTTGCCGACGCGCATCTGTAAACGGCCGGTCAGGCGATCTATTCTGCCACGGACACCCATCATTCTGTTCGAACAGATTCTTCCGGCAATTGTCTTGGACGTGCCCCGGACGATACGAAACAGGCCGTGTGCCCGAAACCGTGTGCTGAGTTTCATGATGTACCTCCCGTGCTCATCATTTTACTTCTCTTGTACTTATCAGTTTAGCACACCTGATCCCAATAAAACACGACTCCTGTTTCTCCCCGATCAGTCGTACAAAATCATCATAGGAAGCAAAACCGGTCACGCGCTTCCCGCCGCAGAGGTGGGTCGGCACGGCGGTACTACGCATCTCCACGGCCCGCTGCCAGCCGCATCCACCGCCGCGGCAAAGCGCAGCTCAGTCAGCGGCAGCCGGACCTGCATGTCGCGGATCATCGCCTCCCGTCCGGTAAAGAGGTCGGCGAGTTCCCACCCCTCGGTCGGGGTTTCAGGGTGAAGCGGAAAGCAGCTACAGCGCAGCTGGACCTCGTATTCTCATGTGTGATGTCCCCGACGGCACCACATGTTGCCTGCTGTTGATGATTGTCTGCGCTGATGATAGTCTTGAAATTTTTGGCAATCGTGGTCATTATCTGCCCATCTGTGCGACAGGAGGTCAGGATGTTCGAAGATCTGAAACCAACAGAGACGGAACTGATCGGTATGTGGCTCGACCTGGGGGGTAAAGTGACGGGCGATGCAATTGCCGACCGGGTGGAGTGGCTGACAGCGACGAGACTGGCGAAACTGGGTGAGAACCGGGACGAACTGGCGGAGTTGTACCGCGACCCCCGTGACTTCCGCCTGTGGGAGAAGGTCCTCCCCTGTGCCGGTGGCCCGCCGATGTTGCGCTGTATTACCCCCGCGGCTGCGGAATCCCGCTTCGGCGTTACCTGCTGAAGCGGTTCAAACCGGATATCATGCAGATGACAGTTTTTGGACCCTTTACGGGGGTGGACGGCCGTGAGGCGTTGATAGCGCGCGAGATCGAGCGGTTAAAGCGGCGGGTCGTCTGGAGTGAGCGGGCCGGTGGTGACCGTAGCCGGCAGATCTCTTTTCTCTACCGGGCGGCGGACAGCTTCAGTCGCCGGATTTTCGATCACTCATACTGTCGCGGTGAGATCGGGGCCAGCGGCTGCTCCACCGGCTGCTGCTGCCGCTGTCGTCCCGATGTGTTTGCCTATGAACTGCAGGTGCTGGATCTGCTGCCGAAGAGGAGAGATGCCACCGGGTACTGCCCCTTCTTCAATCTGGCCAAGAAAAACTGCGGCATCTACGGCGTAAGGCCCTTTGCCTGCCGGGTCTACTTCAATCTCGGGTCGACAGTCCATTACTGCCGTAATCCGAATGATGTGACCCTGCAGCTGTTCGACAGTCTCAAACCGCATCTGGAGCGGATTCTAGGTGGGTACCAGGGTGGATACGCCGGCTGACCGATCAGATAAGGAAAATAAAAGGGGGACAGGCTGCGATTGTTAGCAGTCTGCCCCCCTTTTCTGTTTCCGCTGTCGCCGGAGTTCCGAGTACTACATTCCCTCCATCACGCGCTACGTCAGGCCGTACTCCCCGTAAGACGCTTGAGGATCTCGCCGAGAATCGCCTCCTGATCCTTCAGCTCCGCATGCAATTCGCGGTTGTCGGTGCCGACCCGCTCCGTGACGAGCTCAGACAGATAGGACTCCAGTGCTGTGACGAGTGTCGTTGTTTCCTTTGTGCTCAATTCGATGACTGACATGGCTGATCTCCCTTCCCGCTTCACCGTGCAACATACCGCCTGATGATAATTCATCCCGGGCAAACGTTGGCGGCCGCCTCCCTGATTTAATGGTAGAACGAACCGTCAGGCGGGTCAAGCGGCCTGCAAGTGGTGGCTGGCATGGATTTGGGGAACTTTCGAAGGTGGCTGGCCCGGTTCGCTCACGCTGCGCGCCGCCGGGCAACGCCCGAGATAAAGCTGTTGAGCAGTTGCCGGCTGCATTCCTTGTAATGCTTGTGCCCCGGCTTCCTGAACAACGCGGTCAGCTCGTTTTTCGTGAGGTCGATCCCGGCACCCTGGAAGATCTCCAGCAGATCGTCTTCCTTGAGATCCAGTGCGATCCGCAGCTTTTTCAGGATGGTGTTGGTACCCAGTTCTGCCAGCGGTTTTTCCGGCTGAGTCGTGCTCCCTTCCCGCTTCCCCCGGTTGTGGATGATCAGTCCGTCGAGGAAGAAGCCCATGATCGGATTGCTGCAGGGGATATAACCATCCTCATCTTCATTCTTCAGAAATGCCGATATCGCTGATTCACCGACCTCGCGCCCCGCCTCTCCGAAGATTTGGATCATGGTGGCGGTATCGAGTCCCAGAGCGTCCCGGATGCTGCGTAATCGTTCATTGTTGGCCATTTCAATCTCCGATTATGTAAATACCTGCGGTGCACGTGTACACTACCTTATTTCAGCGTCATATGGATACGGCAAATCAGAGGGCAGGCAGCGGATATTTCAGAAAAACGTCTTTTTACAGCCGTTGACAAAAACACCTCTGCCATGCCATAAAGCACCTCGCACGATGGAAGCCGCTTCTGCCAATTGAAGCGGCTTTTATTTGTGGAGCGGAGCCGAAAAACCTACGGGAGAAGCTGAGTGGATACGAGAAGACAATTACTGGTCAGAAATAAGACTATCGCTACGGGATTGATGGTCGGCGCGGCCCTGCTGTTTATAGTGGCCCGTCTGCAGAAGGGGCACGGGGCGTGGGAATGGGTAGCGGCCTTTGCCGAGGCGGCCATGGTGGGCGCCCTGGCTGACTGGTTTGCCGTGGTGGCGCTGTTCCGCCATCCGCTGGGGGTACCGATCCCCCATACGGCGATCATCAGGAACAAGAAGGATGTCATTGCCGGGAATCTGGCGGGTTTTATCCGCGACAAGTTTCTGGCCAGCGATACCCTGATCGCCAAGCTGCGGGCCTACAACCCGGCGGAACATCTGGCGGATTACCTCATGGCACGCGACAATGCCGCGGGCCTGGCCCGGGGAATGACCCGCCTCTGTGCCGACTCCCTGGATTTCATCGACGATGAGCGGGTGCAGCAGTTTCTGCGGGGCGCCCTGAACAGTCGCATCGATGGGTTTGATGCGGCCGCCTCCGCCGGTACGGTGCTGGAGGCCCTGCGCAAGGATAACCGCCACCAGGCGGTGCTGGACGACCTGCTGGGCCGCTGTGCCGCGTGGCTGGCGGGCGAGGAGGCCCAGGTCAAGCTGGCGAAGGCGATCGAGGACATGGCTGCCAAGGAGTATCCGCTGCTGATGGCCTTCATGCCCAACAAGGACCAGTTTGCCCGGGGGGCGGGGGAGAAGATCGTCAAGCGGATCAACGCCTATATCCAGGAGGTAAATGCCGATCCGGCCCACGAGATACGCTACCGCTTCGATACCGCCGTGACCGGTTTCATCGCCCGGCTGAAGGGCGATCCTGAACTGCGCGGCAAGGTGGAGGGGATCAAGCGGGATGTGGTGCATAATCAGGCGGTCAGCGAGTATGCCCGCAGCATCGGCAGTGACCTGAAAAACTGGCTGCACCGTGACCTGCAGCAGCCCGACTCCCGGGTGCAGGAGCGGATCGCCGCTGCTGTGGCAGGCCTCGGCACGACCCTGGCCGGCAACCAGGGATTGAAAGATTCGCTGAACGAACACCTGGAAACCTTGGTGCTGCATTATGGAGATTCGCTGCGCGGTGCCATCGCCGGACATATCTCCGGCACCATGCAGCAGTGGGAGAGTGATGACTATACCGACGAGATCGAACTCTCCATCGGCTCGGACCTGCAGTTCATCCGCATGAACGGTACCCTGGTAGGGGGGCTGATCGGCCTGCTGCTGCACGCGGTGGCACTGCTGTTGCAATAGAAAATTTATATTTTAGTTGGAAGATGTGCTTACGTGAGAATAAAACGCTTCTGCTATAAATGTCCTGTTATTCAGGCGGGATTCACCGCTTTTGCTGATGTACAGAGGGGGGAAACGCAATGGGGGGTATGCAGGAATGTGTTGGGATTGGGAACTGTCTCCGTACGTTTGTAAAAACCGGCGTCCTGACCTGTCTGGTGTTTGGTCTTTTTCTGGTTATTTCACCGATTGTTTTTGCGCTACAACCGCCGCGTCCCGGTGAGATCGAGCAACTCAAGCAGGAAGGCAGGTACGAAGAACAACTTGCCAAGGCTGTGGCCCTTGGCAATCACCTGATTGATCCGGATTTGCTGGAGCAGGCTCTTTACAAAGTCAAAAGACAGGCAGAAATACAGCAGGGTGTGGAGACGGTAGAGATTCAAGCGGCAGTGCCATCGGGCAGGAAATTGATGCCGACGAAGGGAAGTGTCAAGGTGTTTGCCCTGCTCATTGATTTTCCTGATTACCCTTTTGATACCGGTGGATACAGTACTCAATCTCAAATACAATCCGCTATTTTTGGTAATGGCAGCGAAATCCCCGGCAATACCCTTCCCTATGAAAGCCTCAATAATTTCTACGAACGCTCCTCCTATAACCAACTTCATTTTTCTGGTGGTACGACGCTTGGCTGGTATCGTGCCGGTTACAATCGTTCCACAGTGCCCCAGACGACAGCCGGGCGCGAGGCTCTCATCAAAGAAGCCCTCGAATATTTTGATGATTCGGTCGATTTTTCCCAGTTCAATAATGATACCACTGACAGCAAGATAGAATCCTTCATCGTCATTTGGACCGGACCGAACAACGGTTGGTCTAACTTCTGGTGGGCGTACCAGACAGGATGGATCGATTCAACCTATACCATCGACGGTATGAAGCTCGGTAAATATATCTGGCAGTGGGCCGGAGATTACGGCACTGCAGGACCGTTCGAGCCGTATGTAGCTATTCACGAAATGGGGCATGTACTGGGGCTGCCTGATTATTATGACTATGATAGCGCGGTCGGTCCGAAAGGCGGCGTCGGCGGCCTGGATATGATGCACGGCAACTGGGGTGACCATAACGGCTTCAGCAAATGGGTGCTGGATTGGCTTACCCCCACGGTGGTAGCCTCCGGCAGTCAGACTCTTACCCTGAACCCTTCCGGCACCACCACGGATGCCGTGGTGATCATGCCCGGCGCCACCACTACGGACGCATTTCGGGAGTTCTATGTTGCCCAGAACCGTTACCGTGTCGGTAATGATCCGGCAGTCAACAATTCTGCAGGAAACAAGTATCCCACTGACGGCATGTTAATCTGGCATGTGGATGCCCGCCTCAATTCAGCCGGGACCGATTTCAAATACGACAATTCCTATACGTCTCGCAAACTAATCAAGCTCATGCAGGCTGATGGTCTGGACAGGATAGAGAACAGCAGCGCTACGGCGGATGCCTCCATGTATTATAAAACAGGAAAAATTCTTACCCCGGTGTCTATTCCAAACAGCCGGGACAATTCCGGTGTGGATACCCGTGTCAATGTGAGCGGCATTTCCCAGTCAGCCCAGCAAATGACGGCAACTTTCAGCATCGATGCTGCGAGTACCCTTGCCACTTTGACGGTCGTCAAGGCGGGAAATGGCAGTGGCACTGTTGCCGGCAATAATGCGGCAGAAATTTCCTGCGGGGCCGACTGCGCCGAGTCGTATGTCCCGGTTAACGGGACCATTGTGACTCTGACAGCGACGGCGGTACCAGGTTCAGTCTTTGCCGGATGGTCCGGCGGCGGATGCAGTGGTACCGGCACTTGTACGGTTACTATGACGACAAATGTTAACGTGACAGCGACCTTTACCACTACGCTCGTCCTAGATGAGGATTTTGACCCTGTGTCTTCGAATCCACCATCCAGCTGGACAACAGTTAAAACATATACATCCGGTTCATGGTGGTTCAGTTCGCCCGGCAATAGTAGTGGAGGGAATGGGTATCGTGCCCTTGGCGCCGGTGTTAGTGGCAAATCGGCGCCTTACGATGTTGAGTTACGGACTTCTCAGATGAATCTTTCGTCGTATTCCTCCGTCGGGCTCGAATTTAAGACATATGTCAGTTCTTCTGATCCGAACGTAAATGTGGATCTGAGTTTTGATGGAGGTACAACATGGCCAACTACCGTCTGGAGCAAGCCGGTCAGTGGTTTTTCCGGTGCTCAGACCGTTATTGTTGATTTGACCAGTACTGCGGCAGGACACAGCAATGTGATACTGCGTTTTCGCACCTGGGGTAACTCGATTTGGTTGGAGTTGGATGACATCAAAGTTATGGCTGTTACCCCGGTTGTCAGCACATCTACGACTGTGGTCGCCAATTTAAGCCCCACAACCTATGGTCAGCCGGTTACCTTCACTGCTACCATCGCTCCAGCAAGTGCCGCCGGCACGGTCACCTTCTATAACGGTGCTAGCTATCTGGACAGTACTGCCGTCTCATCAGGTAGCGCTAATTACAGCACCTCAGCCCTGAGTGTCGGCAGCCACAGCATCATCTCAGCCTACGGCGGTAACAGCAGTTACAGTTCGTCAATCTCCCCTGCAATTTCCCAGACAGTAAACCCCGCTACTCTGTCGGTGACCGCAGCCGCCAAAAGCAAGATCTACGGCAATGCAGATCCTGCTCTTACCTACACCGTTACCGGTCTCGTCAATGGTGACACTGCGGCGGTCATGAGCGGCAGCCTGACCCGTACTGCAGGTGAAGCGGCCGGCACCTATGCCATTCTGCAAGGAGGTGTCAGTGGCGGTGCCAACTACACCATAGCGTACGCCGGTGCCAATCTGACAATCATCGCTGCTGTCGTCCGGGAGACTATTCTTAACCAGCCTGCCGTAAATTTTGCGACCTTGGCAAGTGCCGTATCTGCCGTGCCGGACGACGGTGCAGCTACCTTGCAACTCCTGAACGGCGATCTCAACGAGAAGTTGAATATTGCCGACAGCGTAGACGTAATACTGGTAGGCGGGTACGACAACAATCTGGCGCTTCAGTTGGCAGAAGGCATTACCCGTCTGCAAGGCCCCTTGATCGTGTCCAAGGGGAAACTAGCGGTCTCAGGGGTGGCGCTTCACTGAAGGCTGCAATCGAACTGCCTGAAAAGGTGACGTCTTTCTTTGCAACGGTAGGTAGTTCTGCTGGTGTGTAACGGGAGGAACTGGCTGGCTGTGCAGACAGTATGAATTCTGGTATGCTTGATACTGGAGATCAACCACTGCTTGAAAGGGGGCTGCCATGTACGGTAAGGAGAGGATCTACAAAAAAGTGGAGATCATCGGTGTCGCTTCCGGGAGTATCGAGGCGGCGATCGAAACGGCCTTGGTTAAGGCCCGGAACTCGCTGGACAAGCTGTCCTGGTTCGAGGTGGGGGATATCAGGGGACACATCGGCCCGGATGGCAAGGTGGCTGAATATCAGGTGGTTCTCAAGGTAGCGTTCGAGTTGAAGGAGTAGCCGGAGGAAATTTAAGAGTTGTGCAAGATTCAGAAGGCGGCCAATCGGCCGCCTTTTCAATTATTGCGCAGATAACAAGGAAGAATGGCTCTCTCCGGGGGAGAACTTTTTTACCTGCATTCAACGGGGTCAGGGCATCGGATTAAGGAAGTGAATGTCGCGGCGGGGGATCGGAACCTCGATCTTGCGCTCCCGGAAACGTTCAATCACCGCCTGGTAGATCGCCGCCTGGGCGGGAACGAAATCCTCGACCTTCACCCAGGGCTTGATCGCCAGGGCGATGGACGATTCCTTCAGGGCGGCGATACCAATGACCGGGGCAGGCTCTGTCAATACCTTGGGATTATGCTGCAGGATGTCACCTACTATTGAGAGGGCCAGGGTGATGTCCGCATGGTACGCGATGGCTGCTGTCAGGTCGAGCTGGCGGATATGGCCGTAGTTGTGGAGGATCTCACCTACGATCTTCCGGTTGGGGACAATCACATGGGAATTGTCCGTATGCTGCAGCGTGGTGGAAAAGAGGGCGATATCGGTGACCTGACCGTAGACCCCGAGGAGTTCGATGTATTCGCCGATGGTGAACGGCTTTGAAAAGATGATCGTCAGCCCGGCCACAAGGTTGCCGAGGAGCCCCTGCATGGCAAGGCTGACACCGACACCGGCCACGCCGATCCCGGCAATGAGCGGGGTGATCTGCACCCCCATCTGCCCGAGCGCCATGACCCCGATGAAGGCGATGATCAGGAGCTTGACGACCTTGACGATGAGGTTGCTGACCGGCTCGTCATATGCCCTGGACTTCAGCCAGTGGTGTACAAAATTGCCGATCCAGCGGGCAATAAAAACCCCAATGCCCATCAGAACGATTGCGGTGAGAATCTGCATGCCGTGATCGACAAAATAGAAAATGATCTTCTCGGTCAATTCCGGTGAGGTCACCGCTGCAGCTGCTTTTACCTGATTGATGTCTGCCATGACGTAAAGGGTACCAGGGATGAAGATGTTGGCAATGTTGGAATAGAAAAAATGCACCCAACTGAAGTTGGTCAGGTGAGGCAAAGATCGGGTGGTGATTGCAATCGTATGAAAGGCGGCCAATCGGCCGCCTTTCGCGCGTCAAGTGGGTTCAGGGACACTGCTTTACGCTTCTGAATACGTCAGTTGTCGCGACCTCGCCCGCGCCCCTCGTC
>CAZSTJ010000129.1:6646-10336 GCA_964609805.1 uncultured Geobacter sp. | reverse complement strand
ATGGTTACGAGTACATGAACATCTCCTGCGATACATACGCCGTCGGCATCGACCTGGGCGGCACCAAGACCGAGGCGATACTCCTTGATCCCTCGGGCACTACGCTGCTGCGCCGGCGCCGTGCCACGCCGCTGGACGATGGGTATGAAGCCGTGGTTGCCGGGATCGCCGACCTGATCCGGGAAACGACGGCCGACCTGCCTCCCGGTGTCACCTGGAACGTCGGAATCGGCATCCCCGGATCCATCGACGCAATCACCGGCCTGGTCCGCAACGCCAATTCCACCTGCCTCATCGGCCACCCCCTCACCCATGACCTCGCATCACTCCTGCAGCATCCGGTTCGGGTACGTAATGACGCCGACTGCTTCACCCTGGCCGAATGCCGTGCCGGTGCCGGCCAGGGGTATGGGCTGGTCTTCGGGATCATCATGGGCACCGGCTGCGGCGGCGGTCTCTGTATAGATGGTGTCGTCCGGGAGGGGCCCCATCGCATCGCCGGCGAATGGGGGCACATCTGCATGGACCCGGCCGGAGCCGCATGTTACTGCGGCAAGCGGGGCTGTATCGAGACCATGATAAGCGGTTCGGGGGTGGAGCGGGCCTTTGCCCGTGAATACGGTCGGCAGTTGACCATGAACAACATCGTAGCCGGAGCAAGGAGCGGTGATATGGAGTGTATCCTTGCATTCGACCGCTTCCTGGACGACTTCGGCCGCTGCGTGGGCGGCCTGATCTCCCTGCTGGATCCGGATGCGATTGTCATCGGCGGTGGGCTGTCCAATATAGATGAACTCTATACCGCCGGCCGGGAACGGGCCAGCCACTATGCCTTTCACGACTCCGTCGCCACCCCGCTGCTGCGGAACCGGCTGGGGGATTCGGCCGGGGTATTCGGTGCGGCCTGGATCGGGGGAGAAACACCATGAGGCGCATTGCTCTTCTCATCATGCTGCTGCTCCTTGCAGGCTGCACGGCGAAGGATTGGCGCACTGCCAGCAGGGAACCGGCCGGCATCGCCCCGCCGCCGGACAGCACCCGGGAAGCGGTGCTCCAGGTGTACGGCGCCCCGGCCTGGGGATGGCGCGGCTGGTTCGCCATCCATACCTGGATCGCGGCCAAGGGGACCGGGGAACCCGCCTATACCGTCTACGAAGTCATCGGCTGGCGCCAACGGCGCGGACTGCCGGTGGTGCGGATCGAACAGGACCTGCCGGACCGTTACTGGTTCGGTGAGCGCCCCCGACTGCTCAAGGAGTTGCGGGGGGCAGGTGTGGACCGGCTGATCACCGACGTGGACCGTGCTGCGCGGTCCTACCCATGGCCAGATACCTACGAAGCCTTTCCCGGCCCCAACAGCAACACCTTCATCGCCTGGATCGGACGACAGGTCCCCGCACTGGGTCTGGACCTCCCCTTTTCTGCCATCGGCAGCGGCTATGCCGATTCCCATCCCATCTCCAAGGAGAACTGACCATGAACATCGGATTTGTCGGGCTCGGCATCATGGGGAGCGCCATGGCGCACAACCTGCTGAAGGCGGGGTATCAGCTCACCGTATGGAACCGCTCTCCGGGGGCGTGCGATCCGCTCGTCGCCGTCGGTGCCCGGACCGCATCCTCCCCCCGCGAGGTGGCCGAGAGGTGCGACATCGTCTGTGCCATGATGGCTGATCCCGCCGCCGTCAGGGCGGTGCGGGACGGCGCGGACGGCATCGTGGCCGGACTCGCCGCCGGCAAGGGTTATATCGACCTATCCACCGTCGATGCCGACACCGCCCTGGAGTCGTACCGTCTGGCCGAAGAACGTGGGGCCCGGTTCCTCGAAGCGCCGGTCGCCGGGAGCAGGAAACCGGCGGAGGACGGCACCCTCACGATCATGACTGCCGGAGATCGTGAGCTCTACAACCGTGGGCTGCCGCTACTGGAGGCAATGGGCAAGAAGATCCTCTTTCTCGGAGAGGTCGGCAGTGCTGCCCGGATGAAGCTGGCCAACAACCTGGTCATGGGGGGGATGCTGACCGCCCTGGCCGAGGGGATGGCCCTGGCGGGGCGCAGCGATCTTAATCTGACACAACTGCTGGAGGTGCTCGATTCCGGCGCCCTTTCCAACCCCATGTTCCGCCTCAAGGGGCCGGCCATGGCCGCCAACGGCGACTTCCCGGTCGCGTTCCCTCTGAAACATATGCAGAAGGATCTGCGTCTGGCTCTCCGCTTGGCCGAGGAGAAGGGGCAGCCGCTCTTTGCCACGGCGACGGTCAATGAACTCTTCAAGAAGGCAGTGGCGGCAGGATTGGGGGATGCGGATTTTGCCGCAGTGAGCCGCGTCGTGCGGGAGGAGTCCCAATGACCAGTATCAGGCTGGTAACAGGGGCTGATGTCGCCGACTGCCTGGATGGCCTGGCGACGTTGCGGCTGGAGATATTCCGGGAATTTCCGTACCTCTACGCCGGTGACCGGGAGGATGAACTCGCGTATTTGAAGCGATATGCAGAGACACCGAACGCCTGTGTAGCCCTGGCGGAACAGGGGGGCGAGGTCATCGGTGCCGGCACCGGCATCCCGCTGAGAGCCGAGGTCCTCCGAATGCAGGCAGGGTTTACTGCAGCCGGCCCGGACACTTCAGACATCTATTATATCGGAGAACTTCTGCTCTATCCGGGGTACCGGAACAGCAGGTTCGGCTCCCGCCTCTTCGGTCTGATGGAAGATCATGCCCGTTCCCTGGGTCCCTATCGCCGCCTCGGTTGTGCCACGGTACTGCGGCCGGATGATCACCCCTTACGGCCGGCGGACTACCTGCCGATCGAGCGGTTTCTGGAACGGCACCGTTTCGCTCCACTCCCCGGCACCCCATCCTCACTTGCCTGGCGGGAGACCGACGGGGTTGTCCGGGAGCACTCCATGCGCTGCTGGCTCAGGAATTCCGAATAGTGCCGTGGCGGCTCTGGCGGCAGGATGACAACGGCAACCGTTTTCTCGTGGGTGAGTATGACCGTAAGAGTGACGCAGAGACGCAACTGGCGACATTGACCCGGCATCTCCATAAGCAGACCTACTGGCTTGAGGAACTGTCGGGATCCGGACGAACTGGAGAGCAATGAGGAATGATACACAGGGCCTGTGATACCTTGTGCAGGCCTTTTTCATTTTCTGACTGAATTGAGGTACGGCGTGTGCCTTTTGCGCCGCCGCTCATGACCCCAAATCCCAGGAGCACTCTATCAATCTGTAGTATAAGCATTTTTTTGACAACCATCCGATGGCATGCATAATGCTCTTTATCAGGTGTCACACCACTTCTCTCCGGAGGAAAGACACCATGAAAAAGATCATCTCCACAATCGTTGCAATTACTCTGGTATCAAGCATGCTGACCACCACCGCCTTTGCCGGCGACCGCCGGGGAGATATCCTCAACCCCCTCTGGGTACCGGTGGCCATCCTCTCCACCATTGCCGCTGCGGTAACCTTTTCCGAACCTACCGTGATCCATGAGCGCCGGGTCGTCTATGAACAGCCCCGGACCGTGATCTACGAGGAGCCGCCCCGTTTCCGCCACGACAACCGGCACAACCGGTACTACGCCAACCACGACAGAGGGTACGAACGGCACCGTCACTACGATTACCGCTGAGCACACCTGCAACAATAAAAGGCCTGCAGCATCCCGCCGCAGGCCTTTTTTCAT
>CAZSTJ010000129.1:0-6546 GCA_964609805.1 uncultured Geobacter sp. | reverse complement strand
CCTTCATCCTTCATCCTTCATCCTTCATCCTTCATCCTTCATCCTTCATCCTTCATCCTTCACCGTTCTTCCAGCGATGCCACCACATATCGTTCATAATGCAGGTCCGTCGTACGTTTGTAGCCTTTATGCAGTCGCACCGCCAGGAGGTTCAGCAACGGATCGCTGATGCCGTTGAGAAAGGCGTAGTTACGGTTGTCCTCCAGGTGATGCCCTGCATGGTGTCGTTTGGACAGGACGATCCCCAGCCGGGACAGCAGCAGCGCCAGGCGCGAGGTGGAGGTGTGACAGAGGTAGTGAGATACCTCGGCATAGGAGGAGAGGATGCCGGTGTAGACGAGAATCCAGGCTGCCAGAGGTGAAAGATGCGGGAGGGAGACGGCCAGCGCCAGCAGGCAGGGGACCAGCCAGACCTTTGAGCCGCTCTCGTTGAAATAGACGAGGAGGATGTTGGACTTTCGGTAGAGCGGCACCTTGTGGTGCAGATGAAAGTTGGCGATCAGCGGGCCGGCCGGCGAGAGGTAATCGTCGTTGCCGTCCATGTACATATGAACAAGGCCGTTGATAAAATCAGCGAGGAGGACCGCGGCCGAGAAGGCGGCAATATGCCCGGCAGCTCCCACCGAGTGCGGCAGAACACGACACAGCAGATAGAGTTGCAGTGAAACATTGGCCGCAGCAATGAACTGCCCGAACAGCCGGTAACGCCGCCGGGTCGTGTACAACTCCATGGCACGATTGAACTGCATCTGTTTCGTCGTCGAGTCCACGTCTGTCTGAATCCTGCGTAAATTATTTGCGGAACCTGCCGGGTTCCCGGGTGGCGGGCTGAAGCCCCGGTGAAATTAATAGCATCCGACGGCGCACGGCGTCAAAACATTCATACCGTCACAGGCTGAGTATCGGAAACGACATGACCCGCCAGACGGCGGGTCATGAATGAGACTGCAGATGATACACGGTCGTCCGGACTATCACACGTTACTTCACTCAGAGCGGTTCGGAGAATGATTCAACACATTCGTCGCGGCTCCAGGAGTCCAACTCCCCGTTGGTCAGTTTCACCTGAACGGTTTCTCCCGCCATGGTGCAGCCGAATGAGTATCCGAGCTGGCCGTTCTTTATGTTGCGGAGCGGGACGTGCTCTTCACGCTGTTCCGTCCGATAACAGACCTTGTCATAGCTTGTTGGTGTCATGGTTACACCCCTCTCTGTTTCAGAGTGCCTTGAGGTTGCTGAACTCGCCCCATTCCAGGTAGGTCCGCGGGGCCTCAATGAAGGAATAGATATTTTCGAGCATGGCCAGATGCTCCCGCTCCTTGTCAGCCTGCAGCTTGCAGATCCGCTTCAGCTGTTCCGAATGGGCCTGGCTGCTGAGCTGATCAAAAAATTCTATCGTATCCTCTTCATCCTGGACCACATGCCGGTAGGCATCAGGATCGTGGCCGAGCGCCTCTGTCATGTGTTCGGGGTCGATCTTCGGACTGTAGACGCAGACGCTCTCCTCAAGGCGGCTCAAATCCTTGACATCAAGCTTGCCCAGTTTATCATTGAACCGGATCAGGCTCTGTACATGCTGCTCTTCCGCGGCAGCCAGCAGGGTAAAAAGATGCTTGAGATCCCCCTCCGTAACCGCTCCGGCAAGCCGCTCATAATGATCGCGGGTTTCCTGTTTCATTTTGATGGTGCATTCGAGGATGTTCATAACCTTCCCCCTCTCCGGGACCGGCTGTAGACTTCTGCCCACCCCTTTTTCCTAACTGTTATAGTAGCACTTTACAACCATCGTGACACTTATTTTTATTGATCATTATGGTCTGGTTTCACAAACTTTCACGGCCATATTTACACAATTAGGTGACTCCCCCTGACCCAGAGGAGTATACTATTTTCATGGAGAAGGTTTTACACAACCCGGCAGATGGTGCCGGAAAAGGGGGTGCGCCATGAGAGGCCGCGAGATACTATCCGCTGTGAACGAACGGCGGACCGACAAGCATTGTTTCGTCAAATGGTGGAGAAAAGAAGAGGACTTCCTTGATTACGACCTGATCGACCGGTTCATTGAGAACACCCGTGGCAACGAAGAGATTGGCGGTATCGATCTGCTGACCATGGATGACATGTGGAACGAAATCCGCAGAGTCGGCAAAGACAGGGTTTCGCTTCACCATACCGCCGTCGGTGACACGGTCGAATGGATCCACAAAGGAAAAAAAGGGGTGAGTACCCATGTCTGCACCTACACCCCGGAGACACTGCTACAGATATTCGACAGCGAGACCAGGGGTAACCCGGTCGATTCATGATGGTGAGGCTACCGCACGCAGTGATTGTCGCCATTGAACGGGACACGACCGAAGGTGATTCCGATGGGTGATACAGCCGACTTGATCATACTCGGCTCGGGCTCCACCGCCTTTGCGGCTGCAATTCGCGCCGTCAGTTACGGCGCCCGGGTGAAGATGTTTGAAAAGAGCGTCCTGGGGGGTACGTGCATTAACTGGGGATGCATCCCCAGCAAGACCCTGATCCATGCCGCCCTCTTTAACCATGAAGCACATCTGGGCAGATCGCTCGGGCTTGCTGCCGGTGATGAGGAGGGGAAGATAGACGCGGGCCGGCTCTTCAGTCATCGGGAAGACGTAGTGAACAAACTCCGTCGGGACCGGTACCTGGAGGTGCTGGCCTCTCTGCATGGCCTGGAGCTGATCAAAGGCACCGCCCGTTGCGTTGATCGTCACACCATCGAGTGTGATGAACAGAGATACCGTTCCGAGCGGATACTCATCGCCACCGGCGGGACCCCCCGTGTCCCTCGCCTGCCCGGTCTGGAGGCGTGTGACTGGCTCACCAGCCGAAGCGCTCTCCTGCAGAAGCAGCTTCCTGCCTCACTGGTCATCATCGGCGGCGGGGTCATTGCCGTTGAATTGGGACAGATGTATGCCCGTCTCGGCTGCCGGGTCACGATCCTCGAACATGGTCCGCGGCTGCTGCCGGCGGTGGAGCCGGAACTTGCCGCCGTGGTGGAGAAGGTGCTGGTGAAGGAGCGGATCACCGTCGCCACCAGCACTACGGTCTGTACCCTGGAGCGGCGTGGCGGGATGAATGCCGTTATCGCCGAGGTTTCCGGCATCCGCCACACCTTCTGCTGCGAAAAACTGCTGCTGGCTGTCGGCACTGAGCCTGCATCGGCTGATATCGGCCTGGAGAGTGCCGGTGTTGAACGGGACCCGAAAGGGTTCGTCATCACCGACGACTATATGCGCACGACGGCGGAAGGGATCTGGGCGGCGGGGGACGTGGTCGGCAGAACCATGATCGCCACGGTCGGCGCCCGGGAGGGGATCGTCGCGGTGGACGACATGTTCAACCGGGGGTGCGGCTGCAGCATGGACTACCTGGCAGCCCCCATGGCGATCTTCACCGACCCGGAAGTGGCCATGGTCGGTCACAACGAACGGAGTGCGCAGGAGGCAGGCTTTGACATCATCGTCAACACCATTCCGGTCGATGCAATCCCCAAGGCACATGTCACAGGAGCAACCGACGGCGTCATCAAGATGGTCGCCGACCGCGGGACCGGTAGGATTCTGGGGGTGCACCTGGCCTGTCACCGGGGCGCGGAGATGATCAACGAGGCTTCATTGGCGCTGCATATGCGGGCAACCGTGAATGACCTGGCCACCACCATGCACGTCTACCCCTCAATCGGCGAAGGGCTGAAGCTCTGCGCTCAGGGGTTTGACCGCGACATCAGCCGGCTGTCGTGCTGTGCTGAGTGAAGATCTATAAACAAGATTATTTTACTCTTGATGATTGCAGCAAATGGCTTAGTATAGTTCCATAGTCAGGCAATCAAGTGGCGGTTGTTCGGCGGAGGTACTCCAGATGCAGACCAGATTGCGCATGGTCCTTCCGGACCAGGAACTCATCAGACTTTACGAACAGATGTACCTCTCGCGGGAGTTCGAGGAGCGGTGTGCCGAACAGTACGCCAAGGGGCACATCACCGGTTTTCTGCACCTCTACAGCGGCCAGGAGGCGGTGGCCGTCGGGGCGACGGCCGGCCTGCACAAGGACGACTACATCCTCTCCGCATACCGGGAGCACGCCCAGGCCATTGTACGTGGTGCCGCGCCGCGCCGGGTCATGGCCGAGCTGTTCGGCAAGGCCACTGGTATCTGCAAGGGGAAGGGGGGCTCCATGCACCTCTTCGACCCGACCCTCAACTTCATGGGGGGGTACGCCATCGTCGGCGGCCAGTTCCCCATCGCCGTCGGCCTCGCCTTCAGCGCCCGCTACCGGGGCGAAGACCGCATCGCCGCCTGCTTCTTCGGCGACGGCGCCGTCAACCAGGGGACCTTCCACGAATCCCTCAACTGGGCCGGCCTCTGGCAGCTGCCGGTCCTCTTCATCTGCGAGAACAACTTCTACGGCATCGGCACCGAGGTGCACCGTTCCTCGGCCCTGGCCTCCATCCACAAACGCACCTGCGGCTACGACATCCCCTCTGAAAAGGTGGACGGCATGGACGTCATCGCGGTCTACAAGGCGGTCAAGCACGGCGCCGAGCGGGTGCGCGAAAGCGGCCGTCCCTATTTCATTGAGGCCACCACCTACCGGTTCCGGGGTCACTCCATGGCCGACCCGGCCAAGTACCGATCCGCTGCGGAACACGAGGTCTGGAAGGCACGTGATCCGCTTCCCAGCTTTGCCAAGCAGCTGCTTGAGGAAGGGATCGCCAGCCGCGAGACGCTGGACGCGGTCGAGGCACGCTGCCGGGCCACGGTGGACGAGGCGGTACAGTTTGCGGAGGAATCGCCTTGGCCGGAGGATAGCGCCGTGTGGGAGGATATTTACGTGTGACGGGCTAAATGCTTGGACCACGGAGAAAGACAAAGGCAATTTTTACAGGGATGAACAGGATAAACGGGATAATGAAAGAGGATAAAATGGGGCACCCATCTGGCGGCAAAGGTGGAACTTTTGAAATAAGCAATTCATTTCATAGAATATATGAGTTCATAGGGCTAAATGGGATTACCTTTAATTCGACAACTGGCGAATATATCTATGCAAAACGAGGGAAAACTTCAAGTGGCGATAACACCATAGTCTTCTTAGGAATGAAAGGCAGACATGGCAATGTTTGCGAAAAATGTTGGGGTTATCGTACTAATTGTAGCGGCACTCGTATTGGTCACTGCACTGAAGCTTTAGACAATTCAGTTAGTTAATTTTTATACAATTTTAAACTAAACGGATAATCTAATTTTTGCCGTAATCCTGTTCATCCTGTTCATCCCTGTAAAATTAGATTTCAAGAGGTACCAGCCATGTCTGAAATGACCTATAGAGACGCGTTAAACCTGGCCATGAAGGAGGAGATGCGCCGCGACCCGTCGGTGTTCGTGCTGGGGGAGGACGTGGCGCTGTACGAAGGTTCCTTCAAGGTAACCCGGGGGCTTTTGGCCGAGTTCGGCGAGGAGCGGGTGAAGGATACCCCCATCTCAGAGAACACCATCATCGGCGTTGCGGTCGGTGCTGCCATGGGAGGCTTACGGCCGGTGGCCGAGCTGATGACCGTCAACTTCGCCCTCTTGGCCATGGACCAGATCGTCAACCACATGACCAAGATCCGCTCCATGTTCGGCGGTCAGACCCACATCCCCATGACGATCCGCATGCCGGGCGGGGGCGGCAGCCAGCTGGCGGCCCAGCACTCCCAGAGCCTGGAGACCATGTTCATGCACTGCCCCGGGGCCAGGGTTCTCTATCCCGCCACCCCGGCCGATGCCAAAGGCCTCTTGAAAAGCGCCATCCGCGACAACAATCCTGCCATATTCCTGGAGCACGAGCTCCTCTACAACAGCAAGGGTGAGGTTCCGGAAGACCCGGAGTTCCTGGTTCCCATCGGGAAGGCGGAGATCAAGCGAAGCGGAACGCAGGTGACGATCGTGGGCTATGCCCGCATGACGATCCTGGCCCTGCAGGCGGCACAGGAGCTGGAGGCGGAGGGGATCTCCTGCGAGGTGGTGGATCTCAGGAGCCTGGCGCCGCTGGATGAAGCGACGATCATCGAATCGGTGAAACGAACCGGCCGGGCGGTGGTGGTGGAGGAGTGCTGGCGTACCTGCGGCCTGGGTGCCGAGATCGCCTCCCGCATCTACGACGGCTGCTTCGACCTGCTGCAGGCACCGGTCCGTCGGGTCTCCGGGCTGGATGTCCCCATGCCCTACTCCCGCAAGATCGAGAAGATCTGCATCCCCCAGGTGGAGGATATCAAGGGGGCGGTGCGGGACGTGATAGGCGGGAAGTACTAACCAAGCGTTATCCACGAAGGAACACCAAGAAAAACCTGTTAGGGAAAACCACCAAACCGTTTTTCTTGCTTCATGAATCTTAATGCCCTTCGTGGATCCAAATAAAGGAGCATCTATGGCAACCGAGATCACCATGCCCAAGCTGTCCGACACCATGACCGAAGGGCTCTTTGCTGCCTGGCGCAAGAATATCGGGGACCGGATTGAACGGGGAGACATC
>CAZSTJ010000128.1:2328-10353 GCA_964609805.1 uncultured Geobacter sp. | reverse complement strand
GATCTGTCTCGCACGCCGATTGAGGCAGATCCGATTTGTTCATGACGGCCAAGTAACGCTTGCCGGCAATGGCACTCAACAGGTCGAAGTCAAGAGAGTCCAGAGGAGACGAACCGTCGAGAATGAAGAGCACCAGGTCAGCCAGGGCAAGTTTTTCAAGAGAACGCCTGATCCCTTCCTGTTCGATCTCGTCATGGGCATCACGGATGCCGGCAGAGTCGATGATGCGCACCGGCAGGCCATCAATGTCGATGATTTCCTCGATAATATCGCGGGTCGTCCCGGGGATATGAGAAACGATTGCGCGCTGTTCCCGTGCCAGGGCATTGAGAAGGCTTGACTTGCCGACATTCGGTTTGCCGGCCAGAAGCACCGAGATGCCGTCCCGGATAACCCTGCCCTGTGCGTAGCTTTCAATGAGGGCAGTAATACCGCTCCAGGCATCCGCTGAAAGATGCTCGATCCGCTCCAGAGAGGCGGCATCCAGGTCATCCTCGGGAAAATCGATGAAGGCCTCGATGAGGGCAAGTACATGCCGGAGGTCAGAGACGATCTCGCTGAGCCGAGCCGACAGCATCCCCTCCCGCTGACTCTGTGCAAAGGCCAGCGATATCTCCGTCCTGCTGTTGATCAGATCGATGACCGATTCAGCCTGACAAAGGTCGATGCGGCCGTTCAGAAACGCTCGGCGGGTGAACTCGCCGGCTTCGGACAGGCGCGCGCCTGCCCTCAGGCAGGCATCGAGAACCCACTGAACCACCAGGTACCCACCATGGCAATGCAGTTCCAGTACATCTTCCCGGGTATAGGAACGGGGTGCCAGCATCAGCACCCCCATCGCCTCATCGATCAGCGATCCGTCGGCAGGATCGACGATACGGCCATAATAGAAACGGTGGCTTTCGAGGCCACCGTTTCCCTGCTTGACAAATACTCTGGCTGCAATACCGGAAGCCTCCGGCCCGCTCACCCGGACGATACCGATGCCGCCACACCCGATGGGTGTGGCTATGGCAGCGATTGTATCTTCACAATACATGACTAATCCTTGACCAGTTTGTTGATATACATCTGCTGGCCTATGGTAAGGACGTTATTGACCAGCCAGTACAGAACCAGACCGGAAGGGAAGCTGAGGAACATGAAGGTAAACACTACCGGCAGTGCCAGCATCATCTTCTGCTGTATCGGATCCATCTGTGACGGGGTCATCTTCTGCTGGACAAACATGGTGATACCCATAACGATCGGGGTGACGTAGTAGGGGTCCTTGTCAGCCAGGTCGGTGATCCAGAAATAGAACGGAGCGTGGCGCAATTCGATAGAGAACATCAGCGCCTTGTAGAGGGCGAAGAAAACCGGGATCTGTACAACCATTGGAAGGCAGCCCCCCAACGGATTGACCTTATGATCGCGGTACAGTTCCATAACCGCCTTGTTCATTGCGTCACGGTCATCCTTGTATTTTTCCCGCAGCCTGGTCATCTCGGGCTGGATCTTCTGCATCCCCTTCATGGACTTGTAGCTCTTGTGGGTCAGCGGGAAGAAGAACAGCTTCAGGATAACAGTAATGATGATGATGGCGATGCCGTAGTTACCCACCAGGCCATTGAAGTACTTCAGCGTGTAGAGCATCGGCTTGGCCAGGGCGGTGAACCACCCCAGGTCGAGGGACTGCTCCAGGGAATTTCCCTGGGCCTTGAGGATATCAATGTCTTTGGGCCCGACAAACAGACGGTGGGCCACCGTCAGCGACTGACCTGCATTGATGGTCGCCTGGGGGGCACTGACGATTGATTCCAGAAACCCTGCGGCATTCTTTTTCAGCTCGACGGTAGCAATACTGTTCTTGTCAGCCAGGATCGCGCTGAGGAAGTATTTGTCCGCAAAACCGGCCCACTGTATCCCCTTGTCATATTTCTTCGAGGCGCCGGCGACGTCCTTGGTCTTATCCGCATGCAGGGCATTGTCGGCAAACAGATAGGAGCCGGCTGCCTCAAATCGGTTATCCTTTACCTTCTGCTCCGCCGGATAGGTCATGACCTGCTGGACGGAGCCGACCAGCGGGGCTGCAGAATTATTCAGCACCTGGGTCTCAAGCTTGATGCCGTAGGAGTCCGCCGATACCGAATAAGTCTTCCTGACCGTAAAACCCTGTCCCGAGATGTAGGTGAAAACCAGCTGACCGGTTCCGCTGCCATCGATCTTCACCGAATCACGATCGGTAGCGTAGACAGCCGTTTCGGACAGGTTGAACCCACTGGCCCTGGTAGAAAATGATAACAGGTTGGGATCATTGTTCTTTTCAAGAACAACCGGACTTGCCGTGGGGCTGTTCTGCTCACGGTACTTTTTCAGGGTTACGCTTTTAAGAGCTGCACCACGGGAAGAGAAGACCGCCGTATAGAGGGGGGTATCAATCGAAACCTCTTTTTGGGCGGTAGCCGTTTGTGCCGACGGGGTCGCGGGAGGTATAAACGGAGCGGTCGAAGGAACGGGAGCGGCAGTCGGAGCGGCAGCATTCTGTGATGCTGCAGGAGCAGCCACCTGCTTCTTATCAGACTGCGGACCCATGATCATTGAAAATACATAGAAAACAGCAACTGAAAGTACTACCGCAAGCAAGGCACGCTTTTCCATGAAAACTCCGGAACTGCTCGTTAGTTAAGGTACGGGGTCATAACCGCCCGGGTGGAACGGATGGCACTTGCAAAGCCGAAGCAGGGTAAGCCAGGTTCCCCTGACGGCTCCGTGCCTTGCTATCGATTCACGTGAATACTCGGAACAGGAGGGATAAAAACGGCAAGAGGATGGCAGAAGCGGCGAAATGACCTTCTGGTAAAACCTGATGGCTAGGAGCGCGATTTGTTTGAACATGGGGATGCGCCGATATGTCTGAAGGCTTTCAGGAGTTGTTGCTGCAGACTGTGGAAGTCCATATTCGCTGCCTCGCTCCGGGCGATGACATTCACATCAACAGCCGGCAAGCTACAACGAGTGCTCCTGAATGTTTCCCTGATATACCGTTTAATCCTGTTACGGGTCACCGCACAACCAACTTTTTTGCTTACGGTGACCCCAAGACGGGCATACGCATGGGTATTGGCCTGCCACACCACAAGTATTCCCCTGGCAGCATACTTCTGTACGGAACCTGCCAGATTGAGAAATTCAGAGCGCT
Source organism: uncultured Geobacter sp. (assembly GCA_964609805.1). GTDB lineage: Bacteria > Desulfobacterota > Desulfuromonadia > Geobacterales > Pseudopelobacteraceae > CAIPTY01. The sequence continues at coordinate 7,172 of CAZSTJ010000128.1, read as the reverse complement.
TGCGAAGCCTGACAACCGGTGGAAAGGTGGTATCGGCAATCATGATTCGCAAGCGGTATCGGAATTATTTCGTTGCAATGCGGACGGAAAGGTTTTTTCTTCCCTTTGCCCTTCTGCGCTTGATAACGAGGCGGCCATTCTTGCTGGCCATCCGCACGAGGAAGCCATGGGTCCTTTTGCGTGAAGTGTTGCTCGGCTGATAAGTTCTTTTCATGTCACGTACCTCTGAATATTTTTTTCAAGAAAAGAGTTATTACTCACATTGACCCACCTATGTCAAGAAATTTATTATGAATCAATTGGTTTCAATTGCATTGATTTACCTTGAAAATTCCTAACACCTCTGGTAATCTTCAGCGCCTGTTTTACTGGCATTTTTCCCGTTTACCCATCATAACATATTGAATTATTTGAAAATAAAGTTATCAACAGCTGTTGAAAACAGTGTTGATAACTTACACCGATTCTTGCGGGAACAGAAGGTAAACCTGCCCGATTCAATTAGCTTTTATTTCAGTGCAGCGTCTGTTGATAACCCCTTCCCCTACCGGAATCTAACTGAACATCTGTGATGTGCCCCATGCAAGAGATCTGGCAAAAAACAACCGATAATCTCGAAAAGGTTCTTTCCGAACGTGATTTCTCGACCTGGATAAAACCGGTCAGTTTCAGCCGTTCCGAAAGCGACACCGTCTATCTTTCCGTTCCGACAAGTTTTTTCAAGGAATGGCTGGAAGACCACTATCTGACGGTACTCACCAGTGCCATTTCCGTAGCAGCCGGTAAAAAAGTCTCCATAGAATTCCTCATCAGTGAAAATGAGCCGGATCATATCCCCCTTGTACCTGAAGAGATTATGACCAAGGGGCTTCCCGATCCGGTTGAATCAAAGAATTCATCGGTTCAGGATATCTCGTTTACCCCCCTCAACCATAAATATACCTTCGATCTCTTTGTCAGCGGGACCGGCAACCAGTTTGCCCATGCCGCTGCTGTTGCCGTGGCAAACAACCCGGCGGCCACCTACAATCCCCTCTTTATCTATGGCGGGGTCGGCCTGGGTAAGAGCCATCTCCTCAACGCCATCGGGCACACGATTCATACCTCATCACCAGAATTGAACGTCTGCTACTGTTCGGCGGAAAAGTTCATGTACGAAATGGTCAATGCCCTGCGTCAGAAAAAGATGGATCAGTTCAGGGCGCGTTTCAGAACCATTGATGTACTGCTGGTCGACGATATCCAATTTATCTCCGGCAAGGTCGGTACCCAGGAAGAATTCTTCCATACCTTCAATGCCCTGTACGATATGCACAAACAGATCGTCATCACCTCAGACAAGTTTCCCCGTGAGATATCCGATCTGGAGGAACGGCTCCGTTCGCGTTTTGAATGGGGTCTCATCGCTGATATACAGGCACCTGATGTGGAGACCAAGATCGCGATCCTCAAAAAGAAATCTGAAATAACCCGAATCAATCTTCCCGATGACGTGACCTATTTCCTGGCGTCAAGTGACACCAAGAATATCCGTGAGCTGGAAGGGATGCTGATCCGGCTCGGTGCGTACAGCAGTCTGCAGAATATCCCCATCACCCTTGAGATGGCCAAGGAAAGCCTCAAGGATATCCTTGGGGACAAACGCAAGGACATCACGGTTGAACTCATTCAGAAATCGGTGGCCGATCATTTCGGACTGAAGGTGGCTGACCTGAAATCGGACAAACGGCTCAAGGTCTTTGTTCAGGCCCGCCAGATCGCCATCTGGCTCTGTCGAGACATGACCAAATCATCGTATCCCGATATCGGCATGAGATTTGGGGGTAAGGATCATTCTACTGTTATCTATGCGGCGAAAAAGATAGACAACGCATTGAAGAATGATACTAAACTTGCTAAAACCATTGATGAAATAAAGAATATTATCCTTAAATAACACAGTGCCTGTTAATACGGTGTGGATAACTGTGCATAACCGGGGGGGGTGTTGATAACCCTCACAAGACGTTGATTATGCCAACAGGGTCACAATCCTGATTTAATCAACAATACAATGTGTTACAGAGTTATCACCATATTACCGGGCCCTAGAATAACAACTATCTTTATATTATCTTTTAAATACAATCCTATTTCTGTAAAGGAGTGAGACATGGAATTCATCATCGATAAGGAATTATTCCTTAAATCGTTACAGAAGATCCAGGGCATCGTTGAAAAGCGGACCTCGATGCCTATCTTGTCGAACGTACTGATCGAAGCGACCGAATCATCACTGCATATCACTGCCACCGACCTGGAAGTGGGTATGAAAAGTATCTATCCGGCAGAGGTGACCTCACCGGGCAAGATAACAGTCGGTGCAAAGAAACTGTATGAGATCGTCAAGGAACTTCCCAACCAGAAAATCAGCTTTTCGACCAAGGAAAACGATTGGGTTGAAATCACCTGCGGCAAGGTTCAGTTCAATATCGTCGGCCTTTCCCCGGAGGAATTTCCCTATTTTCCGGCAGTGAAAGAAGAGAACCTCTTCGAGATAGAAAGTTCCCTGCTGAAGGGGATGATCGAAAAGACCTTTTATGCCATCTGTAACGACGAAACGAAATACAATCTGAACGGCCTGTTCACCAAGGTCGAGATCGCCCCGAACGGTGATCAGGTGCTGAAGATGGTGGCTACGGATGGACACCGTCTCTCCATCTCCAATGGTGCCTTCAAAGGGACCGCCGGACCGGAACTGCTCAAGGGGGTTATCCTCCCGAAAAAAGGCATTTTCGAGATGAAGAAGATCACGGAAGAGGATGACGGCAAACTTCTCTTCGGTTTCATGGACAACAGCGCGGTCATCAAACGGGGTGATTCCTACATGGTGATGCGCCTGGTGGATGGTGATTTCCCCGACTATAACCGGGTCATTCCGGCCTCCAACGACCGGGTGGTCACTGTCAGCAAAGAGGAATTCACCCATTCGGTCCGCAGGATGGCTATTCTCTCCAGCGAAAAATTCAAAGGGATCATGCTGGAGATCTCAGCCGCGGGCATCAAGATTTCCTCGAGCAACCCTGAACTGGGAGATGCCCGTGAGGATATCGATGTCACCTATGACGGTGAACCGATCTCCGTCAGGTTTAATGCCCGTTATCTCCTTGACGTGTTGGCCGTGGCCGAAACTGAGTATGTCGACATGAAGTTCAAGGATGAGTTGTCGCCATCGATCGTGGTCCCCAGCCAGTCCGACAGCTTCCTGGCCGTGATTATGCCAATGAGGCTGTAAACGCCGCCTGATGAGACTTAACCGGCTGGTAGTATCAGGATTTCGCAATCTCGACCTGATCCGGGTGGAACCGGGCAGAGGTTTTAACCTGCTGTACGGGTTCAATGGCCAGGGAAAAACCAATTTCCTCGAGGCCATCTACCTCCTGGGAAATCCGCGTTCCTTCCGCAGTTCGCGCATCTCCGAGTTCATCTGCCACGGTCAGAGTCAGGCCCATCTTCTGGGTGAGGTTGAGTCCGGAGGAACGGTCAGCTCTATCAGGCTGGCCCTGGAACCGGCAGGTCGACGGGTTGAGATAGACAGCAAAGGGATCAGGCGGGCGTCGGAACTGCATGGCAAGTTGAACGCCGTGGTTTTTTCTCCTGATGATACCAATATGGTCAAGTCCGGGCCGGAGACGCGCCGCAGGTATCTGGACCGTGCGGTGTACACCGGAGATATCGGTTATCTGCATTGCTGGCACGACTACCATCGAATCCTCAAACAGCGCAACCATCTGCTGAAGAGCAGCGACCGCTCCGGGATCGAGATCTGGACGGAGAAACTGGCAGAGGCCGGTGCAGAGGTGATAGAACGGCGCCATCGCTATGTGGAACTGCTGCAGACCCGTCTTCAGCGGCATTATGAGACCATTTCCGGCGGCAGCGAGACAGCGGGGATCAGGTATCGTCCCGAAGGGGTTCAGTCCTGTGTCCCGGCCGAGATTCGTGAAGAGCTGCTGCAGCTGTTCAGCCGTCACGCCCGCAGCGATGAGCGCTACGGCACCACGACGGCGGGGCCCCATCGCGATGACCTGGGGTTGTTTCTCGATGACCGGCCGCTGAAGGCCTTCGGCTCCCAGGGACAGCAGAAAAGCTTCGTCCTGGCCCTGAAGATGGCGGAGATGGATAATCTGCAGGATATATTCGGCGAGTCGCCCCTGCTCCTGCTGGACGACATGAGTTCCGAGCTGGACGCCCGCCGGAACGGCAATCTGATGGATTTTCTGACATCAAGGGAAATTCAGGTCTTCATAACCACCACTGAACCAACCGCGACACTTGCGGGAACTGCGGCACACTGCTCCGTTTTCCGGGTGGAAAACGGCAATCTGACGTTTGAGGGAACCAACTAAATGAGTGAACAGGAAAACATGACACAGGCAGCGTCGGAAGATTACGGCGCGGGAAATATCAAGGTACTGGAAGGACTGTCCGCCGTTCGCAAGCGTCCGGCCATGTACATCGGCTCCACCTCCAGCGCCGGTCTGCACCACCTGGTGTACGAGATCGTCGACAACTCCATCGACGAAGCCCTGGCAGGTCACTGTGACAACGTCAATGTCACCATCAACACCGACGGCTCGATCACGGTCGTGGATAACGGCCGCGGCATCCCGACCGACATGCATCCCACCGAGGGAAAATCGGCGGCCGAGGTCGTTCTGACCGTACTGCACGCCGGCGGCAAGTTCGACAACGACTCCTACAAGGTCTCCGGCGGTCTCCACGGGGTCGGGGTCTCGGTCGTCAACGCCCATCAACACCGACGGCTCGATCACGGTCGTGGATAACGGCCGCGGCATCCCGAC
>CAZSTJ010000128.1:0-2228 GCA_964609805.1 uncultured Geobacter sp. | reverse complement strand
TCCTACAAGGTCTCCGGCGGTCTCCACGGGGTCGGGGTCTCGGTCGTCAACGCCCTCTCCAAGTGGCTGGAGCTGGAGATCAGGCGTGACGGCAAGGTCTGGCGCCAGTCCTATCGTCGCGGCGACCCGGTGGCACCGCTGGAAGTGACCGGCGAGACCAAGAAGCGCGGCACCAAGGTTACCTTCATGCCGGACGAGGAGATCTTCGAGACCACGGAATTCTCCTTCGATGTCCTTTCCCAGCGGTTGCGGGAGATGGCCTTCCTGAACGCCGGTGTACGGGTCAAGATCACCGATGAACGGGTGGAGGGTAAGTCCCACGAATTCCACTACGAGGGGGGGATCAACTCCTTCGTGGAATACCTCAATCGCAACAAGACCGCCCTGCACCCCAAGCCGATCTATTTCAAAGGGGAAAAAGGGGGCGTGGAGATGGAAGTCTCCATGCAGTACAACGACTCCTACGACGAGAAGATCTTCAGCTTTGCCAACAACATCAACACCCACGAGGGTGGTACCCACCTGGCCGGCTTCAAGGCTGCCCTGACCCGTACCATGAACAGCTACGTGGCCGCCAACGAGATGCTCAAGAAGGAGAAGGTCTCCATCTCGGGCGACGACCTGCGTGAGGGGATGACCAGCGTTATCTCGGTCAAGATCCCCCAGCCCCAGTTTGAGGGGCAGACCAAGACCAAGCTGGGTAACTCCGAGGTCAAGGGATACGTTGAATCACTGATGAACGAGCGGTTGGCCCAGTTCCTGGAAGAGAATCCCCAGGTGGCCAAACGTATCCTGGAGAAATCCATCGATGCGGCCCGCGCCCGCGAAGCGGCCCGCAAGGCCCGTGAGACGGTGCGTCGTAAAGGGGCGCTGGATCTGGGCGGCCTGCCGGGCAAACTGGCCGACTGCCAGGAGAAGGACCCCAGTCTGTGCGAACTGTACCTGGTCGAGGGTGACTCCGCCGGCGGATCGGCCAAACAGGGGCGTGACCGCAAAAACCAGGCGATCCTGCCGCTCAAGGGTAAGATCCTCAACGTCGAGAAGGCCCGCTTCGACAAGATGATCGCCTCCCAGGAGATCCGCACCCTGATCACGGCACTCGGTACCGGCATCGGCAAGGACGACTTCGACATCGCCAAACTGCGCTATCACCGCATCATCGTCATGACTGACGCCGACGTGGACGGCTCCCACATCCTCACCCTGCTGCTCACCTTCTTCTACCGCAACATGCGCGAGCTGGTGGAGCGCGGTCACCTCTACATCGCCCAGCCTCCGCTCTACAAAGTCAAGCGCGGCAGGAAAGAGATGTATCTCAAGAACGAACACGCCCTGCAGAACTTCCTCCTGGAGGAAGGGGCCGAAGAGCTGACGCTGCGGCTTGAGAAGGGCGACCGGGTCTACATCGGCAAGCAGATCATCCCGGTGGTCAAGCAGTTCATCGAGAATCGCGCCATCTTCGACAAGGTGGTCAAGAAAGGGATCGCTCCGGATCTCCTCTCCATCGTCGTGCGGGCCAACGTGCCGGCCGGCATCGAGGAAATCTCCGGTATCGAGCCCTATCTGGAGGCCATGAAGGCGCTCTCCCCCGGTTCCGACTACCAGACCGAGGAAGATCGCATCACCTTCCGCATCGGTAATATCAGGGCCATGGTTGATCAACAGACCCTGTCGGTGCTCTCTACCCACGAGTATGAACTGCTGGTGGACAACCACCGCCGCGTGGTGGAGACCATGGCCGATGGCCGTGCCTACCTTTCGCAGCAGGATGGCGGCAAGGAACTGCTGGAGACCTCCAATCACGAGGAGCTGCTGGCCTTCTTCCTGGAATATGCCAAGAAGGGTCTGACCATCCAGCGCTACAAAGGCCTTGGTGAGATGAACCCGGAGCAGCTCTGGGAGACCACCATGAACCCGGAAAACCGGATCCTGCTGCAGGTCAAGATCGAGGACATGGTGGAGTCGGACGAGATCTTCACCATCCTCATGGGCGACCAGGTTGAGCCGCGCCGCGAGTTCATCGAGCAGAACGCGCTCAACGTCGTCAACCTGGACATCTAACAAAGAAAAATACCGTTTAAACATAAAGAGGTACCGATGCTTACCAACACTCCTAACAAAGTATCAGTGAATATCGAAGATGAGATGAAACGGTCCTACATGGACTACGCCATGTCGGTCATCATCGGCCGTGCATTGCCGGATGTCCGTGACGGTCTCAAGCCGGT
>CAZSTJ010000127.1:0-10360 GCA_964609805.1 uncultured Geobacter sp. | reverse complement strand
GTGCAGCAGCGTATCGTTTTTCTGGTAGGGGATGGCTCCCAGCAGACTCCGTTCTACGTCGGACGGGTCGACCAGCATCGCCAGGGCCTGGTCGCTGTGGCACGCCAGGATCACGTGGTCAAACTCCTCTGCTCCGTCGCCGCGGGTGGTTACCGTCACCCGGTCGGTGAAACGCTGCACATGCTCCACCGGGGTCGACAGCCGGATCCGGTCGCGGAAAGGTCGCATTAACGGCTCAATATACTGCCGTGAGCCGCCTGTGACCACCCGCCACGTGGGTTGGTCCACCACGTTGAGCATGCCGTGGTTGGTGAAGAACTGCACAAAAGCGGCCGCCGGGAACGAGAGAAATTGAACCGGGTCGGCCGACCAGACCGCCGCCCCCATGGGGATCAGGAATTTTTCTTGGAACATCCTGGAATAGCCACATGCCTGGAGGTACTCACCCAGAGACAGGCTCAGATCGCTGCTACCGTACAACTCCTTTGCAGAACGGTTGAAACGGAATATTTCCACGAGCATCCGCCAGAACGGGATACTCAGCAGGTTCCTGCGCTGGGCGAAGAGCGTATTCAGGTTGGTGGCGCAGTATTGCAGGCTGGTCGTTTCACAGACCGCCGAGAAGCTCATCACGCTTGGTTGGGAGGGGACCGCAAGCCGCTCCAGCAGCTTGATGAAGTTGGGGTAGGTTCGCTCATTGAAGACGATGAAGCCGGTATCAACCGCGTAGCTACGTCCGTCGCGGGTCACATCCAGTGTGTTGGTATGCCCCCCCGGATAGTCGTTGGCCTCGAACAGGGTAATCTCATGCTCCCCGCAGAGGAGATGGGCCGTGGTCAACCCGGATATGCCGCCACCGATGATTGCGATCCTCATAATGAATCTGCCCGGTTCATATCAGATCCCTGACCTCGGTCACCCGGAACCATGCCGCGTGGGTAATGGTTGCCCCTGCACCCGGCCCGACAATCTCGTCGGTGTTTTTTTTGATGGCTGCCAGCAAGTCTCCCGATTCCTCAGTCTTGATCAGCTCCAGTGCCAGGCGCACCCCGCTGAAACCGGGAGTACCGGTTTTAAAGAGGAAGGCGGCATGGCGGTTGCGGCTCAGGTTCTGGTAGGTGCGTTTGTCGGTCATGCCCCAGACCAGCGTGGTCTCATCGATGACGTGCGGCCGGGCGTAGACGGCGCTGTTGACTTTGCCATCCGACGAGGAGGTGGACATGACCCCCAGGCCAGGATTGGCAAACAGTTCGGCAAGATTCATAGTGAAATTCCTTTTCATACAGCAGGTTATTGCAGCCACCGCGACGCCATCGCGGCAAAAAGAGTTGTTACCCCGCAGAGGAAGCAGCCCCAGCAGATATCCACCCAGACCATCCTGGCGGGCCAACGCTCCAGTGTGGCCATGTTGGTCATGTCATAGACTCCGTACATAACCAATCCAAACAAGGCACCCCATCCCAGAGATGAAACAGCTATATTCGCCGGGTCGACCCTCGGCAGTGCGAAGAGCACAACCCCAAGGGGGATCAGCAGGTACACCAGGGCGGCGGCCCAGTAGACCGGGATAATGGTGGTTCCCCGGACTCTAGCGTAAGGGCCGAGTTCCTTGATGTAGAAGTGCTGCATGAGTTTAGCCAGCCAGAGGTAGTCCAGCAGCAGGGTGAAAGGCAGACAGAGCAGATACGTGAATATAGTCAGTTTCATGGTGCTCCTTCAGTTCCGGGGAGGCATCGGAAAAAAGGCGCTGGTGCGGCGCTTGTATTCCCGGAAATCTGCGCGATCCTCATACGGCTTTTCCAGCATGGGAATGCCGGATACCTTCAGGATCAGGAACGTGATGGTCATCGGGCCGATGACCGTCATCCAACCTACCGGCAACGACAGCGTCATCAGCCAGATGCCCCACCAGAGGGTCACCTCGCCAAAGTAGTTGGGATGGCGGGTGTAGCGCCAGAGGCCCTCCGTCATCAGTTTCCCTTTATGAGCCGGATTGCGGATGAAGGTCAGCAATTGCCAGTCGCCGATCGCCTCAAAGCAGAATCCGGTCAGCCAGACCGTCAAGCCGAGCAGTTCCTGCCACCCCAGCGGACCGGCCGGAGCTGTGTTAATAAACACAATCGGTACTGCCACCATCAGCAGCAACATCCCCTGCAGCATGAAGACCTGCAGAAACGAGCGCAGTACGAACCACTTCCTCCATTCCTCGCGCCACTTTCGGTAGCGGGGATCTTCGCCGCGGCCACGGTTGCGGCTATGGATGTGCAGGGCCAGTCGTACCCCCCAGGTCAGCACCAGTCCGGAAACCAGCAGGCCCCGGGCCGAAAAATGTCCGCCGGCAACAAGCGATACGGCAGCCACCAGGATGAACCCCAGTCCCCAGGCGACATCAGCGATGTCATTGCGCCCGCGAATCTGGGCGGCAAGGAACCAGCAGGTCATGTAGAGCAGTACCGCACCGCTGCATATAAGAAAAGTCTGCGTCATGGCTGAGTTTCGCGACGTTTTAGTAGAGATTCAATCCCTTCACCTGGTTGCAGCCGTCGCAGTTGCAGCAGCAGATAGCCGGCCATAGCGAAGTTGCCCAGGGTCATGATCAGCAGGAACCAGAGAGCCCCCTTGCTCATTGATTGTTCCCGCCATGCCACCCAGAGCCAGAAGAAGAGAAAGCCGAAATAAGCATCTGCCAGGGTTGCCCGGAACCAGGGATCAGGCCAGAGCAGGTGGGTAGCGGTCAAGACGTCCTGCTGCAATGAAGCGCTGACCGTGACGAAGAGCATTACGGCGAGCACGAACAGGCAGACTATGGTTAGGAAATGTTTCATCTCAGCGGCCTTTCAGCAGGTCGCGCTTCAATCCGCTGTCGATCGACTCACGTCCCAACCAGATGCCGAAATAGGCTGCAGCGAAGTCGGCCCCCTCGATGACCGTCAGCGGAATGCCGTTCAGAGCCAGTTCCGTCCCGCGGCCGGGGAGATAGGTCAATGCATAGCGATCACCGGGGCGGACATCGCGGTAGATGGTGTTGATCCGGTCGATTCTACCGCGCAGTTTTGCCAGTTCGGCCGGCGTATGGTTGAGTTTCAGGGTCGGTTCCGCACCCTTGCCGAAGTCAGGCCCCTTGATCGGTACCATATAGTGGAGTTCCAGCCGTTTTGGCACATCGGAGAGGACCTTGTCCGGTGTGACCCCTTCCGGCAGATAGAGGGCCGCCACATAGGCCTTGATGAATTTCAGGTAGCGCAGCAGGGCGGCATTGCGCAGGGGAAGGGTAAGCGGTCCGGCCTGGATGCTGTCGGCAAAGGTGACATCTTCAACAGTCAGGGCAAGGGAGTATGAAGGAGGCACAGCAAATGCTGCCAGCAGGGTGAAAGCTGCGATGATGCGTCCGGGGGTACGACGTGATCTCATGGCGGCTCCTCGGTAAAACTTCATGACAGTATTATCAGGTTACGCTATAAATGCAATGTTAGCCAGCTGGTATTCTTGTCCGTCTTCAATAAAGGATCGGTTATTTATGCAGAAATTAACCTGGAGGTTTGTCGTCGTGACGTTCGGATTGCTGGGGATCGCGGGATGTGCCGGTGAGCGGCCGAATAACCTCGGAGTGCATAACGGAGTTCTGGCCGCCTGTCCTGCGTCGCCCAACTGTGTTTCCAGCCAGGCGGCAGATGAGGGACATCGCATCGTCCCGCTGGCCATCAGTGGAGAGCCGGACCTGGCCTTTGCCAGTCTGAAAAAGGTTCTCGCTGCCAGGAATGATACGACATTCATTGATGAACAGTCTGGGTACCTGCGGGTGGAATTGCGGACCATGCTGTTCGTGGATGACGGAGAATTTTATCTGGACCGTGAAAAGCGCGTCATCCATGTCCGCTCGGCCTCGCGCCTCGGTTATTCGGATCTGGGCAAAAACCGCAGTCGCCTTGAAGAGATTCGCAGTCAATTCCTCTTGGCGGAGCAGAAACCATGAGTGTGCTGATTGAATTGATGGAGCAGGGGCTGCTGCCGGACCCGGTCATCCGGCGGGGGATCCGGCGACTGCTGAAAAAACGCCTTCAGGATGAGAATCATGGCGATACAGAGGTTAATCGCCAGCGGCAGCGGGAGTTCTTTTCCCTCCTGCGCACAAGTCCCCTGGCGGTGGCGACCGATGCTGCCAACGTGCAGCACTACGAACTCCCGCCCGGGTTTTTCTCGCTGGTGCTTGGCCCGCGCCGCAAATACAGCAGTTGTCTCTACCCGATCGGGGTAACCGGCATCGCTGCCGCCGAAGAGGCCATGCTGGCGGAGACCTGCCGGCGGGCCGGGCTTGCCGATGGCATGGATATCCTGGAACTGGGGTGTGGCTGGGGTTCGCTGACGCTCTGGATGGCCGAACAGTACCCCCATGCCTGTGTCACGGCGGTGTCCAATTCCGCCCCGCAAAGGGAATACATCCAATCTGTCTGCCGCGGAAAGGGATTGGCCAATGTGCGGGTTATCACAGCTGATATGAACGGTTTCTCCATCGATGAGACCTTCGACCGGATCGTCTCGGTGGAGATGTTTGAGCATATGCGCAATTATGCCGAGTTGCTGAAGCGCATCGCCGGCTGGCTGAAGTCTGACGGCCGTTTGTTCGTCCACATCTTCTGCCATCGCGAGCTGGCTTACTTCTTCGAGACTGAGGGCGAAGACAACTGGATGGGGCGCTATTTTTTCACCGGCGGCATCATGCCTTCCGATCACCTGCTGTTCTACTTCAACGAACACCTTGCAGTTGAAGATCACTGGCGCGTCAACGGCCGCCACTACCAGCAGACCTGCGAGGACTGGCTCCGTCTGCAGGATGCCCGGCGGGATCAGATCATGCCGATCCTGGAAGAGGTATACGGCGCAGATGCGGAAATCTGGTTTCAACGCTGGCGGGTTTTCTTCATGGCCTGTGCAGAGCTGTTTGGCTACAATAGCGGCAATGAATGGTTTGTCGGGCACTACCTGCTTAGAAAAGTTTCTGGTGACTGCTCATGAAACTGATGCGACTGGTACTGGCCTCAACCATACTTGTGCTGATCGGAGCGATGTCTGCCATGGCGACGGAAGAAGCCCCTTACACGGTTGTAAAATCTGACGACATCTACGAACTGCGCGACTATCCGTCCCAGATCCTGGCCGAGATCACTGTCGACGGGAACCTGGAAGAGGCGGGAAACAAGGCCTTCAGACCGTTATTTCGCTATATCTCGGGCGACAACAAATCGCGCGGCACAATCGCGATGACCGCCCCAGTCTCCCAGGAGCGACAGGGGGAAAAAATCTCCATGACCGCTCCGGTCAGCCAGCAGCGTATTGAGGGGAAGTGGGCCGTGAGTTTCATGATGCCCGCCTCGTACACCATGGAAACCCTGCCGACCCCGGATGACCCGGCCATCAGGCTGCGGCAGGTGCCTGCCCGCAGGATGGCGGCAGTCCGCTATTCCGGCTTCTGGAGCGAGGAGAAGTATCTGCTCAACAGAGCCAGACTGGAAACATGGATGCGGGAAAACCGCTTTGCTGCAGCCGGCGAGCCGGTCTGGGCCCGTTACAACCCTCCATTTACCCTGTGGTTCATGCGCCGCAACGAAATCCTGATCCCGGTTGCGGGTGGAGTAAGATGAACTAGCTGTCTGAAATCTTCCGGCATCGGTATACATTGTTGAATCCGCACGACAGCTGATTTAAGTTCAGAATGAAAACTATCTTTTGTTCTGAATTGGCTTGCACCCATGTCTTGTGACCCCGTTTCCTGCCCCTCTGACCCAATTTCGACCGATTTTTTTTCGCCAAAGAGTGTTTCCCCGGAAATACTCCGGACTGTCCCACTCTTCTCCGGACTTTCTTCCGGAGAGCTGCAGCGCATCGCGGCCCGCCTGGAAAAATGTGAATTTTTGTCCGGTGTGGTCATTTTGGCCAAGGAAACGCCGGTGGAAGAGCTCTATGTCATCCTGAAAGGGCGGGTCAGGGTCGAACTGCAGGCAGGTGCCGGACAGGTCCTTAACCTGACCGAACTGGGGGAAGGCGAATTGATCGGCGAGCGTGCCATGCTGACGGACGAGCCCCGAACCGCCACGGTCAGGGCGATCAGCGAGGTTCACGCTGCGCGGCTTACCCGCCGCCACTTCGAAGAGCTGCTCCATGAAACACCGCAGCTCTATGCAAATCTTTGTCGAACACTGGCCCGACAGCTCGGCAGTTGGGCCCAGCGTCATCAGCGGGAGGAACGGGAACACCGGGAGGTGATTACCAATGTCATCGGCTGGCAGCTCCTGCCGGAATTCGGTGCCTTTCCCGGCAAAACGACCTGGGTGCGGTCGCTGAACGAACGGCTGGTACAGCTCGGCTCTTCCGAACGGCACGTGTTGATCATGGGGGAACCGGGGACCTGGAAGGATCTGGCTGCCCGGCTGATTCACTTTCATCGGAAGGTTCCGTGTCCGGTCATGTTTCTGGACTGTTCTGCACCGCCGCCGATTATCGGCAGTGATTCGCTTCGCCAGGCGTCACCACCCGATGCACTGCTGCGGGAGATTGCCCAGGAGGCGGCTCTGTTCGGCCACTCACCGGATGGAGTCGTCTATGCCCGACGGGTCCGGCGGGGTATGCTGGAGCTGGCGGCGGGGGGCGATATTATCCTGCGCAACATCGACTGCCTGACACCGGCGGTGCAGCAGTTGATGACCTGTTTCATGGAGCAGGGGCAGTTCCACAGGCGAGGGGAAACCAGGCTGCGGACTGCCCGGGTTCGGATCATCGCCACCAGCAGCGAAGCGCTGGAACCACTGGTGGAAGCGGGGCGGTTTGATGCAGCGCTTTTCAAGGCGTTGAGCGGGGAAACCCTGGAGATGGCGCCGTTGCGGGAGCGCAGGAAGGATATTCCGACCATTGCCCGCAGCTTGCTGAAGAGCCTTAATGCCAAGCACCACAAGCAGGTGCGCCGGATTTCGCAGGATGCCCTCAACCTGCTGGTGGATCACGACTGGCCCCTGAACGGCAGCGAGCTGTATCAGGTGGTCAGCCGTGCCGTGGTGGTCTGCAATGAGGGCGAAATCCTTCCCGAGCATATCTTTCTCCAGGGACAGCCGTTCGGTGACGGCCGTTTCAACCTGCTGGCACTGCCGGCGGTGGAACGGATCGCCCGACGCCCCGATTTCCCCCGGGTGTTGCGCTGGACCACAGTACCGCTGTTCCTCCTGGTCATGCTCTACACCCTGCTGGGGCCGCTCGATGGCAATGCCGCCAATCTGGCGGTCTGGACCCTCTGGTGGCCGGCCCTGCTGCTGACGGCGATCCTGTTTGCCCGCGGCTGGTGCAGTTACTGCCCATTGGAGGCCATCGGCGAGTATGTCGGCGTCAAGACACGGGTAACACGGGAGCCGATGAAGTGGCTGCGGCGGTGGGGACCGGCACTCAGCCTGGCCGGTCTGGTGGCTATCCTGTTGATCGAACAGGCCACGGGCATGTTCTCCCACCCGTACGCCACCGGCCTCCTGCTCGTGACACTGCTGGTAGCCACCGTCTCCGCCGATTTGATCATCGGGCGCCGCGGCTGGTGCAAATTCCTCTGCCCCCTCGGCAGGATTGTCAGCCTGATCTCGCGCATCTCACTGCTGGAGATGCACAGTAACCACACGGTCTGTGTCAGTCGCTGCCGGGTCGATGATTGCGTCAAGGAGAAGGGGTGCCCCATGGGGCTGCACCCCACCGGCATCGACAACTCGGACCACTGTGTCCTTTGCCTCAACTGTGTGCGGAGCTGCCCGCACCACTCCATGCAGCTCGATCTGCGCAATCCGTCCTGGGGTCTGTTCAACAAAGCCCGTCGGGGTTTTTATGAAGCGCTGTTCAGTGTCACCCTGGCCGGTGCTGTCGTTGCGGCCCGGGGGACGCCGCTCCTTGCCGGCCGGCCCCAGGAGATCTTTCCCCATACCCTCTGGAGCCGGAATGAAACACTCCTGGCCCTCGGGATCGTTGCCCTGTTTACCCTGCTGGCCCTGGCTGTTTCAGCGGGGAGCCGGGGGGCGCGCTGGAAGGCGGTGTTCACCATCTGCGGGTTGGCCTATCTGCCGCTGGCGATTGCCGGCCTGTTCATGATCTATTTCCGGGCACTGGTCGAAGGGGGGGAGCAGATCGTGCCGCTGGTTATCGCTGCGGCCGGGTTCGACAGCTGGCTGGATGCCGCCCGGTTGACGCCGGACCTGGGAACGCTTCAGCTCCTGATCTACCCGATTATCCTCATGGGGGCGTTCTTTTCCTGGAACGTGCTGGGACGTCTGCAGCGCCAGTATCATCTCAACATACATGCGCTCTACGGGCACCGTCTGCTGATCCTGCTGGCCACGGCAGCATTCCTCCGGATTCTGTGATGATTATCGATTGATATTCCGGAACCGGCGTGTTAAAGCGATTCTTTAGATACCGGCTGTACGGAAAGCCGCCGGCTGTTGAAACTACTCTGTCAGAGAGGTTCTCTATGCTAGATCTCACCATAAACGCCACTACCTGCACTCGCTGCGGCCAGTGCGTCGCCGACTGCCCGGCCCGGATTCTCACTATGGATGAAGGGTTGCCGACCGTCATTCCGGAAAAGGAGTCGACCTGTTACCGGTGTCAGCACTGTCTGGCGATCTGCCCCACCGGCGCCCTCTCGATCCTTGGTTTGAAACCGACCGGCAGCCGTCCACTGGCCGGCGCGTTTCCCGACCCTGACAAGCTTGAGAATCTCATCAAGGGGCGGCGCTCGGTCCGGCGCTACCAGCCGGAAAATCTGGAGCCGGAACTGCTGCAGCGGCTGCTGGACGTGGCCTGTCATGCCCCGACCGGGATGAATGCCCGCGATGTTCTGTTCACGGTGGTGGATGACCGGGAAAAGCTGGGCCAGCTGCGCGACAGGGTCATGGCCGGCCTTGGTCGACTGGTACAGGAGGAACGGCTGCCGGAGGGGATGGAATTCTTTGCTGACTTCGTGCGGGTCTGGGAAGAAAAGGGGATGGATATCCTCTTTCGAGGGGCGCCCCATCTGTTGATCGCCTCGGCACCAGCGCAGGGCGCCTCACCGGTGCCGGATTGTCTGATCGCGCTCTCTTATTTCGAGCTGTTTGCCCAGAGTCTCGGGGTGGGTACGGTCTGGAACGGTCTTACCAAGTGGGCCATCAACAATCTGCTGCCGGAGACCCGCGAGCGTCTCGGCATCCCGGAGGATCACGTCATCGGTTACGTCATGTCCTTCGGAAAACCGGCGCTTCGTTACTACCGCACGGTGCAGCGGGGGCCGGCGAAGATCAACCGGGTGGCATGATGACCAGCGATGCCTGGGAATCACTCTGCCGGGGGTGCGGCTTGTGCTGCTTCGAGAAGATCGAGGACGAGAACGGTACGATCTTCTATACCCAAACCCCTTGTCGTTATCTGGATGTGATTTCCCGGCAGTGCCGCATCTATGAAAACCGCTTCACCATCAATCCTGAGTGCATCAAGCTGACCCCGGAGCTGGTGCCGACCCTGCACTGGCTGCCGCGGGACTGCGGTTATGTTACGCCCCCCCACCCGGACCTGCCGCCGCCGGACAAGGGCCGCCGCAGTCGCCGCTCACGACAAAGGCGCAGGTAATTGCTCGCAGCCCACAGAGTTGGTCACACCTTTGGACGGGCCACCAGGAACAGCTCCAGGCTGATGTAATCGCTGACCAGATGCATGCCGAGCCGTTCGAAAAAACGGCCCGAACCGTACAACACCCCCCAGCGGGTACGGTCAAGGTCAAGGATTGCATGGAACTTGACGCTGCCATCCTCCTGCGGGGCCAGCTCAACCGGGAATATCAGCGGCAACTGATTCCCCTTCAATTCGAACCTGCCGGTCACTGTCACCGACGGCGACCCTGCGGTGGCGTCGGGGATGCCCTCGGCGCTGTCCAGGTAGAATCGGGCAAACGGGAAACATGCCACATCGAAAAAGTCATCCGACTTTAGATGGGTGATCAGCATCCGGTTGTAGATTTCATCCTTCAGATCCAGGTTGACCAGGCTGTTCATGTCGACCGTTGTACGCCCCGAAACCGGCAACCCGCCGGCAATCTTTACCTCTCCCTCAGCCAGCGAAACAACACCGTAATGGCGGTTGTTGATGTTGCGCCCGGTCCACTCCACCCGGCTGGCAGTTATATCCACGGTGTAGACCCCGTCATGCAGGATCGGTTCGGTTACCGGTGTCCCCTCAGGCAGTATTCCCTCATTGGCTTCCCGGCACCCCTCCAGCCCCCCGGCAAGTTCCCTGACGTTCGTATAGCCGGCGTCGATCAGTTTCTGACGGGCAACGGCACCCGCCCTGGAGCGGGCACTGGAAC
>CAZSTJ010000126.1:0-10389 GCA_964609805.1 uncultured Geobacter sp. | reverse complement strand
ATTATTCAATAATCGAGCTGACGACGCCGGCGCCAACGGTACGGCCACCTTCGCGGATCGCGAAACGCAGACCCTCGTCCATGGCGATCGGAGTGATCAGTTTGATGGTCATGGCCACGTTGTCGCCAGGCATTACCATTTCTACACCGGCAGGAAGTTCAGCAACACCGGTTACGTCGGTGGTGCGGAAGTAGAACTGCGGACGGTAGCCGTTGAAGAACGGGGTGTGACGGCCGCCCTCTTCCTTGGTCAGGACGTAGGCCTCGGCCTTGAACTTGGTGTGCGGGGTAATGGAACCCGGCTTGGCCAGAACCTGGCCGCGCTCGATGTCCTCACGCTTAACACCGCGCAGAAGGGCGCCGATGTTGTCGCCGGCACGGCCTTCGTCCAGAAGCTTACGGAACATCTCAACACCGGTTACGGTGGTCTTGGTGGTAGCCTTCATACCGACGATCTCGACCTCTTCGCCGACCTTCACGATGCCGCGCTCTACACGACCGGTGGCAACGGTACCGCGACCGGAGATGGAGAATACGTCTTCTACCGGCATCAGGAACGGCTTGTCGATAGCACGCTCAGGATTGGGGATATAGCTGTCAACAGCTGCCATAAGGGCGGTGATGGCATCTTCGCCAAGCTCACCTTTTTCGCCGTTGAGGCCCATAAGTGCGGACCCTTTGATGATGGGGATTTCGTCGCCCGGGAAGTCGTAGCTGGAGAGCAGTTCGCGAATCTCGAGCTCAACCAGTTCGAGCAGTTCGGCGTCGTCTACCATGTCGGCCTTGTTCAGGAACACGACCATGTAAGGTACGCCAACCTGACGGGCAAGCAGGATGTGCTCACGGGTCTGCGGCATCGGGCCGTCAGCGGCGGAAACAACCAGGATTGCGCCGTCCATCTGGGCAGCACCGGTGATCATGTTCTTGACGTAGTCAGCGTGGCCCGGGCAGTCGACGTGGGCGTAGTGACGGTTGTCGGTTTCATATTCTACATGGGCGGTAGCGATGGTAATACCACGCTCACGCTCCTCAGGTGCGTTGTCGATCTGGTCGAACGCCTTGAACTCGGCCTGGCCCTTGCCGGCCAGCACCTTCGTAATGGCTGCGGTCAGCGTGGTCTTGCCGTGGTCAACGTGACCGATCGTGCCAATGTTTACATGCGGTTTGTTACGCTCAAATTTCGCTTTTGCCATGAGTAAGAACCTCCTCTACTACAAGATAATATTTTGACTATCCTTTTACTTTAGCGACTATCTCATCTGCTACCGATTTGGGAACAGGCTCATAGTGATCGAACGTCATTGCGTAGGTAGCACGCCCCTGAGTGGCGGAACGCAGATCAGTTGAATAGCCGAACATGGAGGCCAGCGGCACCATGGCACTGACAACCTGAGCACCGGCGCGGGAATCCATACCCATGATACGTCCGCGGCGTGAGTTGAGGTCGCCAATGACGTCACCCATATACTCTTCCGGGACCACAACCTCTACCGACATAATCGGTTCGAGGATAATTGGTGAAGCCTTCTGGCAACCCTCTTTGAAGCCCATCGACCCTGCGATCTTGAACGCCATTTCAGAGGAGTCAACCTCATGGTAAGAACCGTCTATCAAGGTAACCTTGACATCGACAACCGGGAAGCCGGCGAGCACGCCGTTGTTTGTTGCTTCCTGAATACCTTTATCGACAGCGGGGATATATTCACGGGGGACGACACCACCCTTGATGGCATCTACAAACTCGTAACCCTTGCCGGCCTCCTGAGGCTCGACCTCCAGCCATACATGACCAAACTGACCACGGCCACCGGACTGGCGTACGAACTTGCCTTCAACCTTGACCTTCTTGGTGATGGTTTCGCGATAAGCAACCTGCGGCTTACCGACATTTGCATCTACCTTGAATTCACGCTTCAAACGATCAACGATAATCTCGAGGTGAAGCTCACCCATGCCGGAGATGATAGTCTGACCGGTTTCTTCGTCGGTCTTAACACGGAACGAAGGATCCTCGCTGGCGAGTTTCTGAAGACCAAATCCAAGCTTATCCTGCTCAGCCTTTGTCTTGGGCTCGATTGCAATGGAGATAACCGGCTCAGGAAATTCAATGGATTCGAGGATGACCTGATGGTCCTCATCACACAACGTATCACCGGTAGTTGTATACTTGAGACCAACTGCCGCAGCAATATCACCGGCGTAGACCTCTTTGATCTCTTCACGCTTGTTGGCATGCATCTTCAGAATGCGGCCGAGTCGCTCTTTCTTGCCTTTGGTGGAGTTATAAATGTATGAACCGGCAGTTGCCACACCGGAATAGACCCTGAAGAACGTCAACTGACCAACAAACGGGTCAGTCATGATCTTGAATCCGAGCGACGAGAACGGCTCATCGTCAGACGCGACACGCTCAACCTCTGCACCACTATCGACATCAACACCCTTAATGGCCGGAATGTCCATGGGAGAAGGCATGTAATCCACAACAGCGTCAAGAAGGTTCTGCACGCCTTTGTTCTTGAATGACGACCCACAGATAACCGGAATGATCTTGATTGCGATGGTACAGGCACGAATTGCAGCCATAATTTCAGCTTCGGTCAGCGCTTCACCACCAAGATATTTCTCCATAAGCGCATCGTCGTGGCTGGAGATCTCCTCGATCATCTTCTCACGATATTCTACGGCTTCATCAAGCAGATCAGCAGGTATTTCTTCTGTATGGAACTTGGCGCCGAGAGACTCCTCATCCCAGATAATCGCTTTCATGGTAACAAGGTCAATGATGCCCTTGAAATTCTCTTCTTTACCGACCGGCAACTGTATAGGTACAGCATTTGCCTTAAGACGGTCCTTAATCATGCTCACGCCGCGGAAAAAATCAGCGCCAACGCGATCCATTTTATTAATAAAGGCGATACGGGGGACACCGTACTTGTCAGCCTGACGCCAGACCGTCTCAGACTGGGGCTCAACGCCACCCACGGAACAGAACACTGCAACCGAACCGTCAAGCACGCGCAGCGAACGCTCTACTTCGATGGTAAAGTCAACGTGGCCCGGGGTGTCGATGATATTGATATTATAATCACGCCAGCTACAGGTAGTCGCTGCAGACGTAATGGTAATGCCGCGCTCCTGCTCCTGCTCCATCCAGTCCATGGTGGCGGTACCCTCATGAACCTCGCCGATCTTGTGAGACACACCGGTGTAATAAAGAATACGCTCGGTAGTCGTCGTCTTGCCGGCGTCGATGTGAGCCATGATGCCGATATTTCTATATTTATTTAAAGGTGATAAACGCGGCACAGAATCCTCCGAAAAATGTGTAACAAATTACCAGCGATAGTGGGCAAACGCGCGGTTCGCCTCGGCCATCTTGTGTACGTCTTCACGCTTCTTTACGGCAGCACCACGATTATTAAAGGCGTCAAGGATCTCGCCGGCCAGCTTGTCCTTCATGGTTTTTTCACTGCGAGCTGCCGAGTACTTGATCAGCCAGCGCATGGCCAGCGACGTACGGCGGTCAGGACGCACCTCGATAGGCACCTGGTAGGTGGAACCACCGACACGACGTGACTTAACCTCAAGCATCGGCTTGATGTTGTCGAGACTCTTCTTCAGAACCTTGACCGCCTCATCATTGGCACGCTGTGCCACAAGATCAAGCGCACCATAGAGGATCGCCTCAGCGATACTCTTCTTGCCGGCCAGCATCATGATATTGATCAGCTTGGCGACCGTCTTGTCGTGATATTTGGGATCCGGCAGAATATTTCTTTTGGGAACTTCTCTTCTTCTTGGCATATCTATCCCCTAAACAGAATCGAGTGCGATTTATTTCGGCCGCTTGGCGCCGTATTTGGAGCGACTCTTCATGCGGCCCTTGACACCAACGGAGTCAAGCGTGCCACGCACGATGTGGTAACGAACACCCGGAAGGTCCTTTACCCTGCCGCCACGAATCAGAACAACAGAGTGCTCCTGCAGGTTATGCCCTACACCCGGAATATACGAGGTAACCTCGATACCATTGGTGAGACGAACCCTGGCAACCTTGCGCAAAGCGGAGTTCGGCTTTTTCGGGGTCGTCGTATAAACCCTGGTACAAACACCGCGCTTCTGCGGGCAGCATTTCAGCGCCGGTGCAGTCGACTTGTCTTTCTTGTTTTCTCTGCCCATACGAATGAGCTGGTTGATAGTTGGCATAGCTGATTTATCTCCCGACACTAATTGTCACAGCCGCTTTTAAAAAAAGCGAATCCCGTTAATACCAAACAAAAAGTCGTTCTGTCAATCTTATTTTAAACAAATATCTACAGACGCATACAATCGCCTGCAAACTTACATCAGTAATAAAAATTATGTGGCTTGAGATCCCGGCCTGTTCTATGCGGCAGCACAAAAACGCGGTGGGGAATGGAATAAGTGTAGGGCCGGAATCAGACCGGCATCTCCATTCAAATGGTGCAGGGCACTACAACAACCCTGGGCTCGGATCTCAAAGAGACAGTATGGATATCAGACTGCACTATCCATGTCAACAAAATAAGTTTGCCCGCAATATTTTTTCCGGTAAACAGGAAAACTGAGGGGCACGACACACTGTGCCATGCCCCTCTTCTGCCAGATAAAGGCTCCCACCCGGTCGCGCTAGGCGGCGTCCTGTACCTCTTCTATGTCTTCTTCACCCTCTACACCACGTTGCTGCTCAGGCTCTGCAACACCTGACTGAATCCTCAGGTTGCGATAGCGGGACAGGCCGGTACCGGCAGGAATCAAACGTCCCATAATGACGTTTTCCTTGAGCCCGCGCAGGTAATCGATCTTTCCTTCGATGGCAGCCTGGGTCAGCACCTTGGTGGTTTCCTGGAACGAGGCAGCCGAGATGAATGACTCTGTAGAGAGCGACGCCTTGGTGATACCGAGCAATAATGGCTCGGCGATAGCCGGGCGTTTACCGTCGTTAAGTGCCTTCTCGTTTTCCTGTTCGAAAACGAAACGTTCCACCTGGTCGTCTACCAACAGGCCGGTATCGCCCACATCCTTGATACGGACCCGGCGCAACATCTGACGGACGATAACCTCGATGTGCTTGTCGTTGATCTTTACACCCTGCAGACGATACACCTCCTGCACTTCGTCCACTAAGTACTTGGCAAGTTCCTTGACGCCAAGAACGCGCAGGATGTCATGCGGATTGGAAGAACCATCCATAAGCGGCTCACCAGCGCGTACATGATCCCCTTCGTGAACACTGATGTGCTTCCCTTTCGGGATCAGGTATTCCTTCGGCTCGCCGACTTCGGGAGTAATGATTACCTTACGCTTGCCCTTAGCATCCTTACCGTAGGATACACGGCCGTCAATCTCCGTGATAACGGCAAAGTCCTTCGGTTTACGGGCCTCAAACAGCTCGGCAACACGCGGCAGACCACCGGTGATGTCCTTTGTTTTTGTGGTTTCACGAGGAATCTTGGCAATGATGTCACCGGCGCTGACGACGGATTCATCATTAACAAAGATGTTGGCACCGGCCGGGAGGAAATAACGGCCGATGGTGCCGCCAACGGTTTCGCCGTTTACGTCCTTAATGGCAATGCGCGGGCGTTTGTCGCTGTCTTTGGACTCGACGACAACCTTACGGGAAAGACCAGTGACCTCGTCAACCTGCTCTTCCATGGTAACACCCTCGAGGATGTCACCGAATTTCACCTTACCGGCAAACTCGGTGAGGATCGGCATGGAGAACGGATCCCACTCGGCAATGGTGGCACCCTGCTTCACCTTGCCGCCCGGGGCGATCTTGATCTTGGCACCGTACACAATCGTATATTTTTCACGTTCGCGGCCGGTGTCGTCAACAACCGCCACTTCACCGTTACGGTTCATGACGATGTGGTGACCATCCGGGTTAACAACGGTATTAAGGTTGATGTACTTCAGAACACCGTCGGCACGCGCCTCAAGAGACGTCTGCTCGGCGTGTCGGGATGCGGTACCACCGATATGGAAGGTACGCATGGTCAGCTGGGTACCCGGTTCGCCGATGGACTGGGCGGCAATAACGCCGACCGCCTCCCCCATATTGACGATGTGGCCACGGGCCAGGTCACGGCCGTAACACTTGGCGCAGATGCCGCGCTTGCTCTGACAGGTGAGCACGGAACGGATCTTGACCTTCTCCAGGCCGGCATCCTCAATACGCTTCACCAGGTTCTCGTCAATCTGGTAGTTGGTTCCCACCAGCACCTCACCGGTAATCGGATCAAGGATATCGTCCAGGGCCACGCGTCCCAGGATACGATCACCGATATGCTCAATGATCTCGCCCCCTTCTGTCAGGGACGACACCACGAGACCGTCCAGGGTGCCGCAATCGTCCTCGGTAATGATAGCGTCCTGCGCAACATCCACCAGACGGCGGGTCAGGTAACCGGAGTTGGCGGTCTTGAGCGCGGTATCGGCCAGACCTTTACGGGCACCGTGGGTCGAGATGAAGTACTGGAGAACCGTTAACCCCTCGCGGAAGTTGGCGGTAATGGGGGTCTCGATGATCTCGCCGGACGGCTTGGCCATAAGACCGCGCATCCCGGCCAGCTGACGGATCTGCTGGGCGGAACCACGGGCCCCGGAGTCGGCCATCATGTGGATGGCGTTGAACGAAGACTCCTTGATCTCGCCGATCCCCTCAACAATATAGGTTTCCTTGGAAAGGTTCTCGAGCATCTCCTTGGCGATGTCCTCCGTCGCCTTGGCCCAGATGTCGATAACTTTGTTGTAGCGTTCGCCGTCGGTGATCAGACCCTCAGTATACTGGTTCTGAATCTCCTTCACCTCTTCGTTGGCCGTGTCGATGATGGCCTGCTTCCCTTCCGGAATGACCATGTCGTCAAGACAGATGGAGATACCGGCCAGGTTTGCATAGCGGAATCCGATATCCTTCAGCTTGTCGGCCAGAATAACGGTCTCCTTGCTGTCCGCCAGACGGTAGCAGGTATCGACCAGGTTGGAGAGTTCCTTTTTGTTCATGACCTTGTTGACGGCGCTGAACGGGACCGAGTCCGGCAGGATCTCGCGCAGGATGACACGGCCGACCGTGGTCTCGATCAGCTGCACCTGCTCGTCGGACACCAGGTTCTTCATGCGGACACGAACCTTGGCCTGCATATCGACCTCGCCGGCATCAAAGGCAATGCGCACCTCGTCGGTAGAGGCAAACACCTTACCGGTCCCTTTTACGGCACGGTAGATCGGCTTACCGGATTCAGGATCGATCTTTGCCCGCGCAGTTTTCTCATCAATGTCCGGCTCGTACAGGCGGTCACGGGTCATGTAGTAGGCACCCAGAACCATATCCTGAGACGGCACGATGATCGGCTTGCCATGGGCAGGCGACAGGATGTTGTTGGTGGACATCATCAGGACGCGGGCCTCGACCTGGCTCTCGACGGAGAGCGGCAGGTGAACGGCCATCTGGTCACCGTCAAAGTCGGCGTTGAAGGCGGTACAGACCAGCGGATGAAGCTGGATGGCCTTGCCCTCGATCAGGACCGGTTCAAAGGCCTGGATACCGAGACGGTGCAGGGTCGGAGCACGGTTCAACATGACCGGGTGTTCCTTGATGACCTCTTCCAGCACGTCCCATACCTCGGGGCGTTCCTTCTCCACCATCTTCTTGGCGCTCTTGATGGTGGTAACCAGACCACGCTCCTCAAGCTTGTTATAGATAAACGGCTTGAACAGCTCCAGCGCCATCTTCTTGGGGAGACCGCACTGATGCAGCTTCAGCTCGGGACCGACAACGATAACGGAACGGCCGGAGTAGTCGACACGCTTACCGAGCAGGTTCTGACGGAAACGGCCCGATTTCCCCTTGAGCATATCGGACAGGGACTTGAGCGGACGCTTGTTGGGACCGGCGATGGCGCGGCCGCGGCGGCCGTTGTCAAACAGGGCGTCCACCGCTTCCTGAAGCATGCGCTTCTCGTTGCGGATGATGACCTCCGGCGCCTGCAGTTCGCAGAGACGCTTGAGGCGGTTATTACGGTTGATGACACGACGGTAGAGGTCGTTCAGGTCCGAGGTGGCAAAACGGCCGCCATCCAGGGGGACCAGCGGACGGAGCTCAGGAGGAAGGACCGGGATGCACTCCAGGATCATCCACTCCGGCTTGTTACCGGAGTTTTTGAAGGCTTCAACCACCTTGAGGCGCTTGGCGTTCTTCTTGCGCTTTGCCTCGCTGGTGGACTCCATCATGTCGGTACGCAGCTGCACGGCCAGCTCATCCAGGTTGAGGGCACGCAGACACTCACGGATGGCTTCCGCACCCATGCCGCCGGAAAAGGCGTCATAACCGTACTCCTGCTGCAGTTTGATGTACTTGTCCTCGGACATGACCTCACAGAACTGGAGCGGGGTATTCTTGGGATCGGTGATGACAAATCCCTCGAAATAGAGAACCTTCTCCAGATCCTTCAGGGTGATGTCCAGCAGGTTACCGATACGGGACGGCAGTGACTTCAGGAACCAGATATGGGCAACCGGCGTCGCCAGGTCGATGTGACCGAGACGTTCGCGGCGAACCTTGGACGGAATAACCTCGACTCCGCACTTCTCGCAGATGATGCCGCGGTGTTTCATTCGCTTGTACTTGCCGCAGTTGCACTCGTAGTCCTTGGTCGGTCCAAAGATCTTGGCGCAGAACAGACCGTCGCGCTCCGGCTTGAAGGTACGGTAATTGATGGTTTCCGGTTTTTTTACCTCACCGTGGGAACGTTCCCGGATCTTGTCCGGGGACGAAACCGATATGCGAATGGCCGAGAAATGGAGCGGATCCTTGGGCTTATCAAAAAAGCTGAAATAATCTTCCACTTATGTTCTCCTCCGTTATTTATTCATAACGCTGCGGGGGTAAAACTGCACCGACCCGCGGGATTGGTTCGAGTATACCTGCAGGGCCTCAGTCTTCTTCGGTTTCCAAAAGTTCAACATCAAGACAGAGCGACTGCAGTTCCTTGATGAGCACGTTGAAGGACTCGGGGAGGCCTGGCTCCAGGGTGTGCTTGCCCTTGACGATTGCCTCGTACATACGGGTACGGCCGGAGACGTCGTCGGACTTGACCGTGAGGAACTCCTGCAACGCATAAGATGCACCGTAGGCCTCCATCGCCCAGACCTCCATCTCTCCAAGTCTCTGACCACCGAACTGGGCCTTGCCTCCCAGCGGCTGCTGGGTAACCAGCGAATAGGGTCCGATGGAACGGGCGTGGATCTTGTCGTCAACCAAATGGTGCAGCTTGAGAACGTACATGACACCGACCGTAACCTTATGTTTGAACGGCTCGCCGCTGCGGCCGTCGAACAAGGTTACCTGACCGGAGGAGTGGAACCCGGCTTTGCCGAGCATCCCCTTGATCTGTTCCTCGGACGCGCCTTCGAAAACCGGCGAGGCCATGGAAACACCCTTCTGCAGGCGGCGACAGACCTTTAGCAGTTCCTCGCGGTCCAGACCGTCGATGAACTTGCCCATCTCCTTGTCGCCATAGACGTCGCGGAGGTATTTCTTGAGGTTCTCTTCCGAGGTATGCTTCTGCAGCATCTCCTCAATCTTCCAGCCGATCCCTTTGGCAGCCCACCCCAGATGGGTCTCCAGGATCTGGCCGACGTTCATACGTGAAGGAACACCCAGCGGGTTGAGGACGATCTCGACCGGACGACCGTCGTCCATGTAGGGCATATCTTCTTCCGGCAGGATGCGGGAAACAACACCCTTGTTACCGTGGCGGCCGGCCATCTTGTCACCAACCTGCAGCTTGCGCTTGATGGCGATGTAGACCTTGACCATCTTGATGACGCCCGGCGGCAGATCATCGCCGCGCTTCAGTTTCTGGATCTTATCGTCGAAGACGCTGTGGATCAGATCGATCTGACGGTTGAGGGTATCCAGTACCTGATGCACCTTGTCGTCGGTCTCGCCGCCGTCGCTGACGGAGATGCTCCCCCAGTGATCGACCGGCAGCCCTTTGAGGGCGTCCTCGGTGATCTTTTTCCCTTTGGCCAGGATCAGCGTACCATCCGCCTTCTCCATCTTGACCGCCAGGGTCTTGTCCAACAGGAGCTTTTTCAGTTTGCCGATGGCCGAGTCCTTGATGATCCGGATCTCGTCCAGCTCATCCTTGCGGAGTTTGTCCTCTTCGGCCTTTTCGATCAGCTCGGTACGGGCATCCTTGTCATTCCCCTTGCGGGAGAAGACCTTGGCGCCGATAACGGTACCCTCGACGCCCGGCGGTACGGTCAGCGAGGTATCACGCACATCGCCGGCCTTCTCGCCGAAGATGGCGCGCAGCAGCTTCTCTTCGGGGGAGAGCTGGGTCTCACCCTTTGGGGT
>CAZSTJ010000125.1:0-10443 GCA_964609805.1 uncultured Geobacter sp. | reverse complement strand
GAGTATAGATTAGACTGATACGGCGGATCGAAAAAAACTATATCAAATTCTTTTCCCTGTTTCGACAGCAGGTTGACGGCCTTCATGGCATCCTGCACCAGGCACTCTCCCCTGCCCGCCAGACCCGCCTTGACCAGGTTGCGCTGCAGCAGTTCCATGACATGGCGGTCCTGCTCGACGAAGCAGCAGGAGGCCGCCCCCCTGCTGAGAGCCTCTATGCCCAGACTGCCGGTACCGGCACAGATGTCGAGGATGCGGCTTCCCACCAGATCGCAACGGCTGACGATGATGCTGAACAGCGCCTCCTTGACCCGGTCGGCGGTTGGACGGGTCTTCATGCCGGCCGGCGCGACCAGCCGCAGCCCCCGCGCGGTCCCGGCTATTACGCGCATGGAATCCCCCTCCAATAGTCTGTGCAAACTGCGGGGAACCTATCGTAAATAACAGGTTACGTCAAGCCGGAACCGGGACTATCCTGCCGAATTCCCCGCCATACCCGGGGGTGATGGACACCTTGCCGCTCCGCATGTTGATAATGGCGCGTGCCACCTCCGGCATCGACGCGGCGGCGATGGCCCCTTCTTCAGCCTCGCGCAGCAGGTGGAACTCGTTCCCCACCCGTTCCAGCAATCCCTGATACAACCCCATTACCCGCTTTGACGAGACACCGACGCCGACCACGGCCGCGATCAGTTCCTGCAGCGGCACGAGCGATTCGAAGGGGGGAAGCCGGTCCGGCCGTTCACCGGGAGGACGCGTTGCCAGCTGTTCCACCCGGTGCAGCACCCCCACGGTGATCCTGCCGCCGCACTTCGGGCAGCGCCCTCCGTACCTGCGCGTCTCCTCCGGCTCCAGGCAGACCCCGCATCCCCGATGCCCATCCAGAAAATATTTCCCCTCCTGGGGAAAGAACTCGATCGTCCCTGCCAGCCCCCGGCCGGTACTGATAGCGGCCATCACATCGTCGTAGGAGGGGGGGCAGTCGAACAGGGTCGCCTCCCGCCCCAGTTTGGTGAGCGAGTGGGCGTCGGAGCAGGAGATCAGCTGGATACCGTCAAGGGCCGGGATGCGGCGGTTCATGGGGGGATCGGAGGAGAGTCCGGTCTCGATGGCGCGGATATGGGGGGTCAGGTCCCCGAAACACTCCTCCAAGGTATCGAAACCGGAAAATGCTCCGAATACTGAGAAATGGGGGGTCCAGGCATGGGCGGGGATGACGGTGATCCGGGGCGAGATATCCAGCATGGTTGCCATCAGCCGGTAGGCGTCCAGCCCCAGGATCGGCCGGCCGTCGGAGGCCAGGTTGCCGATCCGTTCCAGGGCGGTATTGATCCGGCCAACCGTTTCCAGATCAGGCGCCAGCAGAAGCAGGTGCACCTTGCGGGTACGGTCATGTCGGCGGTAGATGCAGCTGATCTCGGCAGAGGGGAGGAAACGG
The DNA here is from genome assembly GCA_964609805.1 of uncultured Geobacter sp. GTDB lineage: Bacteria > Desulfobacterota > Desulfuromonadia > Geobacterales > Pseudopelobacteraceae > CAIPTY01. The sequence continues at coordinate 9,005 of CAZSTJ010000125.1, read as the reverse complement.
GTTTCGCCGCAACAGGATGCATACACCCCGGGCAGGGACACCCCGGGGCGGATCTTCAGCAGTCCCCCCTCATCCTCAACGAGTTTTTCCCTCAGTTCGGTCAGCCACCCCGGATGGGTAAAATCACCGGTTCCAAGCAGGTCAATCCCCTTCAGACGCGACCACTGCCAGAGGGTCTCCGGCGAGAGGTCCCTGCTGCAGCCGCGCGAGAAGCGGGAATGGATATGCAGATCGGCAATAAGCATACGGGGCATTACCTTTGCTGGTGATGGCTAAATAATGCGACGTACCGCTATCCCCTGTCCAGCATTAAAGAGCATAAACCGCCTCTCTGCTTGACAAAACCGCCAGTGGAGTCAATAATCCGCTGGCTTGTGTATACATGTTCAGGAAGGACCCTCACCATGCGTATTGAAAGCGATTTTCTCGTCATCGGCAGCGGTATCGCCGGTCTCTCCTTCGCCATCCAGGCAGCGGATCATGGCAGCGTCGCCATTGTTACCAAACGTGACATCTCCGAATCGGCCACCAAGTACGCCCAGGGGGGCATTGCCTCCGTCTTCTCGGCCGAGGACTCCTTTGACGCCCATATCGAGGACACCATGGTGGCCGGTGCCGGCATCTGCCATGAAGATGTGGTCCGGATGGTGGTGGAGGAAGGGCCCCAGACCATCCGTAACCTGATCGAATGGGGGGTCAAGTTTACCACCAGCGGTGCCGACTACGACCTGACCCGCGAAGGGGGGCACAGCGCCCGCCGCATCCTGCACGCCGAGGACATCACCGGCCGCGAGATCGAACGCGCCCTGGTGGAGGCGGTCCGGCAGCACCCCAACATCCAGGTCTACGAGCATCATATCGCAGTCGATCTGATCACCGCCGCCAAGATCGAGCGACGAAATCAGGAGCGCTCTGCCGAAGAGGAAAACCGCTGCCTGGGGGCCTACGCCCTGAACATCAGCAGCGGCAAGATCCAGACCTTCTCCTCCAAGATCACCCTCCTGGCCAGCGGTGGCGCCGGCAAGGTGTACCTGTATACCTGCAACCCCGACGTAGCCTCCGGCGACGGCGTGGCCATGGCCTACCGGGCCGGGGCGACCATCGCCAACATGGAGTTCATGCAGTTCCATCCGACGACCCTCTTTCACCCCATGGCCAAGTCGTTCCTCATCTCCGAGGCGGTGCGGGGCGAAGGGGCGATCCTGCGGCGTCGTGACGGCACGGCCTTCATGGAGAAGTACCACAAACTCAAGGACCTGGCCCCCCGTGACATCGTAGCCCGGGCCATCGACAACGAGATGAAGACCAGCGGCGACGACTGTGTCTACCTGGATATCACCCATGAACCGGCCGATTTTGTCCGGAGCCGCTTTCCCAACATCTACCAGACCTGCATGGAGTTTGGCCTGGACATGACCAAGGAATGGCTGCCGGTGGTACCCGCTGCCCACTACCTCTGCGGAGGCGTGGCGGTCAACGCTGATGCCGAGACCGACATCCCCGGACTGTACGCCATCGGCGAAGCGGCCTTCACCGGCCTCCACGGCGGCAACCGTCTGGCCAGCAACTCCCTGTTGGAAGCGGCGGTCTATGCCGGCCGCGCCTATCAGCACTCTACCGAGGCGCTCAAGGGGCTGAAGACTGACTCGCGCGACATCCCGGCCTGGGATTCGGGCACCGCCACCAACAGCGACGAGATGGTGGTCGTCTCCCAGAACTGGGACGAGATTCGCCGCACCATGTGGAATTACGTCGGCATTGTCCGCTCCGACAAGCGCCTGGCCCGCGCCATGCGCCGCATCAAACTGATCCAGGACGAGATCGAGGAGTACTACTGGAACTTCATCGTCACCTCCGACCTGGTGGAGTTGCGCAACATCGCCACCGTGGCCGAGCTGATCGTCACCTGTGCCCAGCAGCGCAAGGAATCCCGCGGCCTGCACTACACCATCGACTATCCGGAGCGGGACGAGGTGAACGGCAGGAAAGACACCTACATCAAGAAACAGTTCTGATTTACTTTTATCCACGAAGGACACCAAGAAACCCGAAGCAATCCGAACGGGTTTTTGACAAAGCTGACTCATTCATGTGTTGCTTGGGTTATCTTGGTTCTTCTTCGTGAACCTTCATGCCCTTAGTGGAAAAAAGGAATATATCGTGGATATTAATGAGGTTAGAAAACGGATAGATCTTCTGGATGACGTGCTGCTGCGCATCTTCAACGAGCGGGCCCGCCTGGCGCTGGAGATCGGCCACCTGAAGAAGGGACTCAACCTGCCGGTGTACGACCCCTCCCGTGAGAAGCGGATCTTCAACCGTATGAAGGAGGACAACCCCGGCCCCCTTGACGACGGCGCCATTGTCAGGCTGTTCGAGCGTGTCGTCGACGAATCCCGTCGACTGGAAAGAATAATGTCACAAGCGGAGGAAACGGAAGAATGCTGATCATCACCAAGAAAAACGCGCCGGAAGAGGCGCTGGACCACGTCAAGGAGTACCTGATCAACCACGGGTTCGACATCCATCAATCCACCGGCGCCAACCGCACCATCATCGGGGTCATCGGCAATACCGAAACCCTCGATGAACATGAGATCGAGGGAATGCCCGGGGTCAGCCAGGTGGTCCGGATCAAGAAAGACGATTGAACAGGCAACGGCGGGGATTCCCCCGCCGTTTTTGTATTTAGGCTGCAGAATATACTGTGACAGACGAGAAACGCAGCATCACCACCACCCAGAATTGCTTGATAAGTCCCAACAGCCGGTCGTTTTTTTTGCCGTGATGACGTAGGTTGCTTGAGCTAGGCGTAGTAGCCACTGAGATGGATTTGCATCATGCGGCAGAAATTGCGAATAGTAAACTCGTCCTGATGCGCCCGGATGAACGCGTACCTCACAGGGACTCTTTGGCGAAGTACGCGATGGTCAATTTTAGGATGTCTCGTTCTTCTGTAACACGTTTCAATTCAGCTTTGAGGCGATTGATCTCGGCCTGATGATCGGTAATGGTTCTTATAGCACCGGTACGTCACCATAACGACGAATCCAGGCATAGAGGCTGCTGTGGGTGATACCAAGGCGACTGGCGACACTGTAAATGCCATGCCCTCGTTCGGTCACCTGTTTAACCGCTTCAATCTTGAATTCTTCAGTGTATCGTTTGCTGCTCATTAATGCCTCCTGAGGTTGTTTCTGTATAACTCAGGTGTATCTAGAAAACTAGGGGCGATTCACATCACACTAACTGCTCAATAATGAGTTGGAGTGCATTCAAGGAAGAGGATATGACACATTCACTATCTAAATTCACGAAACGACTTTACACAGATTGGATTCCCTCATTTTGTAATGTACCTCGACGTAATATCTCAGCAGCCAATTTCAAGGATGAATCAATATCAAAGTTATCTGATTTTGACGCATACTGGTTTTTAAAAGCTATAGACTCTGGCTTAGTAACTGAACTTGATGGTTTTTTTACAGCCCCTCTAAGCAAAGCAAAAGAGCAAATTTTTTGGGAAGGTGCTAAGGCTGAGGTCCCACAGACATTCACTCTTTGGATCGAACCAATCATTACCATTGGAGCACTGGCCAGGCTAAACATGGAATTCAGCTGGCCCATTGAAAAACTTGGAATGCAATCCAAAACTTGGGCTTTTGATCTAGTTGGTTATGGTAGGACATCTGAGCATGAGCAACTCGTATGTGAAGTTAAAAAGGATCCTAAAGAAATTACTGCACTACTAAAGTTTATGCAGTTGCACTGTAGTAATGACCCCTTGGAACAAGAACCAGCCGATGCTAAAGAGCGTAATGCATACCGGAAAGTTGCAGGAGTACGAAGATCATGGCCCACCATATTTTGGGCACTTGGACCAAGAGGAGAAGGTGAGTTTTTCCGTATTCGACGAGATGGAGAGTCACAGTGCTTCTATTTAGATAGAACTCAACAAAGTGTACTAATGTATGAAATTGCCTAACAACATGAACAGGAGCAACCGGATGAGTGGCAATCCTCAAAAGTGATAATTTTAATACGATTCCAACCACGTCCTTGGACGCCGACCGCCCTAAAATATAGGCAGGCGGGTCAAGGCCGACCCCGTTGGGGACAACGAAAAAATGAATGGAAATCAAAAGCAAATGAAGGAAAGAACAGTTTTAGCCTTATGTTTCACGGCGGTAGTTCTTGCTATCAAAATATGCTCAGATTTTGTCGGATTCAACAAATTACACCCAGCAACACCACCAAAGACAATTAATGAGGTCGTTGCTGAATGGCCGTTGCTATTGGGAATAGGTGTCTTTGCATTTGCCGCAGGTTGGCTGTGGCTAGCCTCTCAAGCAAAAACGTATGTGATTTGTAGTGGTTGTCAGAAGATGACGGAGAAAAACAAAACAAGCTCTTTAAAATGCTTGGTGTGTGGTGCAGTGCTTGAAGACCTTGAGGGATTTTACGACCGACATCCTGAAAAATCTCCCAAAGTCCGCTAAACCAGAAGTTCTCTGATGATTCATGAATGCTGAGGTATCAGCTTAATCTCCAGCTTGCAGTTGACAGCAGCAGCGTACTTGCGGAGCATCTCAAGAGACGGAGAATGACGGTGAGACCCAAGTGACGCTTCTACTCTCGCCAATGACGGCTGAGAAACACCCATTTTAGCCGCCACTTGTTCCTGGGTCATCCCAGCCTGACGCCGCGCCGCTAGCAGGGCATCCAGAGCGGCAAATTCATCATCCAAGGCTTCCCATGCTTTCTTGAAATAGGGGTCTTGAAGCTCCTTCTCCAATTTTTTCTTGGGGTGATACGAAACCGGCTTATAGCTCATGACTAATTACCTCCTTCTGCCGAGTGAGTGCTATATCGAGTTCCCGTTTTGGTGTCTTGTCCGTCTTTTTGATGAAACTGTGAAGAATAACGATCTTTCTTCCGACCATGGTGCAGAAAAACGCTCTTCCAATTCCTTCTTCAGCCTTGGCGCGGATTTCAAAAAGACCATTTCCAAGCGCACGTGTATGCGGCATTCCCAAGTTGGGACCATATTCTTCCATACGCAGTGACAATGCTCGAAATCGAGCACGCAAGCCAACAGGCCAAGCATCAAGCTCAGCTTCGACAGTTTCATTGTAATATGAAAGACGATAAACCATGATCCAAATATACCACGCATGTTATAAAAGTAAAGAATTATAAAAACGAGACACAACCATCGGCAAGACCCGCCGAGGGCGGGTCAGCCTCAGCCACGTTGGCAAGATAAAGAGAGAAAATGAAACTAGAGACAAACGAAATCCTGTTCTGGCTTGTTTGTTCCTCTGGAGTTTCTGCTGTGATCTTCGCCGTTTGCACAGGCCTTATGATGCAGAGACGGATAGACAAAAACAAAGAATTCAGGAGCAAATATACGGGATGGGGTAGAGATGAGTTTTGGCGAGATGCGAAAAAGATAAATGATTCAAAGCTTCAAAGACTGATTTTCATTTATGAAGCATGGGTGCCAAAAGCCGTTGTAATTGGATTTGCCCTCACAGCCGTTTTAGGCGGAGCGTTAGTTTATTTCAAGGGCTAACACCCATGACTCAGGCATGCTTCATTGGATGTTCCTTTAACCATTCCCGCAATGCTTCGTTCATGCGGGTCTGCCATCCCTTGCCTGTAGCCTTGAAGGCCGCAAGGACATCCAGATCAAAACGAACTGTTTGCGATGCCTTGGTTTGCCCGGCAGGACGGCCACGGCGAACAAGTTTGGTGCCTTGCATAAGATCGGCTTTTTCAAACCAGGCATCGGTCAATTCCGGAGCATCGTCCGGATCAATTAAGGTGTTTTTTGTAGCGGCTGATTTCGCGGTCATTGGCGTACCTCATAGAAATAATGCGGCGGGCGTCGTTTCTTGGAGTCCAGACAATTACAACTATTCGGCTATTCAATAAGCCGACGGTAAAGAAACGATCCTCGCCATAATCAAGACGATCATCACGAGCAACAAAGTGAATACCGGCAAATACCTTATCAGCATCAGCAAAATCGAGCCCACGCTCCAACAGTGGTCTTTTCTCTTTTGACGGTATCGAACTCGATGATCATGGATTTAATGTAACAACAATAAATAATTCAGTCAACGCTTTTATGTTACAACATATAACTAAAAGATAAAAACTCGGCCCAACCATCGGCAAGACCCACCGATGGCGGGTCAGCTTTCCCCCGTTGCAATAAAGGATAAGATATGAACATCAATCGACTTGACCATCTGGTTCTAACGGTACAGGACATCGAAGCAACGGTGCGTTTCTATGTCACCGTCCTGGGAATGGAGCGGGAGGAATTCGGTGCCGGCAGGGTGGCGTTAAAATACGGCAACCAGAAGATCAACCTCCATCAGGCAGGCAGGGAGTTTGAACCGAAGGCCCAGACCCCGACACCGGGATCTGCCGATCTCTGCTTCATCACAGAGACCCCGCTTGCCGAGGCGATGGAGCATGTACGCACCAAGGGGGTTGCACTACTTGAGGGACCGGTTGCCAGGACCGGCGCAACGGGACCGATCACCTCATTCTACTTAAGGGATCCCGACATGAATCTGATCGAGATTTCAAACTACTGAAGGGGCCCGTACCCGGTCGATGCGAACTCCCACTGAGATAAGGCAACTCGCCATCCCGCTGTTTCTGGCCATCGCCACCCTGGCGGTCTATGCCGTCACCGGCAGCTTCGACCTGCTCTATACCTGGGACGACCGGCTCTACGTGCTCACCAACAGCACCGTCCACACCTTCACCCTCCCCCACCTGAAAGAGGCCTTCAGCGATTACTATGTCGGCAACTATGCCCCCCTGACCATCCTCTCCTACATGATCGACCATGCCCTCTGGGGGCTACGCCCGAACGGCTATCACCTGGAGAATGTCCTGTTCCATGCTGCAAACGGCCTGCTCTTTTACACCCTGCTGCGGCGGTTCTCCCTGAACGAGTGGCAGGCGGGCGCGGCAGCCTGGATCTTCCTCCTGCACCCGGTCCAGGTGGAGACCGTGGCCTGGGTATCACAACGCAAGAGCCTGCTGGCGATGTTCTTCTTCCTCACCGCCCTGATCTGCTACCACTGCTATGCGGCACTCCAGGCCAATCATCGCCGCTCGTATCTGCTCTCGCTGGCCAGTATTACCGCGGCACTCTTCAGCAAATCTATCGCCGTCATCTTCCCGGCGGTAATCGTGCTGTATGATCTTACCTACGACCGGTGCGGTCCGCGTTCCACACGGCAACGGCTGATCGACAAGATCCCGTTCCTGGTTATTGCCACGGCTGTTGCCGCCCTGGCGGTCATCAGCCAGTCCCATGAAGAGGGGGGCGGCAGGGGCGATTATCCCGGGGGATCACCGTTGGCCACGTTCTACACCATGGTGCCGGTACTGGTGAGCTACCTGCGCGACTGTTTCCTCCCCTTCGATCTCAGTCCCTATTATCTGGTGACGATACGACAATACCCGGATGCCGCTTTTCTGGGTTCACTGGCTGTTGTACTTGCACTGGCGGCGGTCGGGATCTACCTCTGCCGGACGGCGCGCCCCCTCTTTTTCTGGTACGGACTTTTCCTGGCCGCCCTGGTGCCGGTCATGCAGATCGTCCCCCTCATCACCCTGAAGAACGACCGCTATCTCTACACGCCGCTCCTGGGTTTCGCCGTACTTGCAGTCCTTGGCGGCCAGAGGATTCTAGAGATCCCCCACACACAGTTGCGGCGTTTAGCAACCGGCGCCGTGACCATCGCTATGCTGTCACTGCCGCTTCTGGCGTTCAAGCAGACCCTCTACTGGCGAAACGATATCACCCTCTGGAATCGGGCCGCGACGGTCGATCCACGCAACAGCCTGGCCTGGCTGCAGCTGACCAAGAGCTATACGGTCCTGCACGACACGGAAAACGCCGTCAAGGCCTTCAACCGGTACACCGAACTGCGCGGCCGTTACGGCCCGGTGCGCGGCTTCGAGAGATACTAAAACCTCTACCACCAGCTCAACAAACGCACACAACACACCGATTTATATCATTAAACACAAAAACGGCGGGGAGCTACCCGCCGTTTCTCTTTTTTCCTCTGGCCTGCATCCCCTACTTCGGAATAAACATATCCCGCGACGTAATCCTTCCCAGGGCCGCCACGATCAATTTTGCCGCATTCTCCAGATCACCCAGCGAGACGGTCTCCACCGGCGTGTGCATGTAGCGCAGCGGGATCTTGACCAGCGCCGTGGCCACGCCGCCGCGGGAGATCTGCATGACGTTGGCGTCGGTACCGGTGGCCCGCGGGTTGGCCGTATGCTGCACCGCGATCTTCTCCTGCTCCGCCGTTCCATTGAGCAGTTCAAACAGGTTGTGGTTGATGTTGGCACCACGGGTCAGGATCGGCCCTTTTCCCAACCCCACCTCGCCGTTATGCTTCTTCTCCACATCAGGCTGATCGGTGGCGAAATCCACCTCGACACAGATCCCCACATCGGGGTTGATCGTGTAGCAGCTGGTGGTGCCGCCACGCAGGCCGATCTCTTCCTGTACCGACGAGACACCGTACAGGTCAATGTTCAACTTCTTGCCGCTCCCCTTCACCAGCCGCAGCACCTCGGCCACCACAAAGCAGCCGGCCTTGTCGTCGAAGCCGCGCGAAGCAACCCGGTCGCCATGCAGGCGGGTGAAGGCGCTTTCGAAGGTGACAGCGTCGCCGACCCGGACCAGCTTCTGGGCCTCTTTCTTGTCGGCCGCACCGATGTCGATGTACTGGGACTCCAGTTTGACCACCGTCTCCCGGTCCTTGGCATCCATCAGATGGATCGGCTTTTTGCCGATGACCCCCGGGATCGGTCCGGCAGCGGTATGGACGTTGACCCGTTTGCCCGGCGTCAGGTGGGCATCGACCCCGCCGACCGCCGCGAAATAGAGGAATCCCTTGTCGTCGATGTATTTGACCTGCAGGCCGATCTCATCGGTGTGACCGACGATCATG
>CAZSTJ010000124.1:0-10525 GCA_964609805.1 uncultured Geobacter sp. | reverse complement strand
ACCCCGAACCGGCAGCGACATTCTCCCCTTTTGTGAGGCGAATCCCCGGTCCGGAACCGGCGGCAACTCTTGGAGCGGTTTGAGCTTGCTGCCCGGTTTTTCGTGTCGTGAAGAAAGTTTCCGGCGGCTGAGGGCCTCAAGCCGCTCCATCATGGCCTGCAGCCGTGCCGCATTCGCCTGGAGTTCCTTCAAAGACTTCTCGTAACTGGAGCGGTCCTGACGGACCTTCACCAGGTAGGCTGACTTCTTGTTCTTTTCCTGCTCTATCTCGAGCTTTTTCTCGGCAATGCTCGCCTTGATGCGCGCTTTAGCCGCCGCATCCCGTTCAAGGGTGGACTTCAGCTTTCGCAGTTCTTCAACTTTTTGATCATACTCGATGAATATTTTTTTGTCATGTTCGAGAATCGCACCCATGTAGCGGATGTTCTCGGCCATCTGAGGAAACGACTCGGCGGAGAAAAACATCCTGACCGCGCCAAGCTCTCCCGCCTTGTATAATGATGCCAGGCGGCGCTCAATCTCCTGTTTTTTCCGGTTAGCCTCTTCAGTTACCCGGGCAATTTCGCGCCCGGTACTACCCAAATTCGATTCCACCCCCCGCAGGTCACGATCGAGCCGGCCCAGATCGGCCTCTTTCTGTACCAGATTACGGTTGATCTCTTGAATCTCTGTGGAGACCACCGCCTCAACCTTACGGGTCTTGGAGATAAGTTGTTTCTTGGCCTTAATTTCCTGCTTTACCCCTTTCAGTTCGTCACGGGGGTTATCCCCCCATGCCGCGTGCGCCGAAAGCAGGCAGAGCATTATGCAGAAAAAGCGTCCCATCTGTCAGACGGTAATGAATCGCTTCAGCGACGTAAGACTCCCCAGGAATCCAAGGGCAAGGCCGGCAACGACAATACCGAACAGGTATTCCACCGGCAGGAAGCCGAGTCCGGCCGATGCCGGGTTGAAGGTCAAAAAACTGCCGGCATTGTGCAGGAAGCCTTCATACAGCCCCAACAGGAGAACAACCGCGATAAGTGCACCGGCACCGCCCTGGATAATCCCTTCAATCAGGAACGGAGCCTTGATAAAGAACCGGGTTGCACCTACCAGCGACATGACCTCCAGCTCGTCGCGGCGGGCATAGATGGTCAGCTTGATCGTATTCGAGACGATGAACAGGACGGCCACCACCAGGAATCCCCCCAGCAGCGCCCCCACGAGTCTCAGGAAATTAAGGAAGGTGTTGAATCGCCTCACCCACTCCTCGCCGTACTGGATCTCACTGATGCCAGCAATCCCCTTGACCCGTGCCACATACGCCTCCACATCGCGGGTCTCGCGACTGCTGCGCTTGAGAGTGATCTCCAGGGATGGGGGCAGCACCTCGGCACGCACCCCTTCCAGCAGCGTTTCCTGGCCGCGCAGACGGCTTCTGAAACGCTTGAGCGCCTCGTCGCGTGAGACGTAGGAAATCTTCGCTGTCCCCGGGATGGCAGTAATCGTGGTGCGCATGGCCGCCTGTTCCGACGCGCTCAGTTCGTGATCGAGATACGCCGTCACCTGAACCCGCTCGCTCCAGTTGTCCGCCGCATTCTCGAGGTTGACAAACACCAGCAGGAACAGGGATACGATCAGCAAAGCCAGGGTGATGGTACCGATCGTCACCACATTGACAAAGACGTTCTGACGGATATTGGTGAGGGCACGGGAGGTAAAGTATACCAGCCGCCCGTTGAAGCCTTCTCCGGCAAGTTTGGGGCGTTTATTAAGCTTGATCGCCGTTGTCTGTTTCTTTTTCCACCGATTCAACGATCTCCCCCTTATTGAGAATGACAAGCCGTTTGTGGGCGTGCTCAATCAGCCGCCGGTCGTGGGTGGCCACCACCACGGTTGTTCCGCGGGCGTTGGCCTCCCTGAAGATGTTCAGGATCTGGTTCTTGTTCGCCTCATCCAGGTTGCCGGTCGGCTCATCCGCCAGCAGGATCTTGGGGTCATTCACCAGCGCCCGGGCAAGGGCAACCCGCTGCTGTTCGCCCCCCGACAATCGTTCCGGGGTAAGGTTGATCTTGGACTCCATCCCCATCTGTTTGAGGGTCTGCATGACCTTACGGCCGATATCACCCCTGCTCCACCCCAGTACTTCGAGGGTAATGGATACGTTTTCGAACACCGTCCGGGAGGGGAGAAGCTTGAAATCCTGAAAGACGACGCCGATCATCCGGCGCAGATAGGGTATGTCGCGCGACGTAAGGCGGGATACGTTCTGCCCATCGATGAGCACCTGGCCGCGGGTCGGAATCAGCGCACCGTACAGCAATCTTAGAAGCGTCGTTTTGCCGGCACCGGACGGTCCCGTAAGAAAGACGAACTCACCCTTTTCGATCCTCAGATCGATTCCGTGCAGTGCGGTGGCTTCCTGCTGATATGCCAATGAGACGCCGTGAAGTTCTATCATACCGTCACCATTCGTTGTAGGGGGTGCCGGTGCTGCCTATCAGGTTCGATCCGCTATGCACGTCATACACCCTGCCCATATCGCCGGAACTGCCGGTAGGCCCGGGCAATCCTCCGGACCCGCCGGAACCCGAAGCCGGCTCAACGGTCACCCAGGAAGTATTGTTACCGGTAAACGGATCCTTGGGGATTTCCCGCAGGTAGTTTTTCTCCTTCAACTCTTCCAGCGTATTCGGATACTTACCCTGATCGGCGTAGAACTGATCGAGAGTAGTCCGGAAATTATAGAGCGCTTCCTTCAGAACCGCTTCCTTGGCCTTGATGACGCTCCACTGGTAATTAGGGACTGCGATGGCCGCAAGGATCCCGATGATGGAGACAACGATCATCAGCTCGATGAGGGTGAAGCCCCGCCGATCCGAAATACGTCCTGCAAGGGATTCCGTCGGCATTGGTATGGTATGTTCAGGGTGTATCACGCGTCACCACTCCTTGTACTTCGTTCCATCAAGTGCAGTCCCGTCCTGGGGGACATAGACATCATAGACATCATCTCCGCCCCAGGTTGAGGAGTCCGGTTTGTCCTTGTACGAACGGACTCCCCACCCCCATTTATCATCATTGGCGCTGTTGGGATCAAGGGGATTAAGTACGGGACGCCGGAGAAATTTCTTCTTGATGTCGTCGCCTTTCGGACTTTTACCGAAGTCCTTCCCCTCGACCAGTTCAGTCAGACTCTTTGGATATCCGGTACCGGTCTTCATCGGACCGTCCGGCATGGTGTCAAATGTTTTCTTGTAATCGTCAATGGCGATCCGAATGACCCGCAGGCTCCGCCTCAATTCAATCTCCTTTGAGCGGAGCGCGGTATTGCGGACCAGCGGCATGATACCGGAGGCCAGAATGCCCAGGATGGTTATGGTCACCACCAGTTCAAGGAGCGACAACCCTTTGGATGTAGAAAGGCGCTTCACATCTGTCCTTTTACGAATGTTTCATGAGAGACACGGTTACCACCCCTCATGATAGGCGCGATAAATCTTGGAATGGTCATTCTTTTTATCTGCCACAAACTTCCACTCACTGTATTTGGTCGGTTTCTTATTAGCGGTACCGGCAACAGGGTTCGAGCCGAGATCACTTCCGGCAACGCTGGGACCCCCAAGATTTAGTACCTGGATGCCCGTACCCTGTGGAGTACCGGACAATTCACCGGTAATATTCTCGAGAGCTGTATCCTTGAAGTCGGTCCTAAATGGCTTGGCATCACTCTTACTCGCCACACCGATAACAATATTTGCACCTTGAAACTGTTTACAAATGTCATTTGAAGCGGTGCTGATATCGCATTTTATCAGCTCCCACTTCTTTCCTGTCATGGGGTCTTGATACACTTTCAGTTCAGGACAGTCTGTCGTGCAGTTAGAATTTTTGCCATCCAACTTAATTTCATAGTGTTGCGGCAGATATCGCAGGGGAGTAAGCGTATAGGGATTGTTCAACAAATCCTTCAAATCTATGAGCGCATGGCCACCATTGAATCTCACACCGTTTGCAGTATAGGTGGGTGTATACCAGTTCTCGATTGCTTCCTTGATCTGGCTGCCGCGAAAGAGCAGTTCCTTTTCCCGCTCCCGCTGCATGATCGTTTTCCATGCCTGCCCGGTCATACCCAGCATGATCCCCATGATGGAGATGATGAACATGGTCATCAGAAAGGTGACACCATTCTGATTCCGGCACGGGGCCGCAAGGGACTGCATGCGACAGGAGTACTGCACCGGCATCTCCTAACGCACGGTTACCGCGGTGCTGAAAGGGAGCATCTCCAGGGCCCGGCCATCGGCTGCCGTAACGGAGACGCTCTGGAAATTGAAACTGGCGGCGCCCTTTACCTTGGCGCGGAAGAGGGCCGAGAAGAGTGCGCCGGCACCGGAGATCCCGGGGCTGTTAGGGGCACGTCCCAGTTTGATCGTCAGGGTGCCTTCAGCAACATTGACCGATGCGGAAAAGGTTGTAGCCTTGCCGTCCTTTTTCAGAAAGGGACCTTCCGTTGCCGACACGTAGTCCACCGTCTTCGGGTCGAATGACAACACCAGGGTGCCGCCGGCCATTTCCTGCACATCCGCCATCTTGATGTCGGCATAGAACTGCTGGTTCACCCCGATCTCGGCCGGTGCGGCGATCTGGACCAGACCGCGCTTGACCGGTGCCGACTGGGTCGGTTTCGCCGCCACGGCCGCAGGGGGCTGCGAAGTGGCCGGTGCACCGGGTGTAGCGGGTGCAGTGGGTACTGTGGGTGCAACACCGGCGGCGGCAGGAGCAGCAGGGGGTGCGGTTCCCGTTGTCGGAGCAGCGGGTTGCGGTAACGGTACAGGTGTCGTTGCTGCCGGTGGTGCCGGAGCCTTGACCGGTGCGGCGGCTGGCGTCAGCGGTGACGGCTGGGTCGCGGGACCGGCGGGCGGAGTGCCGAAGGTCGTCCCGGGAGCGCCTTTGTCAACCGCGGCCCCTGCCGTACCTTTAGCCGATTCCGTTCCTTTCGGTGCAGCCGGTGCTGAAGTCCCGGCGACTGCAGGTACAGGCGGGGTCCCTGAGACCGGAGGCTTTACCGGGGGTTTGGTCTGGGGTTTCGCCGGCGGGGTCGTGGGGGCCGGTTTTTCGTCCCCTTCGAATACCGGTTCCTGATCGAATGATGCCAACGGCTTCACCAGTGACGGTTCATCCTCTTTGCCGGAGCCGAAGGACATCAGACTGTTCGGGGGCACCGTGACACTGCGCACCAGTCGCGGCGTGATCGCCAGAATAAGTTCCGTTTTGTCTTTCGTCGTATCGTGGTTGGTAAGCAGCGGACCGATGAGCGGGATGTCACTCAGCAGATATATCTTCTGTTTCGTCTTGTTTTCCGTGTTCTGGATAAGCCCGCCGATGACACTCGTCTCACCATCCTTGAGACTCAGGACGGTATCAAGGTTCCTGGTTCCGATCGTCACTACTGATGTGGGGCTGGAGGACCCACCAACTATTTCCTTTGAAAGGATCGAACTAACCTCCAGGCTGAGCTTGATAATGATCTCATTGTTAAGTTGAATATTTGGCTCCGCATTTAGCTTCACACCGACATCGACATACTGAACATTCACCTGGGAAAGGGTGCCGTTTAATGTCGTCGTGGTAATGGGCACCCGTTGTCCCACGTTGAATTTGGCCTTTTCCTTGTTCTTGACCCTGATCTTGGGATTGGAGAGGACCTCGCCCTTTGTCAGTGTCTTGCCAAAATTGTACTGTGCATTCGGCACGGTAACAAAACCGTTGTAACCACCCATTGAAAAAGCCTTAACCAGATTTTCTACCTTTGCCGTTTCAGTAACTGTCCCGCCAGAACCAGACGCAGGCACAGTAGTTACCGTGCTAAGTGAACTCGAAAGTGGTGTTGCCCCATTGAACGCACCCAGTTGGACATTGTAATTACTCAACAGCAGACCCAAATTTTGTGCATTCTTGTCTGTGATCTCCATAACCTCGACGTCAAGCACCACCTCCGGGTCTGGAACGTCGTTGGCTTCGATAATCTTTTCCACCACGTCGACGACATCGCTGGTGTCACGGATGATCAGTGAATTCGACTCCTCATTGACATGGATCTTTTTCACCTGCACCAGTGTCCGGATCAGGTTGATCGCTTTTTTGGCCTCTATGTAGCTCAGGTGAAAGGTCCGCACCGTCATGTCTTCATACTGCTTCATCTTTTCCGGGGATTTCGGATAGATCAGCATAGTGCTTTCATTGAGAATCTTGCGATTCAGCTTGTTGAGGTTCGCCAGCAGGTCCATGCATTGCTGGAAGGTAGCATTCTCCAGATAGATCGTGACCGGTTGGTCCTTCACCCCTTCGTCGAAGATAAAGTTGATTCCCGTCAGCTGGGTAATGATCTTGAAGACATCCTTGATCTTGGCGTCCTTGAATTTCAGCGTAATCGGTTTGGTTGATTTGAGTGACAGTTCGTACCCTTCAAGCTTGCTTTTGCGCTGACCGGACACCCGCTTCAACGCGGTCTGGAATTCCTTGTCATCCGGGTTCAGGTCGATTGCGGCAAGATATAAACGGAGGGCATCCTTGAGCTTGTTGGCCTTCTCAAAGTCACGTCCTTCCTGGTATGCTGCCTGGGCGTCCCGCAGTCGGGCCGCCTCATCGGCCTTCTGTTTGAAGCGGTCCTGGGTCGGGTCCAGTCCGTAGGCGGTCTGGAACTCGGCAACCGCACCGACGTACTCGCCGCGGTCAAACAGGTCGATCCCTTTCTTGTACCGCAACGTAGAGGCGGCTTCACGGGCCTTGAAAAACTTGGCCCGGTATTCACCCATATCCGGTTCGGTTCTGAATGCCTCGGCATAGCTGAACATGGCATCTTCATATCTGCCTTCAGCCTCAAACTGCTCGCCTTTACTGAACGCGCGACGTCCGGCCGAACAGCCGGACAGAATCGTAACAGAGAGCAGCAGGATCGGTATAATCAGGTATTTCAGGTAGCGCATTACGAGCGTCTCCTTCAAAACAGGGTACATGCTATTTGGCTGCCGCGGAGAGCGGCTGGTTCTCGATCAGCGGTATGACCGTCTCATCACCCGTATCGGTTGCAACGATGGTCAGCGCCTGATCGGTGAGGTTTTTGGCTTCGTACTTGCCGGCAAATTTGTCACCTTTCCTCACCAAAATGATTTCCTTGTCCTTGGAAAGGAAGATGGTCTTTCTATTGTCTTTCTTCACGTATCCCAGAAAGACAAAACGTGCCAGGGTCGCCTTGAGAACATCCGGCTGGCCGGTAACCGGAGGCGGATCGACCTTGGCTACCGGTGGGGGTTCAAGCTTCGGCACAGCAACCGGCGGCAGGGGAAGCGGCTTGGGTGCCGCCGCCTTACGCATCATGACCTTGATCTCATCGATGAACACCGGCTTGAAGATATTGCGGCGATACCCCTTGAATCCGCTCTGGTTCTGGCTCAACAGCTCAAGATGCAGAAAGCGGTCATCCGTTGTTGTCGAGGGTTTCGAAGGAGCAGCAACGGGGGGGACCGCCGCGGGACGGGGAGCGGTTGCAACCTGCCCCGGCGTGTACTTGAGCGTGCTGACCGTTTTCTGGCGGGGCAGGGCAAAATAGCTCCAGATAACCGCTACCGCAAAGAGAATGAGCAGGACGAAGAGCGCCACTTTTTTCCGGTTCATGCCCCGTCCCCCCCCTGCAGGTAAACTGTCAGATGAAGGTCCATGGACACAATCTCTTCATACAGGTCATTTTTTGTGAAGCTTACCCCGTCGATCACC
The DNA here is from genome assembly GCA_964609805.1 of uncultured Geobacter sp. Lineage (GTDB taxonomy): Bacteria > Desulfobacterota > Desulfuromonadia > Geobacterales > Pseudopelobacteraceae > CAIPTY01. The sequence goes on along the minus strand of CAZSTJ010000124.1, from coordinate 2,767 downwards.
ACCATATTTTCGAAATTCTGCAGGTCGCCCAGATAACTCTTGAGCCCCGCATAGGTGCCGCTGACCGATAGGGAAACGCCGTAAGCGAGCAGCTTGCGATCCTTGATGCCCTGCGGCTTGTAATTGATGGCCCCGATTTCCAGTGAATTGGTTGCCGCGGCGTCGAGCATCTCTCCAAGCACCCTTGAGAACTCGCGTTTGGCCGGTATTCTGGCGGAAAGGGTTTTCAGATCGTCCGTCCCCCGGCGGTAGATCATCCCGACGTCTATCTTGCCGGAGGCGGCAACACGCTGGCGCAAGTCATTCCACTGCGCCTGCGACTTGTCAATCTTGGGCCGCAGATACCCGGTAACCAGCGCAGCGAACACTACATTCAGCACCAGCAGGAACGCTGCTGCAATGATGGTGCGTTTTTTTTGCTGAAGCAGTTCCAGCAGGACCTGGATCATTGGAGGGCCGCCTTGCAGGAAATGGTAAAGTGAACCCCTTTGCCCTTGTCTCCCACCGTGACATTCCCGTGGGACAACAGCAAGACCGACGTGAAGGTCTTGGAATCCTCAAGTCTTTCGACATAGGAACGAACGTTGGCAAAACTTTTTGCGTGACCTTCGATGGTGATCGTCCCCTTGGTTCTGTCAGGGGTCAGGATGGTGAGTGCGATCCCGTCCGGCGTCACCGTTTCCACCTGTTCCAGGAGGGAGAGCCAGTTATAGGCCTTGCGGCCGATGATCTCGTTGAAATACTTGATATCCGTCTGTAACTGGTTAAATCCCTGTTCCGACACCCCGCTCGGACGACTGTTGAGTTTGCTCTCGTATGAGGCAATATCGCCCCCGAGACGACGTACCTCTCCGTAACTCCAGGCGGCGCGGCTGACGTTCCAGGCCAGCGCAGCACAGAGGATTGCCAGGATCAGGTAGCCGGCCCGATTCACCAGCTTCGGGTCGAGATGCATCCTCGTGGTGAGGTTGATGGTAAAACGCATCACAGACTCCTCAAGGCCGCACCGATCGCAGCGGTATAAGGGTAGAGCGCCTCCTGATCGGCAGGTGCCGAGTCACCGGGGCGGACAACCGACTTGATTTCCAGCAGGGCGGGCTCAAATCCGGCCGCTTCCGTCAGCATGCCACAGAACTCCTGGGCCACCACGGGGGGGGCAATACAGTAGACACGTTTGACGGCTCGGTCCGGGAAACGGTCCCGATACACCATCAGAGAGCTGTTGATCTCCATGTACACGCGGCTGTCGACACCGGTGGAGCCCGGCAACTCTTTGGAGCGATGGAATTCCAGCACCCCTGCGGAAAACATCATGATGCCGAGACAACCGTCATAAAACGAGATAAGCGCCACATCCTCCTGGGTTGCCAGGCGGTTTTCAAATGCACGGTACAGATTGAACGCATTGAAATCTATCTTCGACGGGGTAAATCCTGCGGCCAGTATCTGATCTTCATACTGGGCGACCACGGCACGGGATACCAGCGCCACCATCAGGGCCATATCACCGTTTTCCCTGATCGCCAGCTGCTGATAATCCAGATGGGTATCGGCAATATCAAAGGGCAGACTCTTCTTGAGTTTCCAGCGGATCACATCGAGACCTTCCGAACGGCTCTTGAAGCGCCCCTCCACATCAAGCAGCATGACCCTGCCGACCGAATCCGGCAATGAGACAGAAAGTCGTGAACCGTTGTACAGGAGCAGATTATGGGCACTCCGGAGCGCAGTACCGAACGCCTGGGGATCAAGTATATTGGCGTCGCGCAAGGAGGAACGCAGGCTTCCCGGGGCAAGGGGGGCACTGGCAACCTTTTCCAGTTGCGGCGCAGCGATCGTCCCGCCCAACAGGGCACAGTAAATCCCGCCAGGACGAATCTCTACTCCGGTTGTCTTTTGGGAAAACAGCATGGCAGTTCCACTCCTGTCACTCAACAAAGGTGACGCGGTTGACCTCTTTCAGGGTTGTTTCGCCGGCAATAAACTTTTCCACCGCGGAATCGCGCAGGAACATGACCCCCGCTTCGCGAGCCGCCTGCTTGAGTTGGGTAGCGGTAACCTTCCCGATGATCAGATCTCGCAGGTGGTCATTCAGCTCCAGCAGCTCAACGATGGCGGCGCGACCGCGGTACCCGGTATGGTTGCACTCTTCGCACCCCTTGGACTGGTACAGGGTAACGCCCCGGACCAGTTCCGGGTCAATGGCATTTTCACGCAGTTCCGCCTCGGTATGCACGACCGGCTGGCGACATTTGCTGCAGACCCGGCGCACGAGACGCTGGGCCATGACGCAGTTCAGGCTCGACACAAAATTGTACGGATCGATCCCCATGTGAATAAAGCGGCCGATAACGTCGAAGACGTTGTTGGCGTGGACCGTCGTGAAGACCAAGTGACCGGTCAGGGCCGACTGGACTGCGATCTGGGCCGTTTCCGAGTCACGGATCTCACCGATCATGATCTTGTCCGGGTCATGGCGGAGGATCGAGCGCAAACCCTTGGCGAAGGTCAATCCCTTCTTCTCATTGACCGGAATCTGCAGGATCCCCCGCAACATGTACTCAACCGGGTCCTCGATCGTGATAATTTTGTCCTCACCGGTCTGGATCTCCGTCAAGGCCGCATACAGGGTGGTCGTCTTGCCGGAACCGGTAGGACCGGTCACCAGGACCATGCCGTACGGCTCGCGGATCTTCTTGCGCATGCGCCTGATCTCGCGGGGACTGATGCCCAGGTTCTCCAGCGACAGCCCCTTCATATCATTGGC
>CAZSTJ010000123.1:0-10583 GCA_964609805.1 uncultured Geobacter sp. | reverse complement strand
AACATCTTCGTCAGGATCTCCCGGCGCGAGGCCAGGGTGACCCCGCCTCCGAGTACAAAGTGCTTCTCCATCAGCTGATGGCTCCGTGATACCAGCAGTGGCAGGCATTCGGTGGTGCGGCCGTATCTGGCGCGGTCAAGAAACGTGATCTTCACCGGAGAGGTCAACGAGGCACTGTTCTCTTTCAGCCAGCGCTCGAAATCCATGGTGCGGTTGACCGGTACCTTTCCCAGATAATCGAACTGGCGGGACCGCTTCTCCTTCAGGATCATGAAGATGCAGCTCCATTTCTGGATCTGGTTCAGTTTGCGGTAATACGGCTCGTAACCTGCTACCGTATCGTAATGCCGGTCCCACCAGCCGAGGAATTCGCCGCTCTGATAGTTCGCGCGGCTTTCCTTGCCGGGGGAGAGCGGATTGGATGATGCGGCGTAGACACGGGTGGCAACCGGTTGGAAGAGGAGCCGGTCGCCGAAGAGGTTGAACCCCTCCTGGCGCATGCCGAACCAGAGCCGTGTCTGGGTCAGACGGAGAAAATCGCTCCAGTAAAGCTTGGGTACACTGACATCGAGCATGCTGCGAAAACCGGTAATTGCCTGCTTCGGTGCGCTCCCTTCATAATCAAAGGCCCAGAGTTTTGCGAGCAGGTCGGTATAGAAGAGGATCATGCCGGCGCTGGTCCCCTGCAGATTGCCGATATAGCGGGCCGCCTGATAGGAGTGGCGCAGCTCGATGCTGTGCAGCATGATGCCGATCTCACGCTCCAGGGAGTTGGTCGAGCGATCATAGGTTTCCATCAGGGTTAGTAACGGTCTGGGGTCTTTGCTGTTTCTGGCGCGCCGGGCGGCCGCTTCAATCGCCGCACTCTGGGTGGTGTAGGAAGGGGCATTCCTGCTCCCGTGGGGATCCTGGGATGCCCGCAGCTCCCGGGCGTACTGTTCCATGTCGTCGGCAAGCCCTTTGAGGTTGCGTGAAGGGTCCAGGGAGAAACCGACATTCAGATCGCGGTTCAAGGCGGTCTCCGCAGGATAGCGGCGCCGGATCGATTCCAGCAGCTGTGCCTCGCTCCTGGCGCCGGATTTGATCTCCGACCACAGCTTGCGGTCCTTCTTGGTCATCTCCGTGAGTTTTTTTCTGACAAATGCTTCGTAGGTGCCTTTTTCGCTGCTTGAAAGCGGGGTATTGTACGCCTGGTACAAAGCCGCGATCTCTTCGATCGTCAACATGCCGCGGTTATCCTGGCGATAGCGCCTTCCCCCCAGTTCTATCCGGTCGGAGCGCAGTCTGACCTGTACGATGTCGTCAATGCGGCTGGTGAAGTTGATCACGTCATCCAGGGTGGCGGCAGTAGTGGTGTGGTAACCGTAGTCGCCGGAATAGACCTCAGCTGTTGAAATCGTTCGCTCGGGGGTGATGGTGATCGTTGCCGATGGGACATCATAGGTATAACCGTAGAGCAATATCCGCTCCGGGAGGGTGTTGGTGGCCGCATACTGCCGGTCGACCAGTCCGCCGATCGGCGGGCGATTGTTCAACTGCTCCCGTGGAAGCAGTATCCCCCATTCCCGCTTTGAGATGACAAACAGTCTGCCGGGGGCGATCTCTGCGGTGTCTGCATACTGCTGGACCTGCCGCCGGATCGGGATGTCACCCTCGGACGGCAGCCCCAGGCTGTTTCTGAGACCATACAGGGACCAGTCACGCAGCTGTTCCTCCTTCTCGTCGGGGGGGAGCCGGTCGAGAAACAGGGTGAGTGGAGAAATGTCAACGAGAACCGGTTTGACGCCGGATTGAGTCTCCACCGCAGATGCAGTGGCGGGAAGGGGGGTAAAAATCACGGCTGCAGCGATAATGAGGAACAATCGGAACAATAGCATGGGGATGAGTATAGATAACTCGCCGGCTGATTTGCAACCAATCATGCAAATGGTCGTTAAACAGTGGGATGGAGTTTGTCGTTAAAAGGTACAGCGGGATTTGGATTAATACCCGTGGCGCATCAAACCACGGCATTCGGGAGTGTGAAGTAAAAGCACGACCCGTCCCCGCTGCCGTCCGATTCAACCCAAATCCTCCCTCCGGCCTTGGTGACGATTCGTTGGATCATGGAAAGGCCGAGCCCTGCTCCGGATGATTCGGCGTTGAGCTTTTCGAAAATCCCGAATATTTTGCTGTGGTATTCCGGTTCAATCCCGATGCCGTTGTCCTTCAGGTAGAAGACCGTCTCCCCGTTAACCTCCCGGAACCCCGTCTCGATGCAGATCTCGCGGTCCGCACGCCGGTACTTGACGGCGTTCTCGATCAGGTTCTGCCATATCTGGCACAAGCGCTGACGGTTTCCGTACAGCATCAGTTCCTTGTCGGGGAGGCGGATATCGACGTGCTGTTCGGTGATGACGCCGGCCATCGAGTCAAGGACCTCGCCCAGCACGGTTGTAAGCGATATCCTGACCGGTTCCGCATCGACCCGGTCGATGCGGGAGAGTTCCAGCAGTTCGTCCAGAAGCAGCTTCATCTTGTCGGCCGCCCCGTGGATATATTGCAGATCCTGGGATACCCTGTCCGTATTCCGTTCATTCATATCCACTTCCAGATATCCCAGAAAGGTCTTCATGGTAACGAGCGGACTGCGCAGGTCATGGGACACGGTGTAGGTAAATTGTTCCATGTCGGTGGTTTTTCTCAGCAAATCCGCGTCTGCCTGTTTGCGCCTCGTAATATCGCGCATGAACGCCACTATCCTGCCGTTCTCGATGGAAAGGTATTGGGCGCTGACCTCGATATCGAAGAGGCTGCCGTCCTTGCGGCGCAGACGGGATTCGAAGCGGTCCTCGCCCAATGAGACGATATTTCTGAAGCGGGCCTGGATCTCTTCGGGGGATTCCGATGCCTCCAGCTCGGAAAGCCGTTTGGTCAGCAACTCCTGTTCGCTATAGCCGCACATCCTGCAGACGGAACTGTTGACCTCCAGAAAGTTCCCGTGCAGGTCCATCACCCAGAATCCGTCCATGCTGGTCTGAAGGATAGTCCGGTGCTGTTCCTCGCTTTTGCGCAGCACCTTCTCGGCTTCCTTGCGTTCCGAATCCCGCTTGGAAAGCTCAGCTGCCATGAGATCGAATGTCATCCCCAGTTCGCCCAGTTCGCCGCCGGTCACCAGGCTCGATACCCTCGACTGCAGGTCCCCGGATGCGAGCCGCCGCGATGCCGAGTCGAGGAGGGAGATGCGGTCAATGATGAACCGCTTGCCGATCAGCCAGGCACCGGCATAGGCGATCATAAGAAACGCCGAGAAGAGCGCGATATTGAACAGAAGTATCTGGTTGGCTTCCCGGGAGGCGATCGCCAATGGTATTCCGACCGTGAGATACATGTAAGGCTCATTCTCGCCTGCCAGACGCAGTTTCCGGTACGAGATGATCCGCTTGTCTCGTGCAATCCCCAGTCTGACGCTGGTTCCCGAGTCAGGTCCGGCCTGCATCTCCCGGAACTCCTTCTCTGGATAGGGTTTGCCGATGAATTGCTCTGGGTTGATGGCCCGGGACATGACGATCCCCTGGTGATCGCTCAGCACATAGCTGGTACCCTCCGGCAGCTGCATGGATTTTAGTACCTTCCGGAAGTTATCGATGTCGAAGCCGATGCTGATCACCCCGATGACGGCGCCATTGTGATCCTTATACGGAGCGGCTATGTTGAACACCGGTCTGGAAATCGCCCGGCTGATGATGTATTCACCGGACGAGAGCCTCCCGGTGGCCAGAGCGTTGATGAAATAGCGCCGGTCGGCGACCACGAAGGGGGGAGGGAACGGGACTGCTGAAGCCCAGACGTGCCCGTTCAGTTTTGATATGCTGATGTTGGCATACATCGGGTTAAGTTTTCGCAACTCTTTCAGGATCGGTACGACTCTGGCAACATCCTGGTTCTTGACTTCGGGGAGTTGTGCCAGGGCTGCCATGAGCTGTTCCGCTCCGACAATCAGGTTCTGTTGTTCGCTGGCTATCCGGTCGGCAAGTTTCTGCGTCTCTTTCTTGGCGTCATCAATCATTTCAAGTCTGAGCTTGTTGCCTGAGTAGATGATGATACCCACCGCGGGCAGGGCAATCAGGATGGTTATCACCAACAGCAGCGACCGGATAGAGAGTTTTTTCAGCTGGAACATGGTAACCCCCTAGATGACTGAGGAGTACAGCGAGTCTGTGCCGGAAACAGTCTGATTTTTCATCACGGAGAAAATTTGAATCCTTTATTTTGTCGTCAATCACGGGCGAAACTTTAAAATTTATATCATGAATTAACGGGTTTTGCTTATAATTACCCTCCCAGTCGGCATATCTCCCTCTTCAGTCTCCTCCAATAACAGTACATCACCCTTAAAATCCTTGAAGATCCGAGCCAGTTCACCCCGTCCCAGCAGATAGGCCGGATTATGGGAGGAGGTCGCCTCAGGCGATTCCATGATGGTGTCGATGATCAGCACCCCGCCAGGAGCCAGGGCCTCAACCGCCAGCGGGATCAACTCCCGCAGCAGGAAGTTGAAATTGACGATCAGGTCGAACTGCTCTGTGAACCGGTACTCCTCCAAGTCCGTCTGCCGGAACTCCACCGTTACCCCTGCCGCCTCGGCGCGCTGCCGGGCCTTGTCCAACCCCACGTCCGAGATGTCCAAACCCGTGACCTGAAAGCCCTGCTGGGCCAGGAAGATGCTGTTGCGCCCCTCGCCGCAGGCGATATCCAGAGCCCGCCTGCCCGGCAGCAGCTCCCGAATGCGCCCAATCTCCCGTGAAAGAAGGGGGGAGGGGCGTTCGCTCAGAAAAGACGGCTGCGACGCGAAACGCTGATTCCACTTGATCCTGTCTGCTTCCATAAGAGTCATTGCTCCTTGTTTGCATTTTTGCAAAACAGCCTGAAATGTGTATTTGCAATTATGCAAAACAGCGCTGTTGTCAAGGTGTGTGGGGATAACATCTCTGAATAACAAGTCTTTTTAAAAAAGACTTAAAAAATCCCGTATATAAAATCGTTTTCATTCTTGCGTACGGCTGCAACGTATTGATTTGCAAAATTGCAAATTGAGGCGGCTTCGGTAGTGGTGTCGTAATGGCTTGTTGTGCGTAACACATCTAAATAATTGATTAAATTTGTTTGGTGCCCGATTTGGCACGTTCAGTGCTGTATACAAAAACTGAACGAGTTGAGAGAGGGGCCAATGGCACATTCAGATATCTGTCCATTCTATGGCAAAAACGATGACTACTGCGATGTGGGGTGCGGTTATATCTCTCCCCATGATGTCAACATGATCATCCGTTACTGCAGCGGCCGCCATGGTGAGTGCATCAAATACCTGGAGCTGGCCGATCGTTTTCCGGGGGAACTGCCCAATCTGGTTAAATGCTGAAGCGATACTATACCCCAACCACAGGAAGGGAGAAAGCATATGTTTTACAATCTGGCACTGAATTTTAACGGTTTCCACGCAAGTTTGGCATTGGCGGTTACTACGCTGTTTATCGTTATCACACTGGTAAAGGAGAGGAAAGATGAGCGAAAGAGAGCTTGAATTGATGCAGAGGATCGAGGACCTGGAGCGCCACACCTGGCGTAACAGCGCAATCCTCCGTTCTGTGGCCATGGTTGCCTTCACGGCGTTGGTTGGTATCGTGGTTGCCTCGGGTGTTGTCGGCGGCGGTCGCGGCAGTCACTGGTCCGGTCCGGCATGGAACACCATGTGGCTGTACGGCCTGTTTGCCGCCAATGCGGTGTCGATGTTCTGGACCACTCACAAGGAATAGGGGGAATACGATAATGCCGATGAAAATATCCAATGCAATCCTGCTGCTGGTGGTCTGCGTGATCTGTGCAGCGTTCAACATGCAGCTCTTTGGCGGTCTCGACGAGATGATGGGCGACCAGTACTGGGTGGTCGACCAGACCCAGGGCGATCACGGCTGGTATGCCATGGGCCTGCTTCCCCACGTGAAGAAGATGCCCAAGGATGATGTGAAGGCGCTCAACACCGACACCGATCCCAAAAACGACGTTGTCATCTACGCCCAGAGCGGCGACTTCGCCGGCAAGTCGGTCTACGGCATCTGCTTCGGCATCCCGCTGATCATGTACCTGATCTGGTTCGCCTTCATCATCGGGTTCCCCGACAAGGTGGACCCCTATCTGCTCCCCCGAAAAATCTTTACCCTCGCCGTTATCGTCGGCTGTTCCGTGGTTGCCAACCTGTTCCTGATGCGTATTGCCGGCGACTTTGCCCGCGACCCCATGTCCCGCATCGCCAACGTGGCCGGTAATCACGCCTCGCTGCTCTTCCACAATGCCGGCATCTGGTTTGCCATCCTCTTCTCGGCCCTGGGCACCCACAGCCATTCCTTCAGCGAAGTGCAGGCCCCGGACAGCCGCAACTGGCAGACCCAGGCCAACGAGAAGTTCAACTGGATGTTCACCCTGCTGGCTGTCGTAACCGTTCTTGAAATCGTGCTGGTCCAGAACAAGCTGGCCCTGCCGGATGCCGCTGTCGATTACTCCGTCTGGATCATCTGGGTCGTCATCTTCATGCGTATGTTCGGTTTCTCCCCCAAATACTGGATCAAGCGTCCCACCGGGATCGCCATCATGGTCATCGGCACCCTGCTGACCCTGCCGGTATTCTACATGCTGGAGCGGGTTACCGGCAACCTGGGCGCCGGTTTTGCCTCCCCGATCCTGGCCAAGGCACTGGGTGCCGAGAACCAGAACGTCGGCCTGTCACTGATGGTTTCCATCTACCTGGTATTCTGGATGGAGTTTGCCGCCGCAATTCGCATGAACGGTCCGATCAAGAAGGCCGTAACCCAGAAGTATTAATCATCGAGGGGGAGACCTTACAATGACAGATGCAATCAAGAATAAAGGCTGGACCGTCGTCAGCGCCGGCCTGGCCATCAACCTGGCCCTGGGCGTCCTCTACGCCTGGAGTATCTTCAAGGGGGCCATCAAGGCCTCTATCGAAAAGGGGGGCGAGGGTGCCTTCCAGTGGGACATCGCGTCCATTAACGACCCCTATGCGGTCTGCTGTCTGGCCTTTGCCTTCTCCATGATCCTGGCCGGCAAGTGCCAGGACAAGATCGGTCCTGCCCGCACCGCCCTCATCGGCGGCCTGCTGGTCGGCGCCGGCTTTACCCTGATGGGGTTCTCCAGCAGCTATATGGCCTGGGTCATCGGCTTCGGCGTTCTGGCCGGTTCCGGCTTCGGTTTCGGCTATTCTGCCGCCACCCCTCCGGCGCTCAAGTGGTTCTCGCCCTCCAAGACCGGCCTGATCGCCGGCATTGTCGTGGCCGGCTTCGGTATTGCCCCGGTCTACATCGCACCGCTGGCCTCCTACCTGATCGGTGCCTACGGCATTCCGAAGTCCATGATGTTCCTGGGGATCGGTTTTACGGTCCTTGTCTGCGGCCTCTCCTTCCTGCTGGTCAACCCGCCCCAGGGCTTTGTTCCTGCTGAACCGGCCGATCCGGGTCCCCTGGCCAAACTCAATGCCTCCAAACCGACGGTCAATGCCACCGTCAGTGAGATGCTGCGCAACTACAAGTTCTATGTCCTCTGGGTCGCCTTCTTCATCGGTTCCGGCGCCGGCCTGATGGTGATCGGCAGCGTGGCCGGCCTGGCCAAGAAGAGCATGGGCCCCATGGCCTTCGTGGCGGTGGCCATCATGGCGCTCGGCAATGCCGGCGGCCGCGTGGTGGCGGGTGTCCTGTCCGACAAGATCGGCCGTCGCGCCACCCTCTTCATCATGCTGGCCCTCCAGGCGGTGATGATGTTTGCCGCCATGGCGGTGGTCAATTCCGGCAGCGCCGTGCTGCTCGTCCTCCTGGCCACCTTCATCGGCTTCAACTACGGTTCCAACCTCTGTCTCTTCCCCTCCTTTGCCAAGGATTACTGGGGCACCAAGAACTACGGTCTCAACTACGGGACCCTGTTCACCGCCTGGGGCGTGGGTGGCTTCGTCATGGGCAAGGTTTCCGAGATGATCAACGCCGGTCCGGGCGGTCTCGGCAAGTCCTTCATGCTGGCCGGTGTGCTGCTGGTCGGCGGAGCTGCCATGACAATCTTCCTGGCTGAACTCAAACCTGCCACGGATGATTCCAAGGCACCTTCCCAGTGGGAAGAGTTCTGGTCAGAATTCAAGCTTGGTCTGCGCGTATTTGCCGGGTTTGAAGAGGAAAAAATCCGGATCAAGCCGGAATTCAAACCGACCTGATCTGACGGCTGTCTCCGCTGCGGCCGGATGTTTGTAACTCAGCGGAATTGCATAGCCATTAGGCACTGTTTTACTGCCATGAAACAGGAAAGCCCCGAGGGAAACCGAGGGGCTTTCGCATTTTAATGCGGGGGCTACTTGTCTGTTTACTTTGACCGGCAAATATTCTAAAGTCTCCGCACCAAAATTTCGGACAAAATCCCCGTATGGGAAAGGAGATATATTAATGTCTACCATGTATTTCAGCAAGGAGCACGAGTGGGTCAAGGTCAAGGACGGCATCGGTGCCGTCGGCATCAGCGAGCATGCCGCCCATGAACTGGGAGACGTGACCTTTGTGGAACTGCCGAAGATGGGGGCAACCGCCAAGCAGTTCGAGGTGCTGGCCGCCATCGAGTCGGTCAAGGCCGCCAGTGACATCTACGCCCCGGTTTCGGGCAAGGTAGTCAAGGTGAACGAGGCCCTGGATACCGCTCCGGAGATCGTCAACGAAAGCGCCGAGGACGCAGGCTGGATGGCCTGGATCGAGATCGCCGATGAGTCAGAACTGAAGAACCTGATGACGAAAGACGAGTACGACGCCTACCTGAAGACCCTTTAAGACCTTATTCACGAAGGGCACGAAGTTTCACAAAGACAGAATGAACGCATCCGTGCCGATTGAAGGCGTGAAGTTTATGTCTTGATTTGAGGCAGTTTCATTACGGTTGTTCATGACTCTCTTGGTGTCTCTTCGTGTACTTCGTGGTTCCAGATTGGAGAACAGTTCATGAACGATAGCCACTACTGTCCCCATACCCCGGATGAGATCAGCGAAATGCTCGGCGCCATCGGGGTTGCCAGCGTTGAAGAGCTCTTCGCGCCGATCCCGAAGGAATTGCGGGCCAAACCGCTTACCATCCCCCCCGGTATGTCCGAGTTTGAGACCCTTGCCCGCATGCAGGCCATTGCCGGTGAGAATGCCCTGGGAATGACCCCCTACATCGGTGGCGGTTTCTACGACCATATTATCCCGACCGCCATTGATCACCTCTCGGGTCGTGCCGAATTCTACACCGCCTACACCCCGTATCAGCCGGAATGCTCCCAAGGTACCCTGCAGGCGCTGTTCGAGTACCAGACCGCCATCTGCCGGCTGACCGGTCTTGACGTCTCCAACGCCTCCCTCTACGACGGCGGCACCGCCTGTGCCGAGGCGGCCATGATGGCCCTCCGGATCACCGGCCGTAACCGGATCGTGGTGGATGGCTGCGTTAGCCCTTTTTCCCGCCAGGTGCTGAAGACCTACCTCTACAATCTGGATGTGGAGATCGTGGAAATTGCACCGATGAACGGCCTGCTGGACGGGGGCGCCCTGACAGCGGCGCTGGATGAGACCGTGGCCGCCGTGTTGGTGCAGAACCCCAACTTCTTCGGATCGGTGGACGATTTTTCCTCCCTGGCCGATCAGGTCCACGGCCTGGGCGCCCTGCTGATCGCATCGGTCTACCCGATCTCCCTCGGGATGCTCAAATCTCCGGGCGAGATGGGGGTCGATATCGCGGTCGGCGACGGCCAGAGCCTGGGTAATCCTCTCTCCTTCGGCGGCCCTACCTTCGGTTTCATTGCTGCCCGGAAGTCCTACATCCGCAACATGCCGGGGCGTATCGTCGGCGAGACCGTCGACAAGAACGGCACCCGCGGTTTCGTGCTGACACTCCAGGCCCGGGAGCAGCATATCAAGCGCCATAAGGCTACCTCCAATATCTGCAGCAACCAGGGGCTCTGCGCCCTGCGCGGCCTGATCTTCCTCTCCCTGGTCGGCAAACAGGGGCTGGCAGACCTGGCCCGCCTCAACCGGGACAAGGCCGAATACGCCAAGGCCCGTCTTGCCGCTATCCCCGGGGTCTCGCTGCTGAACGGCGGGGCGACCTTCAACGAATTCGCTCTGGCCCTGCCGAAGCCGGCCGCATCGATTGTTGAAGGCATGCTGAAGGAAGGGCTTGCCGCCGGTGTGCCGATGGGTGAGTACTACCCGGAACTCGACAACGTGTTGGTAGTGACCGTGACCGAGAAGCGGAGCAAGAAGGATATCGACGGCTTTGCCGGACTGCTGGAGGCTGCGCTATGCAATTGATCTATGAACAATCCGTTCCGGGGCGCCGCGGCGTCAAACTGCCGGCCTCCGATGTGCCTGTCGCGCCTCCCTTGCCGGGGCATCTGCTCCGTTCCGAACCGGCCGGACTGGCCGAGATTTCTGAACTGGATCTGGTGCGCCATTTTACAAATCTCTCCCGCCGCAACTTTTCGGTGGATACCAACTTCTATCCGCTCGGTTCCTGCACCATGAAGT
>CAZSTJ010000122.1:0-10621 GCA_964609805.1 uncultured Geobacter sp. | reverse complement strand
GGCAAGGGGGCCACCTTCTACTTTACCCTCGCACCGGATAGCGGCAGTCAGGAGCTTTGATCCCTGCCGGGTGTCAGTAAATTGTTGCCGTCAATTGCTCATACATCAGTTTTTCGACTAGGCGTGCTATTGGATAGACGTTTTGCATGTTCGGGTCGTTATTTATCATGAGGAGGTTGCAGATGGCTCTATGGGACAAGCTTAAGGCCGAGTTTATCGATATCGTCCAGTGGCTGGATGATACCAATGATACGCTGGTGTATCGCTTTGAGCGGTACGGTAACGAGATCAAATACGGTGCCAAGCTGGTGGTGCGCGAAGGGCAGATGGCGGCCTTTATCAACGAGGGGCAGTTGGCGGACGTATTCAAGCCGGGGACCTATACGCTGACGACCCAGAACCTGCCGGTGCTGGCCACGCTCAAGGGGTGGAAGTACGGTTTTGAGAGCCCCTTCAAGGCCGAGGTCTATTTCTGTTCCACCCGCCAGTTTACCAATCTGAAATGGGGCACACCCGGGCCCTGTACCATGCGGGATCCAGAATTCGGCGCCGTGCGGGTTACTGCTTTCGGACTCTATTCCATCAAGATCAAGGACCCTGCCACGTTCATCAGGGAGATCGTTGGTACTGACGGAAACTTCACCACTGATGGCATTCAAGATAATCTGCGCGGCAAGATCGGCACCCGCATCAAGGAGGTCATGCCGGAAGCGGGCATCCCTGTTATCGATCTGGAGAGTAAGGTCGTGCAGCTGGGGGAAACCCTGCGGAGCCGGATCGCTCCGGCTATCGAGGCTCTGGGGCTCGATCTGACCGAGGTTCAGGTACAGGATGTGGGGCTGCCGGAAGAGGTGGAGCGGGCCATCGATAAGGCCGGCGCCATGCGGGCCATCGGCAATATGCAGGCCTACACCCAGTACGAAACTGCCAGTTCCATTAACGATGCCGCCAACAACCCTGGCGGGCTTGCCGCTGCCGGCGTCGGGGTGGGTATGGGCTTCGGCATGGGAGGGCAGATGGCCGGCGCCATGGGTGGGATGTTCAATGCCCAGGCCCAGCCCGGTGTGGCCCCCCCGCCGTTGCCGACCCAGGTGTCGTTTTTTGTCGCCGTTAACGGCCAGCAGACCGGTCCCTTCGATATGGCCGTCCTCCAGCAGATGGCCATATCCGGACAGTTGACCCGTGACTCGCTGGTCTGGAAGCAGGGGATGACTGCCTGGGTCGCTGCCTCCACGGTGGCTGAAATTGCTGCCGTCTTCGGCGCCGTACCGCCACCGATCCCCCCCGCATGATCGGAGCCGGCATATGACGGAACAGCATGCTGCTAAAGAATTTCCCTGCACGTCGTGCGGGGCAAGGCTTGAGTATGCACCCGGAAAGGCGGCCCTCACGTGTCCCTATTGCGGGCAGGAGAACAAGATCGATCAGTCGCGTGGGGAGGTGGAGGAACTCGATTTTTACGAGTTTTTTGCCCGGGCAGCGGAACAGGGGGAGTCTGAGGAAAAGCAGACTGTCACATGCGGCTCATGCCGCGCTGTTTCGACCGTCGACAGGAATATCTCCATGAGCAGCTGCCCGTTCTGCGGGTCACAGCTGGCTGCCCAGGCCAAAGCCAGCCGACTCATCAAGCCCGGAGCAATTCTGCCGTTCAAGATTACCCGCGACAAGGCAGTGGCAGAATTCCGCAGCTGGTTGTCGGGATTATGGTTTGCTCCGGGTGAGTTGAAACGGTACGCCACCACCAGCGGCGGTATCCGGGGGATGTATCTCCCCTACTGGACCTATGATGCCCGGGTTACCACCGAATATCAGGGACAGCGGGGCGAGGATTATCACGAAACTGAATATTACGAGGCCGAGGACAGTAACGGCAACACCGTTACCAGGAGCAGGAGCGTCACCCGCACCCACTGGTATCCTGTCGGCGGCACGGTAACCAACCGGTTCGATGACGTGCTGGTCCTGGCTGGCCGTTCGCTGCCGTCCGAGATCATCATGTCTCTCGAGCCGTGGGATTTGAAGAATCTGGTGCCCTACGCCGATGAATACATGAGTGGTTTTCAGGCCGAAGCCTACCAGCTGGACCTTGGTGCCGGTTTCGAACAGGCCAAGGGGCTCATGGACGGCGGGGTGCGTCGCTCCATCGAGCGGGACATCGGAGGCAACCACCAGCAGATTACGGCGGCACGCAGCCAGTATGACGATATCACCTTCAAGTATATCCTCTTGCCGGTCTGGATCAGCGCTTACCGCTACCGCAACCGGACCTACCGCTTCATCGTCAACGCCCGTACCGGCCAGGTTCAGGGGGAACGCCCCTGGTCTGTCCTCAAAATTGCACTGACGGTGATCGGGATTCTGGTTGCGCTGCTGATTATTGCCGTACTGGTGAAAAGATAGAGGATCTCAGGCGGCCTGCATAAGGTAGGTGGCGTATTCTTCGCCGATGCGGCTGTCCACAACCCTGCATCCAAGAGATGAATAGCGGCGGACTATGTCGAACTTGTCCTGCAGCGGGATGCCGGACAACAGGATGTACCCGCCGGGGCGGGTCAGTTCCACCAGCCGGTCGGCCAGCGGGAGCAGGATGTCGGCGTAGATGTTGGCCATGACCAGGTCGTATGGCAGGGGACCGATACAGGACAATTCACCGCAGATACTGAAGACCTGTTCCCTCAGGCCGTTGAATTCCGCATTTTCCCGGCAGGAGAGGGCAGCGGGCCATTCGAGGTCGATGGCGGTAACGCAGTCGGCTCCCAGACGTGCGGCGGCAAAGGCCAAGATGCCGGTGCCTGCTCCCAGATCGAGGACCTTGCATCCCTGTATACCCGCAATTGTTGGCAGCAGCTCCAGGCAGGACGCGGTGGTTTCGTGCTCTCCGGAGCCGAATGCCCCCTTCTTCCCCAGGATGATCGGCAGTCCGCACGGTTCTGGCAGCGGGTCACCGGCCGGGACGACGGTGAATTTACCGATGGAAAATGATGTGAAGATGCGGCCGGACATGACGCCACCCTAACCTGTAATGTCCTTCCGGTCAATATCCGCTCTGAAAAGCGAAAGGAAATCCACGATGCGTATTACCCCGGCTACCGAACTTGAATACCGTTGCAGCAGGCTGCAGACATATATGAATGATGCCGGCCTTGATGCCGTCATTATCGTCCAGAGTGCAGACCTCTTCTATTTTGCGGGGACGGTGCAGAACGGCTGCCTCTACGTGCCGGCCAAGGGACAGCCGCTGTACCTGGTGCGACGCGATGCTGCCCGGGCCCGCATGGAGTCAGGCTTGAAAGAGGTGATCCCCTTCGGGTCGCCGAAGGATATCCTGCCGATCCTTGAGCGTTACGGCTATTCCCTGCCGAAACGGATCGGCATGGAGTTCGACGTGGTGCCGGTGTTGGTCATGGAACGCTATCGCAAGATCTTCCCCGAGGCGGAGTTCCTTGATGCGACCCACCAGATTCGTCTGGTCCGGATGATCAAAAGTCACTATGAGATCCATGCCATGAAGGACGCAGTCGACCAGGTGGACCGGATCTATCGCCGTGCCCTGGAGGTCATCCGCGAGGGGATGACCGATATCGATCTGGCGGCAGAACTGGAGTACGTGGCCCGGAAGAATGGTCACCTGGGTCTGATCCGGATGCGGGTATTCAACGGTGAGATGATGTTCGGCCACACCTTCTCCGGCACTGACAGCGCAGTGCCGGCCTATACCGATACCCCCTTCGGCGGTATGGGGCCCAGCCCCGCCTTTGGACAAGGGGCAAGCTTCAAGCCCATCGGACGCAACGAACCGATCATCATGGATTTTGCCGGTAACGTGGACGGGTACCTGGTGGACCAGACCCGGATCTTTGCCATCGGAGGGCTTTCCGATCGTCTTTGCAAGGGATATGACGACATGCTCAAGGTCCAGGAGCTCATGAAAGAGATCGCGCTGGTCGGGACACCCTGGGGTGAGGTGTATGACCGATGCCTGGCGTTGGCGGTCGATATGGGGTACGCCGACAGTTTCATGGGGGCCAAGGGGTCCCAGGTCTCGTTCATCGGCCATGGCCTGGGGGTGGAGATTGACGAATACCCGTTCATTGCCCGCGGCTTCAGGGACATGAATCTGGAAGTCGGTATGGCCTTTGCGTTCGAGCCGAAAGTGGTATTTCCCGGAGAGGGGGCGGTCGGAATTGAAAACACGTTCTATATCAGCAATGAGGGGCTCAAACAACTGACCTATTCCAGCGAGGAACTGGCTATAATCGCGTCTTGACAGGCAGACAAAATTTTTGTTGCATTTTATCAAAGCTTTGGTATAACTACGGCACTTCAAATTGTATACAGTATTCTAAAAAACACGTAGTTACTTCGGTAATCGTCTTAATTGTCAGGTAGTTCCATTTACCCCCCACCATGAAAGGAGAGTACCACAGATGGCATTGAAAGACACCCTCAAGCAGAAGATTGAAGAGTTCCGTCCTCGTACCACCAAGCTGACAAAAGAGTTCGGCAAGGTAGTCATCGATCAGGTAACCATCGACCAGTGCATCGGCGGCGCTCGCGACGTTCGTTGCCTCGTCACCGATATCTCCTATCTGGACCCGCAGGAAGGGATCCGCTTCCGTGGCAAGACCATCCCCGAGACCTTTGCCGCTCTGCCGAAGGCCCCCAATTCCAACTACCCGACCGTTGAGTCCTTCTGGTACATGCTCCTCACCGGCGACGTGCCGACCCAGGCTCAGGTCGACGAAGTCGTTGCCGAATGGAAGACCCGTCAGCAGGTTCCCCAGTATGTGTTCGACGCCCTCCGCGCCCTGCCGCGCGACAGCCATCCGATGGTCATGCTGTCGGTTGCTATGCTGACCCTGCAGAAAGACTCCAAGTTTGCCGCGTTCTACAACTCCGGCAAATTCAACAAGATGGTCGCCTGGGAATACGTCTATGAAGATGCCAGCGACATCGTTGCCCGTATTCCGATCATCGCCGCCTTCATCTACAACCTGAAGTATCGCGGCGACAAGCAGATCGCTATCGATCCGACTCTGGACATGGGCGCCAACTTCGCCCACATGATCGGCCAGAAGGAAGAGTACAAGGATGTTGCCCGTATGTACTTCATCCTGCACTCCGACCACGAGTCCGGCAACGTCTCGGCCCACACCACCCACCTGGTGCACTCCGCTCTGTCCGACCCCTACTACGCATACTCCGCAGGTCTCAACGGTCTGGCAGGCCCGCTGCACGGTCTGGCCAACCAGGAGGTTCTTGACTGGACCCTCAAGTTCCAGGAGAAATACTGCAAGGATGTGGAGCCGACCGAAGAGCTTATCAAAGCCGCTCTGTGGGATACCCTCAATGCCGGCCAGGTTATCCCGGGTTACGGCCACGCCGTTCTCCGCAAGACCGACCCGCGCTACACCTCGCAGCGTGAGTTCTGCCTCAACACCCCGGGCCTGAATGAGTACCCGCTCTTCAAAGTTATCGCCAAGATCTTTGAAGTTGCCCCGGGCGTTCTGACCGAGCACGGCAAGACCAAGAACCCCTGGCCGAACGTCGACGCACAGTCGGGCGTTATCCAGATGTACTACGGCCTCACAGAGTACGATTTCTACACCGTCCTCTTCGGTGTGGGACGTGCCCTCGGCTGCATGGCGAACATCACCTGGGACCGCGGCCTCGGTTATGCACTCGAGCGTCCGAAGTCCGTCACCACCGCCATGCTGGAGAAGTGGGCTGCAGAAGGCGGCCGTCAGCTCTAGTATCAAGAGTCTCATGACAGTAACGACGGGGATGCGCTAACGCATCCCCGTTTTTTTATTTTCACTTGCAAAAATATGAAAGTGCGGTATAAAAGATAAAAATTGTCGTATTTGATTGGTCGTAATTCAATACCTGATGGAGGCAACATGAATGGATCGGTGAAAGGGACCCGCACCGAGCAGAACCTGTTGAAATCATTTGCCGGCGAAAGCCAGGCTCGTAACCGATACACCTACTTTGCTTCAATCGCACGTAAAGAGGGTTTGGTGCAGATTGCCGATATCTTTGAAGAGACAGCCAATCAGGAGAAGGAACACGCCAAGCGTTTCTTCTCGTACCTGGAAGGGGGAAACGTGGAGATTACAGCCAGTTTCCCGGCAGGGAAATGTGCTGCCACGGCAGAGAATCTGCTGGCTGCCGCCGACGGAGAGCATGAGGAGCATACAGATCTCTACCCGTCTTTCGCGGCGGTGGCCAGGGAAGAAGGATTCCCGGCAATTGCAGCCCTCTGGACGGCGGTCTCGGTAGCTGAGAAACAGCATGAAAAGCGTTATCGCGATCTGTTGGCCAATATTGAGGCAGACCGCGTCTTCAAGCGCGATGGAGAGGTCGTCTGGCGTTGTCGCAACTGCGGCTATCTTCACACCGGTATGGAGGCCCCGGAACTCTGTGCCGCCTGTATCCACCCCAAGGCCCACTTTGAATTGCTGGGCGAAAACTGGTAATCACGCCCAACCCGGGCGATACACACACAGAAAAGGAGCAGAATATGCCGAAATGTCTTGAAGTCTACAAATGTGCCCTCTGCGGGAATATTGTCGAAGTTGTCAATGCCGGTGGCGGCGAACTGGTCTGTTGCGGTGAGGCAATGGGTTTGCAGGTCGAAAACACCGTGGATGCGGCAAAAGAGAAGCACGTGCCGGTCATTGAGAAGGTTGACGGCGGCTATAAGGTTACCGTTGGCAGCGTGCCCCATCCGATGGAGGAGAAGCATTACATCCAATGGATCGAACTGGTCGCCGACGGCAAGGCGTATCGCCAGTTCCTCAAGCCGGGAGAGGTCGCTGAAGCCTTTTTCTGTGTTACCGCCACTGCAGTAACGGCCCGCGAGTATTGCAACCTGCACGGACTCTGGTCGGCCGCCGCCTAGGTTGGTCTGCCAGTCTCAATTGTCTTCCTGAAACAACGAGCGCTCCCGGTCATCCGGGGGCGCTTTTTCGATTTGGCTAGGTTTTTCCGCTCGCCGGCCTGCCCCGCCTTTACACACATCCGGTTGTCATGTATCATCTGCCCCAATGAACAGTATCATCAACCGCTATATAATCCGTGAAATCGCCTCGCTTTTCCTGCTGGGGATCATGGTCTTCACCTTGATCCTTCTCATGGGGAGACTGATCAAGCTTACCGACCTGGTCATCTCACGCGGGGTTCCTCTTGCCGATGTCAGCCTGATGATCCTTTATCTGATGCCGTCGTTCCTGGTCTTTACTGTGCCGATGGCCTTTCTGCTAGCGGTTCTGCTGGCGTTCGGCAGGCTTTCCGCAGACAACGAGATCACGGTCATAAAGGCGGGTGGGGTGAGCCTGATGCAGCTCATGCCGCCGGTCCTCTTCTGCGGCTTCCTGGCGGCACTGCTGACCCTGGGTGCCAGTACGGTCGGAGCCCCCTGGGGAAACAGCGCCTTCAAGGAATTGAGCTTCTCGGTCCTGAAACAGAACGTGGCGGCGACCATCCGCGAGAAGGTCTTCTGGGACGACATCCCGGGCATCGTCATGTATACCGACCATTATGACGAGGAGAAGCACACCCTTTCCGGTGTCATCATCCACGATGGGAGGGATGCCGCCCGCCCCCTGACGATTTTTGCCGCCCACGGAGTGGTCGGCGGTGGACCGGGGCGTAACGACATTCGGCTCTCACTAACCAACGGCAGCATACATGCCGCAGGAAAATCCGACGAGTACCGGTTGGTTCACTTCGGTGAATATATCATGACGGTCGGTGGCCCTTCCCAGGGTGGAGGGATCGGCAGGAATGAAACCGATATGACGATGGGCGAGTTGTGGGGTCAGATTGCCAGCCCAGCGGCGGCCGCACCGGCAAGGCTCAAGCTTCGGTCAGAGTTGCACAGCCGCTTTGCGGTGCCGTTTGCTGCCCTGGTCTTTGCGGTGCTGGCGGTTCCGCTCGGGATGCAGAACCGGCGCTCCGGGAAATCGGCCGGGTTTTCCACCAGTATTGCCGTTCTGTTGGCCTACTACATCCTCCAGTCCCTGCTGCGGACCATGGCCGAGAAGGGGGCATTGCCACCCTTTTTGGCCATGTGGCTGCCGAACATGATCTTCCTCGGGGCCGGATGGTACCTGCTCCGGCTGGCTTCACTCGAACGGAGTCTGCAACTCCCGCGGCTCCCCTTCCGAAGAGGGAAAGGGGCGACGACATGACCATACTGGACCGCTATATCGCGCGTGCCTGGCTGCGGCTGCTGGCCCTCTGCCTGGGGAGTTTCGTGGCGGTGTATCTCGTTCTGGACATGATGGATAAGATCCCCCGCTTCATCCGGGCGGGAGGACAGGCGGGAGACATGCTGCTGTTCTTTGTCTGCAAGTTGCCCGAGATGGTGGGGCAGACAGCCTCGTTCTCCATACTCATGGCAACACTGCTGACGCTGGGGCTGTTTTCCCGCAACAGCGAGATTATTGCCATGCGCAGCTGCGGTGTCAGTCTGCTGCGCATCTCGCTTCCCATGCTGGTGCTCGGTCTGGCCGTGAGCCTGCTGCTGCTGGCCAATACCGAGCTGGTGGTGCCGAAGAGCTACGAGCGGATGGAGTACATTGAACGGGTACTGATCAGGAAACAGGGGATCAACGCGGTCTTCAAGCGCAACAATATCTGGTTCCGCTCCGATGCAATGATCGTTCAAGCGCAGTTGTTCGAGCCGCAGGAGAAGACCCTGAAAGGGGTGATTATCTGGAACGTGGATGGAACCATGAATCCCCTTGGTCGGATCGATGCGGAGGCCGCCGAATATCGGGACGGCAGGTGGCGGCTCAGGAATGCGACGATCAAGGAGTTTGGCGGCGGCACCGGTTTCACCATGAAGCGGGTACCGGTCATGGAGAGCTCCCTGGCTCTCAAGATCGATGATCTGAAGGTGCTGGACAACAACGCAGACAACCTTAGTTACCGCAAGCTGAATGAGTATGCAGAAAATCTGCGGCGCGGAGGGTACCATGCCTTCCGCTACCTGACCATGATGCACGCCAAGCTGTCTGCTCCCTTTGCCGCGTTCGTCATGGTGATCCTGGGGATTCCGTTTGCCTTCCGCAACAGCCGTTCAGGCGGTATTGCCCTCGGCATTGGCGCCAGTGTCGCCATCGGATTCGCCTACTTTGTGGTCAATGCGGTACTGCTCTCCTACGGCCGCAGCGGGGTATTACCGCCGGTCGTCGCCGCCTGGGGGGCGAACCTCATGTTCATCGCGGGGGGGATCTGGCTCTCCATGACGGTCAAAAACTGACGTTACACGCTGCTTATTACACACCCGAGAGGTGGAAGATGAAACAGATTATACATGCTCTGGCCTTACTGGTCCTGATGGTGGTCGCGGCACTCCCTGTCGTGGCTGCGGAACGTCCCCAGCGCGTAAAGGCACCTTCGACGTCGGCTGCAGTCGTGCCCCCTTCGGCTCCGGCACCCCAGCCGGCAGCGCCGGCCATCCTGAGCATCATCCCGTCCCAGGCCGAACCGGGGGGGAAAGTCACCATGTTCGGTTCCGGTTTCGGTGCCCAGGCCAGTGCCTTTCTCGGCAGTATCGAACTGCCGGTCCGGCTGGTTGAGGGGAGGCAGGCGGAGTTCGCCATCCCGCCGACAGCCGAGCCCGGTCTGTATGCCCTTTATCTCCGGCGGTCAGATGGTGCCGTCAGTCGTCCCTACAACTTCAATGTCCTGATCCAGCGTCCGGTATTGCACAGTATCTCTCCCGATGTCATCAGTTACTGCACTCAGGGTGGGGAGCGCGAGGTGACGGCCCGGGGGCAAAACTTTACCGAGCAGTCGCAGCTGGTCTTTGATGGAGCCGTTTTGAGGAGCCGCTTCATCTCCAGCGAGGCGGTGGCCTTCACGGTGCCGCTGGTGGCGGGGGGGCTGCATCAGGTGATGATCAGGAACTCACCCGATAATGCGTCGGTAGCGATGGGGCTGATAATCGACACCAAGCCGGAGATCGCTCAGGTAATGATCGGCAACCGGTATGTCAATTACTATGAGCTGATTATATCGGGGAAGAATTTCCAGCAGAACTCGTCTATCTATGTTGATGGCACGAGGATCGGCGGACAGGGTGGGGCGGACCTGGCGGAGCGGGACAAGCTGATCTATGTGGACTGCGGCCGGTTGATCTACCAGCGCAACCCATACTCTCAGGTGGACAAGGATTTCCGGATCCTGGTCATGAATCCGGGCGGTGAGGCGAGCCAGACGGTGAACGTCACGGCACCGTGACGTCGGTTCGAGGTTCTGTGTTCGAAGTTAACTCAACCATGAACCTCGAACCTCGAACCGCTTTATCTCTTCCCCCACAGTTCCAGTAATGCCGGCAGGAAAAGCATAAAGACCGCCACGCTGGCGACCATGCCGAAGGACATGACGGCGCCGATGCTGAAAACCCCCTGGTGGTGGGCCACCATGAGTGCCCCGAAGCTGAACAGGATCGTCAGGGCGTTGAGGAAGACGCCGATGCCGGCGCTGGAAAAGGCCACCGCCGCCGGTGATTCATCTCCTTGGCGGTAACGGTTGATGATGTAGATGGCCGAGTCGATCCCCACCCCCAGGATCAACGGCAGAACGATGATATTGGCCGAATTGAAGG
>CAZSTJ010000121.1:0-10663 GCA_964609805.1 uncultured Geobacter sp. | reverse complement strand
CAGTTTCTCCGGGGGCGGAGGCGACTTCGACGGGGGTGGATCATCGGACGATTACTGACCCGGGAGAGTCTGTTGTTGAGCGAAGGCCGGCGTTACTGCCGGCCTTCGCTGTTTGCGGGCTTTTCTGTTGACCGCGACGGCTTTTTCCCTACAATGGCGGGCGCATGGATATCTTCAGCGAAAAAACCATACTGACGGTCACCCGCCTTACCGCCCTGCTGCGCGGCGTGCTGGAGGAAAACTTCGAACAGGTCTGGGTGCAGGGAGAGGTTTCCAACCTCTCCGCACCCTCCTCGGGGCACCTCTATTTCACCCTCAAGGATGCAGGAGCCCAGCTCCGCTGCGTCATGTTCAAGGGAGCGGCCCGGAACCTCAAGTTCCGCCCGGCTGACGGCATGGGGCTGATCGTCAGGGGGCACGTCTCCGTTTATGACCAGCGGGGCGAATATCAGTTGATCTGCGAATACCTGGAACCGTCCGGGGTCGGTGCCCTGCAGCTGGCATTCGCCCAGCTCAAGGAACGCCTGGCCCGGGAAGGTCTCTTTGACGAGGTTCACAAAAAACCGCTCCCGCCGTTCCCCCGACGGGTCGGCATCATCACCTCCCCCACCGGGGCGGCCATCCATGACATGCTCAATGTCCTCAAGCGCCGTTTTGCCTCCCTGGAGATCCTGCTCTATCCGGTGCGGGTGCAGGGGGAAGGTTCGGCGCTGGAGATAGCCCGTGCCATTGATGACATGAACCGCCTGGGACAGGTGGATGTGCTGATTGTCGGCCGTGGCGGCGGATCCCTGGAGGACCTGTGGGCCTTCAATGAAGAGACCGTGGCCCGGGCGGTCCATCGTTCACGCCTGCCGGTCATCTCCGCCGTAGGCCACGAGACCGACTGGACCATCTGTGACTTTGTCGCCGACCTGCGTGCCCCCACCCCGTCGGCAGCAGCGGAATTGGTGGTCGCCAGTTCTGTCGAACTGCGGAGTCAGCTGGAGTCGCTCCAGCATCGCTTGCTTTTCTCCATGGAAGGGCGCCTGGCCGCGCTGGCAGCCCGGGTCGACGCCCTGAGGCGGGCCCTTCACGACCCGAGCACCATGCTGGGGCACCTTTCCCAGCGGGTGGACGACCTGACCGACCGCCTGGAACGGGCACTAGAGAACAGCGCCGCCCGCGGCAGGGCCGAGTTCGAAACCCTGCGGGCCGGGCTGTATCACTCCAGCCCGGCCCGGGCGGTCGAACAGCTGAGGCAGCGGGTCGATCTGCTGAAGCTGCGGTCGGAACGGCTGATGAGTGAGAAACTGGAACGATCGCGGCAGACATTCGGCGACAATGCCGCCCGCCTGGAGGTGCTCTCCCCCCTCAAGACCCTTTCCCGCGGCTATGCCATCGCCGCCACGGTCGACGGCAGCGTCGTGACCGACGCAGGGCAGTTGGCGGTCGGCGGGCAGGTGCGTCTCAACCTGCACCGAGGAGGGGCAACCTGCCGGGTGGAAACAGTTGAAAAGCCGTAAAACTTGACGGGCACCAGCGATTCTGAAATACTATAAAATCTTTGTGAGGCCGCTATGGCAACGGAAAAGTTCGAAACATCCCTGAAAAAACTGGAAGAGATTGTACGGCGCCTGGAGGGGGGCTCCCTCTCCCTCGAAGAGTCGCTGAAGATCTTTGAGGAAGGGGTCCGGCACTCCTCCTTCTGCGCCAAAAAACTTGACGAGGCCGAGCGCCGGGTAGAGATCCTGCTGAAACGCAAAGACGGGACCTTCGGCCGTGAGCCGTTCGAATCGGAAGAAAACTGACAGAAAGGCAGCACCATGGATCTGAAATCATATCTCAAGGAACAATGTGCCCGCGTCGACGTGGCCCTGGACCGCTACCTCCCCAAGGAAACCGAGCGTCCCCACAGCGTGCATAAAGCCATGCGCTACTCCATCTTCGCCGGCGGCAAACGGGTCCGGCCGATCCTGATGCTGGCCGCCTGCCAGGCGGTGGGGGGTGATACGGAGCGCGCCATCCCTGCAGCCTGCGCCATGGAGATGATCCATACCTACTCCCTGATCCATGACGACCTGCCGGCCATGGATGATGACGATTTCCGCCGCGGCAACCCCACCAACCACAAGGTATTCGGCGAGGCCATCGCAATCCTGGCAGGCGACGCCCTCCTGACAGAGGCCTTCAAGCTGATCAGCGATCCCCGCTGTGCCAACGGCACCGATCCGGCAGCCCGTCTGGCGGTGATCCACGAGATCGCCACCTGCGCCGGATCCTACGGCATGGTCGGCGGCCAGGTGGTGGATATGGAGAGCGAAGGGAAGCCGGACATGGACCTCCCGACCGTCCAGTACATCCATACCCACAAGACCGGCGCCCTCATCAAGGCATCGGTGGTGGCCGGCGCCCTTCTGGGCGGCGCCGATGAGAAGAAGCTTGCCGCCATCACCCGTTACGGTGAGGCGGCCGGCCTGGCCTTCCAGATTGCCGACGATATCCTTGACATCGAGGGAACTACCGAGGAGATCGGCAAGGATGCCGGCAGCGACCAGGCCCGCGGCAAGGCCACCTACCCGGCGGTCATCGGTCTGGCGGCAGCCAAGGAAGAGGCCGCTGCCATGATGGAAGAGGCCTTCCGGGCACTGGAGATATTCGGTGCCGATGCTGACCCGCTCCGGGAGATTGCCACCTACATCGTCAAAAGAAAAAATTAGACGACCAAGCTTTCACCACAGAGGACACGGAGGAACACGGAGGAAATCCGAGACAGGGAAATTATTCTGATGCTGTTTGTCCCATGAAGATATTCCCCTCAGTCATTCCTCCGTTACCTCCGTGGTAAGGCTTTTATGTTTTCCCAGCTTTCTGGAGATAAAGGTTGCCCATGTCCATTATTGAAACCATCAATTCACCCGATGACCTCAAAAGACTCCCTGCAGGCAGACTGCCGGAAGTGGCAGAAGAGTTACGCCAGCTCATTATCGAAACCTGCGCCAAAAACGGCGGGCATCTTGCCCCCTGCCTGGGGGTGGTGGAACTGACCATCGCCCTGCATCGGGTCTTTTCTACCCCCGACGACAAAATCGTCTGGGATGTGGGGCATCAGGCCTATGCCCACAAGATCCTGACCGGCCGCAGAGACCGCTTCAGCACCCTGCGGACCCTGAACGGCATCAGCGGCTTTCCCAAGCGCTGCGAATCGCCCCACGACGCCTTTGACGTCGGCCACTCCTCCACCTCCATCTCGGCGGCAACCGGCTACGCCGCCGCCCGCGACCTGGACGGGCGGCACAACAAGGTGCTGGCAGTCATCGGCGACGGTTCCATGACCGGCGGCATCGCCTACGAGGGGATGAACCACGCCGGCCACCTGGACAAGGACCTGATCGTGGTCCTGAACGACAACGAGATGTCCATCGCCGAGAACGTGGGTGCCCTCTCCAACTTCCTCAGCCGCACCTCATCCAGCGAGTTCGTCCATCGATTCAAGAAGGACGTTGAGTCGTTTCTGAAGCGGGTGGATGTGGGCAAGAGCGTACTGAGCATCGCCCGTAAGGTGGAGGACTCCTTCAAGGGGTTCCTGACGCCCGGCATGCTGTTCGAGGCCTTCGGCTTCAACTACATCGGCCCCATTGACGGTCACGATCTCCCGATGCTCCTCGAGACCCTGGAGAAGGTGAAGCATTTCGACGATGCGGTGCTGATCCATGTCCTGACCAAGAAGGGGAAAGGGTACCAGCCGGCGGAAACCAACCCTTCCCTGTTCCATGGGGTCGGTCCCTTCGACATCGCCACCGGCAAGGTGCTCAAGGGGAAGGGGGGCGCCGCCTCCTACACCGCCATCTTCGGTTCGTCCCTCTGCAAACTGGCGTCTGAGGACGACCGGATCGTCGCCATCACCGCCGCCATGCCGGACGGCACCGGACTTACCGGATTCGCCAAGGATTATCCGGATCGGTTCTACGACGTGGGGATCGCCGAGCAGCACGGGGTCACTTTTGCCGCCGGCATGGCTGCGGAAGGCTTCAGGCCGGTATTCGCCGTTTACTCCACCTTCCTGCAGCGTGCCTACGATCAGGTCTTCCACGATGTCTGCCTGCAGAACCTGCCGGTCACCTTTGCCCTGGACCGGGGCGGTGTGGTGGGAAGCGACGGCCCGACGCACCACGGCGCCTTCGACCTCTCCTATCTGCGCCATCTCCCCAACATGACCCTGATGGCCCCCAAGGACGAGAACGAACTCCAGCACATGCTGGCCACTGCCATCGCCCTGGGGAGCCCCGCTGCGATCCGCTATCCCCGCGGCAACGGCTACGGCATCCCGCTGGACCAGACCCTCCGGGAGATCCCCGTCGGCACGGCGGAACTGCTGCGCAGCGGTAAGGACGGCGCCCTGCTGGCACTGGGTACCATGGTAAAACCCGCCCTTGACGCAGCAGCCCTGCTGGAGGAACAGCACGGCATCAGCCTCGCGGTCGTCAATGCCCGTTTCGTCAAACCGCTGGATTCAGCCATGATCCTCGAGCTGGCCGGTTCCTGCGGCACTCTGATTACCCTTGAGGAAAATGCCCTGCAAGGGGGCTTCGGCAGTGCGGTGCTGGAACTGTTGGAGGAGCAGGCGGTTACCGGTGTCCGGGTCCTGCGCATCGGCTATCCCGACAGCTACATCCCCCAGGGCGAACAGCACGAACTGCGGGAGATGCTCGGTCTGGACCCGCAGGGTATCGTCGCCTCGGTGGCCGCGTTCCTGCCCCGGTCATGACCCACGCCGAACTTAAGGCCGCACTGGCCATCTTCGGCTATTCGGAGCGCGACGAGCTCACTATGGCGCAGGTGAAGCGCCGTCACCGGGATCTATCCCGGAAGAATCACCCGGACCTGCAGGGGGATGCCCACGCCATGCAGCGGATCAACGCCGCAGCCACGATCCTGCTGGCCTATCTTACCGATTACCGCTTCTCGTTCCGGGAAGAAGAGTTCTACCGCCAGAACCCGGACGAACGTCTCCGCATGCAGTTTTCCAACGATCCGGTATGGGGAGGGTCATGATGCCGCACCAGTCTGCACATCCGAGAATCATCCAAATGCCAGCCGCCCGGAACCTCCGTTCCCCCATTGCCGTACTCCTGATCCTGATGACCTTTGCGATAGCCGCTGCAGGAGAGGACAGCCCACCGTCTGCCGGCAGCTCCGCCGCGGAGTATGAAAAGAAGCTGGAACGTCTCCAATCCGCCTACAGCCTCTTCCCCCTCGACGAAAAGAATAAACGCAACCTGGCCGATGCCTATTCGGCCTACGGCAACGTACTGTTGAACAGAAAACAGTACGAGCAGGCCGACGAATATTACCAGAAGGGGGCCGAACTCTACCCGGACAGTGCCGCTTTCAGCCTGCCGCGCGGCATCTGCAACTATTACCTGAAACGGTACGATATTGCCCGTTACGAACTGGAACGGGCCCAGATCCAGCAGCCGGATTCGGTCGATGTACTGTACTACCTTGGTCTGGTGATGTACGAGACCGATTTCCGCCACCCGGCCATCAAGATCTGGGAGCAGGCCCTCGCCATCTCCCCCGGCAATCCGGCCATCACATCCGTGCTCGAAAAGCACCGGAAGGAAACCTTCGTTGAAGAGGGGATGGACCGGAACCTGAGTTCCCGCTTCAACCTGACCTATGATCCGGGGGTGGACGGCAGCTTTGCCCAGGCGGTGCTCGATGTCCTGGAGAATGCCGCCAACCAGGTTGGGGCGGATCTGGGACACTTTCCGGAGGCCCGCGTCCCGGTCGCCATCTATAAACGCGGCGACTACAAGACCGTTACCGATTCCCCCGACTGGTCGGGAGGGGTGTACGACGGCACTATCCGTCTTCCCTTCGGCACTGCCACCGAGATCACCCCGCAACTAAGGTCCATCCTCTTCCATGAGTACGCCCATGTGGTGGTCTTCGACCTGAGCCGGGGCAACTGTCCGGTCTGGTTCAACGAGGGGATCGCTGAATCGTTCGGACGCAGGCAGTTTGAATCGCCATCAGGCCACACCACCGCCGCACCCCTGAGCAAGGAAACCGCCATCGACTTCAGCCGACTGGAAAGAGGGTTCGGCGGCCTCTCCACCCAGGAAGCCATGCTGGCCTACGATCAGAGCTACTCGATCGTGAATTATGTCGCGACAACCTACGGCTGGCACCGGGTGACCGCCCTGTTGACCCTGATGGGAAAGGGGAAAAACTTCCGTGGGGCAGTGGCGGAGGCGTTGGGGGATTACAGCCTCACCTACGAGGGGCTGATCGCCGAATGGCGCGCCACCCTCCCCTGACCCGTTTTTTCATTTATAAACTGAAGCGTTGCCGCAATGTTTGACCTGCTGAAACAAAACATCTTGACTCTTCCGGTAGACATCGCGATAATTAGAACTTCTTATGAATAAACCGACTTTACATATCCCCCGCCGGCGTCGCCATCGCCTGACAGCTCTGGTGATGACAATTACCTACCTGGCAATGCTCTGTCTGCCGATGGTGGCCTGCGCCATGTCGCCGGTGGGAAAGAGTGCGCGGGAATGTTCGGGCAACTGTTCGCTCTGCGGCTGCTCCCCCGCCAGCAGTGCTGCCGGGACCTGTTGTTGTGCCAAGAAGCGTTCACAGCTGAACCACATCCACCAGGATGAAGATGCAGACACCCCCGAGTGCTGCAAAAAAGAACACGGTGAGGCACAAGAAACCGTGATCGCCTGCGGCTGCCCCTGCGGTACGAACAGCAACGATATTCTTTCGCTTTCAAATTCAATCGAGGCGCTACCATGCAGCTTCATTGAGGAATTCTCCGTTGCCGCGACGGCAACTTGCCACCCCCCCCTCCCCAATCGCCTGGCAACCCGCCATGCCGAACCTCCTGAACCACCTCCAAGGCTTGTCTAGAACTTCTCCACCGTCTGAATCATAAACGTCACGAAGGGCACAGTGCTCAGTGCGCATTCTCACGGATGCCTGCATTGAGTAGCTCATACCAGTACGTGTGCCTGGAGGTATGTACCAATGACCCAAGAGGCCAAATGCTTCGGTATGTCACTCGGTATTCACCTTGCCGTAGCTGCCTGCCTTATTCTGGCCGCGTCAAGAAATATCGAGCGAACGCCGAAAGCTATCATGGTGGTGCTGGACAATCTTGCCATTCCTGAAATTCCCCGGCAAACACGTCCACCGGCACCGGTAAAGGCAGAAGTTCCCAAGAAATCTGCCCCGATAGCGCCTGTCGTTCAGCAGTCACGGGTGGTCACGCCCGTTGCTCCGGCGATTCCGGCGGCACCGGCGGCACCGGCGGCACCGGCAGCGCCGGCTGTGCCGGAAACCAGCAGACCTCGCGATATACAGAGGTCTCCGGCGGTGACAGCACCGACCACCCCCGTGCACCGTCAACGCACTGAAGCGGCGTCGGCACCTGTCATCCCGGTTCCGGCAGCATCGCCTCATCAGACACCGGCTGCAGAGACGGCGATTACATCGGATAAGGCACAGCAGCGCTATCTGAAAGAACATTTCATTTACATCCGTGACCTGATCACGAAACGCCTGATCTATCCTCCCATGGCCCGTAAAATGGGCTGGAATGGTAAGACCGTCGTGGCATTCATTGTCGCTGAAGACGGCTCTGTCCATAACCTGCGGGTCATAGAAACATCAGGGTATCCTCTTCTTGACAAGAGCGCCTCAGAGACCGTCAGGATGACAGCTCCTTTCCCAAGACCACCGGTGAGGGCTGAAATAGTTGTGCCGATCAACTTTAAGATGCTGTAACAACAGTTAAAATCATTCATTTTCTCCAGGAGATATCCAATGAAAAATAAAAATCTACCGATATTGGCTGCCGTGTGTCTGTTCGCCATGAGTCAACAGGCCGCAGGGGCAGAGAGCCAGGTCCTTGATGAAATTACCGTACGTGGTCAGAAGGAAACACCGAAAGAAGAAAGCCTTTCCATTCGCGAGGTGCGCGAAAGTCCGGCCCGTGACATGGGAGAAGCCTTGAAGCAGGTTGAAGGGATCAGCTATGTCCACAAGGGAGCCATCGCTAACGACATTGTGCTGCGCGGTTTCCAGAAGGATAACATCAACGTGCTGGTAGACGGAGTACGGCTGCATGGTGCCTGCCCGAACCGTATGGACCCGCCGGCATTTCACTATGATTTTGCTGAAATCGAGCAGGTGAAGGTTGTAAAAGGCCCTTATGATTTGACCAATCCCGGGGGGATGGGCGGATCTGTTAATGCTATCACCAAAGTCCCTGAAAAGGGAACCGGCGCAGAACTCACCATGGGGTATGGCGCCTGGAACAGCTTTAACGCATCTGCCACCGCAT
Source organism: uncultured Geobacter sp. (assembly GCA_964609805.1). Lineage (GTDB taxonomy): Bacteria > Desulfobacterota > Desulfuromonadia > Geobacterales > Pseudopelobacteraceae > CAIPTY01. The sequence continues at coordinate 2,322 of CAZSTJ010000121.1, read as the reverse complement.
CCTATGGTGCAGACGCATATGATGGCCTGCTCGGATATGCCTATAAATACTCTGACGTCCCCAAGTCAGGCGACGGTAAAAGACTCACGGAAATCTACCCGACAAGCGGCAGTGCGGCGGCAAACCGGTATAAAATTAACGCCATAGATTCGAAGGCTTATGAAATCAACACCGGATGGGGCAAGGTAGGTTTCAACCCGACCGCCAACTCCCGCACAGACATCAGCTACACCTTCCAGGATGCTGATCATGTTCTCTACCCGTACCTGAAAATGGACGCCGACTACGACAAGACACACCGCGTAAACTGGAACTATCGAATCCAGAAAATTTCGCCCCTGGTACAGGAGTTAAAACTGCAAGCCTACTGGGACCGGGTCAGCCACCTCATGGATGACCGTTTCCGTGTCAGTTCGCAGACATCACCCCGTTTCTACTCCATGCAGACCGATGCTAAGACCCAGGTCTACGGTGCAAAACTGAACGGCACTCTTGCTGCAGGAGCCGGAACTCTACGAACCGGTCTTGATTATTACAACCGCAACTGGGAAGCAATCAACCGCCGTGCCGGATATTTTGCTTATCGTGACCTGGCAACCATCCCGGATGCCGCCATTGACAATCTGGGACTGTTTGCCGACTACGAACTGCCGCTCAGCACTATGCTTTCACTCAGGGGGGGGATGCGAGGAGATCTTACCTGGGCCGAGGCAGGGAAAAGCAACACAATGGTTGCCGCCGGCAAGAAGCTTGATTTCGGTGAAATCAGCGCCAATCTCCAGCTCACATACTCCCCCGTCAAGGGACTCGACTTCTTCACCGGAATCGCCCGTGGCACGCGCACCCCTGACCAGCAGGAACTCTTTTTCGACCTCCCCGGCACAACCATGTCGCCCGTGGGCACTCAAGGTAATCCAGGACTCAAACCGACCGTCAACCATCAGGCAGACCTCGGCGTCAAGTACTCAGCTGAGAGCTTCTATATTAATGCCTCACTTTTTTACAGTGACCTGCAGAATTACATAAACATCTATCAGGCATCCCCGACTCTGAAGAGCTATCAGAACATCCACGCCAGCATGTGGGGGGCCGAATTAGGCAGTCAGATAGCTCTCCCGCTTGACCTGTTCCTGAAAGGCTCCGTCTCCTACGTGGAAGCCCGGAATGTGGACACTGATCAGGCTCTTTCCGAAATCCCTCCCCTCAGAGGCACCATATCGCTCCGCTATGATAACGGCACCTTCTTCGCTGAAGCTGCTGAAAACATAACCCGTGAGCAGGACCGGGTCGATGTATCACTGAAAGAGGAGAAAACTGCCGGATGGGCGACCACAGATCTCAAGGGTGGAGTTAATTACCAGGGGCTCACTCTAATCATCGGTATCAACAACCTCTTCGACAAATACTATTACAGCCACCTCTCTTACGCCCGTGATCCGTTCGCCAGTGGCATCAAAGTGCCGGAAAATGGAAGAAATGTCTATATTTCTGCTAGTTACAAATTTTAAACCAGTCATAATTCAACGTTTATCCAGGCGAAAAAGATGAGAGCCCACTAAAAAAGCAGAGAAAGGGGGTGGACAGTTTCCTATTTAATTTGTAGAGTAGCGTAATAATTTCTCGAGGAGGCTTAACGATGAAAAAAAGTATCTTACTGGTAATCTCATGTCTGTTCGTATTGGCCGCCGTCACACTGGCGTTTGCCGCTAAAGGGCCATCCGGCAAATTTGAAGCAAAAGCCGGTGACGCAATCTATGCCTGTGGTTGCGGTGCCGGTTGTGACTGTGGCACCCTCGGCAAGCAAGAGGGTAAATGCGGCTGCGGACAGGACATGGTAAAAGCAACCGTCACCAAGGTGGAAAAAGGCAAGGTTTTTTACAAAATCGGCGACAAGGAATTTTCGGCTCCGATCCAGGGCAAATATGCCTGCGGCTGCGGAGACGGCTGTAACTGTGGCTACGTAGCCCAGAAACCGGGCAAATGCGGTTGCGACAAGGACATGGTTAAGGTTAAAAGCGCTAAAGCCAAAAAATAATTCAATCTAGCTACAGGAGCATACCTATTTATGAAGAAACTCTGGATTGCCGTACTGATGGTTCTCTCCCTCGGGGCTGTCTGTTTCGCCGCCGAAACCAAGGTCGAGGCACCTGATGCCTGCGTACACTGCGGCATGGACCGCACCAAGTTCGGCCACAGCCGCATGATCGTCACCTATACCGACGGCAGCAGTGCCGGAACCTGCAGCCTGAACTGCGTAGTTACCGACATGTCGAAAAACAAGGGCAAGAGCGTCAAGTCCTTCCAGGTGGCAGACTATAACAC
>CAZSTJ010000120.1:0-10694 GCA_964609805.1 uncultured Geobacter sp. | reverse complement strand
AACAGGATACCGGCGCCTCCCAGGTCAGCAAGGCGGTCCAGCAGCTGGATCAGGTCATCCAGCAGAACGCCTCGGCATCTGAGGAGATGGCCTCCACCTCGGAAGAACTCTCCAGCCAGGCGGAGCAGCTGCAGCAGAGCATCTCCTTCTTCAATACCGGCGAGAGCAATCGCAAGAAGCCGCAGACCGCCGTCCACCGGCAGCATGCCGCCGTGGCCCACCTCCAGAAGAAGCAGCCGAAGATCGCCCACACTGTTGCCCCGGTAGGCAAGAACGGCGCCGGAGTTATCCTCGACATGGGCGGCGGCGCCGATCATCTCGATGACGAATTTGAAAAATTCTAGAGTTGCAGAGGCAGGCTCGTGAAGACCATCCGGAATCACGAGCCTGCCCCCCACGGTAAGAAGATTTCTCATCTATTTGACAAATCAGCCGATATAAAGAAGGAGGGTTTTCCCTATGTTGGAGATATCTGCGGTGACACAATACCTGACGTTCACCCTGGCGGAAGAGGTGTATGCGGTTGACGTGGGGCGGGTGCGGGAGATTCTGGAAATAACGAACATCACCAAGGTGCCCCAGACCCCTGAATTCATGAGGGGGGTCATCAACCTGCGGGGCAATGTGGTTCCGGTTATCGATATGAGGGTCAAGTTCGGCATGAGTGCCACTGAAAGGACCATCAATACCTGCATCATCGTTATTGAAGTGCAGATGGGTGATGAGGTGGTCATACTCGGTTCCCTGGCCGATTCGGTCCAGGAGGTGATCGAGATGGAGCCGTCACAGATAGAGGCGGCGCCGCACCTGGGCATGCAGCTTAATATGGAATTCATCAAGGGGATGGGGAAGCATGACGGGCGTTTCGTGATAGTGCTCGATGTGGACAGGATTTTTTCTTCCCGGGAGTTGAGCGACGTCAGAGGCGAACCGTTGCAGGAAGCTGCCTGACCGGTCAGGCCGGTATTCGGCCCTGTGCCGGATGCCGGCCGGACTTTCCTCTCAGCCATACGCTGCCCGGAGAAGAATGATGGCCCATATCCTGATCATCGATGACGATCCTGACGTGCGCAGGATCCTGGAAAAGCTGCTGACACGATGGCACCTGGTGGAGACGGCGGAAAACGGTACCGTGGGAATCAAGCTTCTCTCCTCCCTCTACTACGACCTGGTCATTACCGATATCGTCATGCCGGACCGGGATGGGCTGGAAGTTATCAGGGAACTGGGGAGCGTTTCACCCGGAACCAGGGTCATCGCCATGACCGGCGGCACTGCCAAACTGAGCCGTGACAATCTGCTGAGCATGGCCCGGCTTATGAAGGCTGACCGGGTCATTGCCAAGCCGTTCGATTTTGTACAACTGGAGCGGGCGATTCACGGTCTGCTGGAGGCCGGTACCTGAACCTGCATAAGGCCTGACGTCTGCCAGGTGTCGGTGTCGAATCAGCTGTTCCTGCCAGCAATACCTCTTGAAAGCAGGCAATCAGAACCGGATGGGTAGCGGCGTGCTGAATATATTCACACAGAGACAGTTCAAATCCCTGAAAACCAGGGTGGTAGTGCTTTCACTGGTCATATTCCTGACCGGTATGTGGGCACTTGTGTACGCTGCAGGTTATCTGCTCCGTAGCGACCTGGGGAACATGCTCGGCACTCACCAGTTGTCCACGGCCAGGATCGTTGCCGGAGATATAAATCAGGAACTTACGTTCCGCCTCCAGGCACTGGAAAAGGTCGCCGCCGGCATTCCGGCCGACAAAGCCGGCAACACCGCCGCCCTGCAGAATTTTCTGGGGGAACGGCCACTGTTGCAAAACCTCTTCAACGGCGGTTATTTCTTCGTCATGCCTGACGGTACCGCCACGGCATCACTCCCCCTTGCCGCCCTTCGCGCCGGCATCAATTACCGGGACCGGGATTATATTGCGCGGGCCCTTTATACAGGGAAGTCTGCCATCGGCCGGCCGGTCATGGGTCGGGCGCTGCAGAGTCCGGCCCTCCCTATGGCGGTACCGGTCCGTGATTCAGAAGGAAAAATCATCGGGGCACTGGCCGGCATTACTGATCTTGCCAAACCGAATTTCCTCAACGAAATTACCGACAATCGATATGGAGAAACCGGCGGTTACCTACTGATAGACCCGCAGAACCATGTCATCGTAATGGCCAGCGACCGGAAATTCATCATGCAGCCCCCTGCCGCGGCCGGTCTCACGGAAACCGTTGAAAAAGAGCTGGGTCACCTCGAAGGTTCCCGCTTATTCATCGATCCACAGGGTGTCGAACAGCTCCTTTCCAATATCTGCATACCTTCGGCAGGATGGTGCCTCGCGGTCGTCATCCCGGCAAATGACGCATTCGCCCCGGTGTACAGCATGCAGCAGCGGCTTTTGATGATCGCCCTGCTGCTGACGATGGCATCCGGTGCGGCGGTCTGGTGGACGCTGCGCGGTCAGCTTACCCCGCTGATGAGCGCCATCGACGAGATCAGCACCCAGGAAGATTCCTCACTCCCCTTTACTCCGCTCACGGTAGCGAAAGATGACGAGGTGGGCCGCCTGATCAGCTCGTTCAACCATCTGCTGGACTCCCTGATGAAACGTGAGGCCGCGCTGAAGGGGGAACGAAGCCGGGCCCAGACCTATCTTGATACTGTGGAGGCCATGATTGTGGCTCTCGATGTCGATGGTACGATCACGGCGATCAATCGTAAAGGGTGCCAGATCCTGGGATATTGTGAAGAGGAACTGCTGGGACAGCAGTGGTTCCGTACCTGTATCCAGCAGCCGGAAGGGATGAGCCTGCTGTTTCCCTTCTTCAAAAAGCTTGTTGCGGGAGCGGCGGAATCATTCGAATACTTTGAAAATTGTGTCAGAACCAAAACGGGTGAATTAAAATTGATCGCCTGGCACAATGCTCTGCTGCACGACGAGCAGGGGCAGGTAATCGGCACCCTGAGCTCCGGAGACGACATCACTGAGCGGAGAAAGGTCGAAGCCGAAAAAGTAAATCTGGAAGGGCAGTTGCGGCAATCCCAGAAAATGGAGGCCATCGGCCAGCTGGCAGGGGGCATTGCCCACGACTTCAACAATATACTGCAGGTAATCCTGGGATATACCACCCTGCTCGAATTCGGGATTCCTGACGATCAAAAGGAAAATCTGCAAGAGATCAGGTTCGCCACCGAACGGGCCTCAGAGCTTACCAGTGGTCTTCTTTCGTACAGCAGGAAACAGGTGCTCAAGCTAGAGACATTCGAGCTTAACAGCCTGCTGACAGGGATCAAGAAATTTGTTCAGCGGGTCCTGGGGGAGGACATAGAACTGTGTCTGGAACATTCCCCGATACCACTCGTTGCGGTCATCGATCAGGTCCATCTGCAGCAGGTATTTGTCAACCTGGCCAGCAATGCCCGCGATGCCATGCCCACCGGGGGTAAACTCACCATTCGACTCGAACAGAAGGCGGGTACGGCTGGTCTGGCTGGAGAGGAACAGGCTTATCTGCTGGGCCCCCAGGCCCTGATAACGGTTTCCGATACCGGTACCGGCATCTCGGCCGACATCCTGCCGAACATATTCGAGCCGTTCTTCACGACCAAGGTTGAAGGAAGCGGCACCGGTCTCGGGTTATCCATCGTGCAGGGGATCATCTCCCAGCTGAACGGATACATTACCTGTTCCAGCGAGATCGGCGCCGGAACCACCTACCACCTTTATCTGCCGCTGTCAGGACAGCCGGCACCGAAAGAAAAGGTCTCGGTTGAAACCGTGGGACAGGCAGACGCTGCCAGCACGATCCTGCTGGTGGAGGATGACCCGGAGGTCAGAAAAATCAACGGCAACCTGCTCAAGATGCGGGGTTACCGGGTGTTGACGGCGGAAAACGGCAGCGAGGCGGTCGCGATATATGCCCGCAACGAACAGATCGACCTGGTTATGCTGGATGCGGTCATGCCCGGCATGAACGGCGGGGAGACCCTGGCAAGGCTCCGGGAGATAAACCCGGAGGTCAGAACCTTGGTCGTCAGCGGGTATCCGCGCGAGATCATCAGCGGCAGGATGGTCCTGCCGGAAGATGTAGAATTCATGAGCAAGCCGGTGCGGCCGCAGCTGTTGTACGATGCCGTCAAGAAACTGCTTGCCGGGGAGGTTACGGGTGAATCAGACATCACTCAGTAAAATAGAGTACCAGGCTCTGGTGGAACAGGCACCGATCCTCATCTGGCGCGCCGGCACCGACGCCCTCTGCAATTACTTCAACGGACGCTGGCTGGACTTCCGCGGCAGGACAATGGAGCAGGAAGCGGGCAACGGCTGGGCGGAAGGGGTGCACCCTGACGATTTTGACCGCTGTCTCAAGATCTACCTGGATAATTTTCACGCCCGTCGGGTCTTCGAGATGGAGTACCGCCTCAAGAGGCACGACGGACAGTACCGGTGGATCTTTGACCGTGGGGTGCCGTTCTCTACCGAAGACGGGGTGTTTGCCGGATACATCGGCAGCTGCGTGGATGTTACGGAACGGGTGGAGGCCCAGGAAGAACTTGAAAGGTCCCGGCAGACGGAGATCAACAGCCTGAAAGGGCTGCTGCCGATCTGCATGTCCTGCAAGAAGATCAAGGACCATGAGGGGTACTGGAATCAGCTGGAGGTCTATATCAGTACCCATTCCCAGGCCGATTTCAGCCACGGGCTCTGCCCCGAGTGCGCCCGGGGGATGTACGGACATCTGGACGTAACCGGCAATCAATCACCATAGGTCGCTGCAATAACCGAATGCCCGGATGGGGTGTGGTCAGGAGCAGACCATGAATGATTATCTCAGTGAGACAGAAAGATCGTCCGGAAATTCCAACGGCCGGAATACCTCCGGGACAGAGGCGCGCAACATCGGGCAGCTTTACCGGGACATTGCAAAAATCGGCAGGGTTGGCGGCTGGGAAATATCGATCGATTCCAACGACGTGACCTGGACCGAAGAAACCTTCCACATCCATGAGGTGCCGTCCGATTTCATCCCGACGGCCAGCAACGGGTTGGAATTTTATGCGCCGTCGTCCCGGCCGGTTATTGATCATCTGCTGCAGCTCGCCATTGAACAGGGTGAACCCTTTGATGAGGTGCTGGAAATAGTTACCGCCCGGGGGAATCAGCGGTACGTTCGTGTTATTGGCGATGTCGAGTTGGAAAAACACAGAGTGTTCGGGGTCTTTCAGGATGTCACCGAACGCAGGCGGGGTGAGATATTCATCGAGATGTCGCGCGATGTGCTGCAGGTTCTCAACGAGGGGGGCGAGTTGCGGGGGGCCATCCAGCAGGTCATTGCACTTCTGAAAGAAAGAACCGGTTGCGATGCGGTCGGTATCAGGCTTCAGGAGGCGGAGGATTTTCCCTATTTCGTCCAGAAAGGTTTCTCCATCGATTTTCTGATGGTCGAAAATACCCTGGTGGAACGGTCGGCTGATGGCGGGGTGTGCAGAGATGAAAACGGTCAGGTGTCACTGGAATGCACCTGCGGCCTGGTTCTCTCCGGCAAGACCGACCCCATCCATCCGCTGTTCACTCCCGGGGGGAGCTTCTGGACTAATGATGCCGTTCCCCTGCTGGATCTACCTGCCAACCAGGACCCCCGTCATAATCCCCGTAACAATTGCATTCACGCGGGATATGCGTCCGTCGCCCTGATACCGATACGCACGATGGACAAGATTATCGGGCTGGTGCAGTTCAACGACCGCCGCACCGGGCGCTTTACCAGAAACATCATAGAATTGTTCGAAGAAATTGCGACTCACATCGGCGAAAAGATCATTCGCAAGTGGTCACTGGAAAAATTACACCAGAAAGATGACGAGATCGAACGGCTCATCTACAGCGTGTCACACGATATGCGCAGCCCGCTCGTAACGGTAAAAAGCTTCCTGGGATACCTTCGTGAGGACATCGCGCTCGGTGACGCTGAAAAGGTGACGGATGATATCGGCTACATTGTCGGTGCAGCGGACAAGATGGAACTCATGCTGAATGAACTGCTGCAGATGTCCCGTATCGGGCGTGTTCAGGAACCGTCCGTTACGGTACCCTTGTCGGAGATCATTGCCAGCGTGCGTGATACCCTTGCCGGTTCCATCAAGGATCGAAATGTCACGATCAACCTGATCGACACGGATGTGATGTTCTGTGGAGAAAAAAACCGCCTGTGCCAGATCTGGCAGAACCTCATCGAAAATTCGATCAAGTACAGCCGGGAAGGCGTTACGCCGTGTATTACCCTTGGTACGCAGCAACGGGGCGGAGACACCTATTTCTATGTCGCAGACAACGGCATCGGCGTTGCCCCGCACCACACGGCCGCTATTTTCAGGGTGTTTGAGAAGTTGTCCCCCAAGAGCACCGGCGTAGGCATCGGGCTTTCTCTCGTGCAGCGTATTGTTGAGAAAAACGGCGGCAGAATCTGGGTCGAATCCGCAGGGGTCGGTAAAGGGGCGTGTTTTTATTTCAATCTTCCCCATGCGATGGGGTGAACCCATCTCCTTGAGCCGGAAATCGGGAAAAGAGAAAAACACCTGCGCTACCCGGCAGGTGTTTTTTTTGTATGATGTGCCGGCTACGGCGGTGGGGCCGGCAGGGTATCGGTGATCTTTAAACGGTAGCCGACGCCCGGCTCGGTCGTGATATGACGGGGACGGGAAGGGTCGGTCTCGATCTTGCGCCTGAGATTACTGATGTTGACCCGGAGCACGTGCGGTTGTTCCAGGTAGGTGATTCCCCAGACCTGTTTCAGGATCTGGCTGTGGGTCAGGACCTTGCCGGCATTGACCACCAGCAGCCGCAGGATATCGTATTCCGTGGGGGTTAGCTGAATTTCGCTGCCGGCGATGGTCACGCGCCGCAGATTCAGGTCTACGGTCAGGTCTTCGCTGGTAAAGATCGGTTCCGGCGTTTCCTGGCGCGCACGGCGCAGTGCTGCCCGGATCCGGGCCAAAAGTTCTCCGACACCGAACGGCTTGGTCAGGTAGTCGTCTGCCCCGGCATCCAGAGCGGAAACCTTGTCACTCTCCCGCTCCCGAACCGAAAGGACAATGATCGGCACCTGCGACCACTCCCGAATCCGTGTGATGACCTCGATACCGTCCAGGTCAGGCAAGCCGAGATCCAGCAGGATTACGTCCGGCCTGAACACCGTGGTGGCGGCCAGTCCGGCATGGCCGTTTTCGGCCTCATGCAGGAGGAATGCCTCACTGGATAAAACCGTGTGCAGAAAACGCCTGATGGCCAGTTCATCATCAACGACAAGAATTCTCGGCAGGTTCTCCGCAGTGCGTTCAGCGGTCATGATGCAATTCCTCAGTCGTGGTGATCGGTAAGCGTATCACGATTCTCAAGCCGCCGTTCGATCGGTTTTCGGCATGTATTCTGCCGCCATGTGCTTCGACAATCCCCTTGCAGATGGATAGCCCCAGCCCGGTCCCCCCGGCACCTTCGGGGATCGGAATTCGATAGAACTTGTCAAACACCCGCTTCAAATCATGCTCCGGGACCCCAGGACCCCGGTCGGCAACCTCCAGATCCAACCAGCCATCGTTAGTGTCGGCACTGATTTCAATGACGCTTTCAGGCAAAGAATACTTGTGTGCATTATCCAACAGATTGACCAGTACCTGGGTCATAAGCACCAGATCCATCGAGACCAGCGGCAGATCTCCGGTGAGCTTGATCGTGACAGGCTGGCTGCCGATACGTTGCTCGACCGCCGCCATGGCACAACCGACCAGATCCTGTATATCACACAACTCCCTATTCAATTGAATGGCGCCGGACTCGATGCGGGTCATGTCGAGCAGGTTGCCGACGAATCGATTGAGCCGTTCCGCTTCACTGCAGGCAGAATCCAGCAGTTCACGCCGTGCCCGGTCGCTGAGGTGGTCCCCCTCTTCCCTGAGGCTGGAGAGAACGCCGGTCACCGAGACCAATGGGGTGCGCAGGTCATGGGAAATGGAATTCAATAGAGCCCGTTCCAGATTCTCGCGTGCCTGGAGGATTTGGGCCTGTTCCGCCTGGCGGGAGAAGCGTATCCGTTCCATGGCCATGGCCGCCTGAGTGGCAAAGGCATCCAGCAGACGGCGATTGTCCTGGGAATGGTAGGCCTGTTCGTTCTCCAGCCGGACCCCCATTACCCCCAGCACGCTGGCCGGAGTCTGCAGCGGGAGGTAGATCAGACCTGCTGAAACCAGGGTGTCCGTGGCACGGCCGGCGGGGTGGCTGTTGCGGAAGGCCCAGTCCGCCACCGCCAGCTCCTTGATGTCGAGCGCGATGTCGTCACTGGATGCCACCAGGTCGAGACGCTCACCTTCGGGAAGAAAAATTGCCACGTGGGCCGAGAGCGCCTCTTCCGCATTCCGGATGACCGCTTTCAGAACAGCCTCGGTATCCACCGATGCTGCCAGGTCGCGACTCAGGTAATAGAGGCTGGCGGTCTGCACCTCGCGGGTTCGCATCACCTCGGCCCGTTCGCGGGAGCGGGCCACCAGGGTGCTTATGACGATACCCACCACGAACAGTCCCAGGAACGTCAACAGGTACTGGGTGTCGGCCACAACAAAGGTCAGGCGGGGGGGGACGAAAAAGAAATCGAAGGCCAGTACACCCAGGAATGCCGTGGCCATGGCCGGTTTTTGACCAAGACGCACCGAAGCGACCACCACTGCCAGCAGGTAGAACATGATCATGTTGGTGGGAGCAAGGAAGGGGCGCATCAGCTCGCAGATAATAGTGGCGCCGGCGACAAGCACCAGGCTGGCGGCATATCCCTGCAGCTCGATCGGCTGGCGGCGCTTCGTGGCCGTCGTTGTCGTGTCGGATCTGTCCTTTTCGAAACTGACGATGACGACATCGACGGCCCCGCTTCTGCGGATCAACCGGTCGACCACGGGGGGGGTGATTATTTCCCGCCAGCGGGGCTTGTTCGGCTTTCCCATCACGATCTTGGTGATATTGTGCCGCGCCGAGTATTCCAACACGGCATCCGTGATGTCGGTGGCGGTAACGGTCGCTATCTGGGCCCCGAGCCCTTCAGCAAGTCTCAGGTTGTGCCAGATGCGTTCCCGATTCTCCCGTTCATGCCGGCCGCTCCCCGGAGTCTCGATGTAGATGGTAAACCATTGGGCCTTGAGTTCCTCGGCCAACCGGCAGGTGGCGCGAATCAGCTTTTCGCTGTAGGGGCTGCCGCTGACGCAGACCAGGAGCCGTTCGGCAGTCGGCCAGGGACCGGCAATGTCCTGGGTTTCCATGTAGGCCCGCATCTGCTCATCGACACGGGATGCGGTCCGGCGCAGGGACAACTCCCGCAGAGCCATCAGGTTTCCGGGGCGGAAGAATTTCTCGATGGCCTGGGCGGCCTGGTCCGGGACATAGACCTTGCCTTCGTTCAGGCGTTGAATCAGGTCTTCAGGCGGGATGTCGATCAGCTTGATCTCGAATGCCAGGTCCAGGAGACGGTCGGGCACAGTCTCCCGCACGGTAATGCCGGTGATCTGTGCCACCACATCGTTCAGGCTCTCGAAGTGCTGGATGTTGACGGTGGTATAGCAATCGATCCCGGCCTCCAGGATCTCCTCCACATCCTGCCAGCGTTTCTCGTGGCGGGAACCGGGGGCGTTGGAGTGGCCCAGTTCGTCCACCAGAACGATCTGCGGCTTACGGGCCAGGATCGCGTCAATATCCATCTCCTGCAGTGTGACGCCGGCATAGGGGATCTGCCTGCGGGGAATGATCTCAAGTCCCTCCAGCAGGGCATCGGTTTCGGCACGGCCATGGGATTCAACATATCCGACCACCACATCACGCCCGTCGGTCTTGCGTTTGCGGGCCGCCTCAAGCATGGCGTAGGTCTTGCCCACACCTGCGGCGTACCCGAGAAAAATCTTCAGCTTGCCCAGTTCGGCCGTGACCTCCTCAGCCTGGGCCAGCTTCAGCATGGCCTCCGGGGAGGGGCGTATGTCGTCGATATCGGTCATGCTTACAGTCTATCCAATTCCAGGTTCAGTACAAGCACATTAACCCGGGGAGCCCCCAGAATGCCGAACTGGCGGTCCTCGGTCGCCTGTGCAACGGCACGGGTCACAACGTCCACAGGAAGCCTCCGGGCCTTGGTAATACGTGGGATCTGGATCGTGGCCGCCTCTGGTGAAATGTGCGGATCAAGGCCGCTGGCCGAGGCCTGCACCAGGTCGGCCGGGACCTTGCCGGTCACGCCGCTGTCGCGGAGCGTCTTGACCCGGTCGCCAACCGTCTGGAGGTATGACGGGCTGGTCGGTCCGGCGTTGGAACCGCCCGATGCCAGGGGATTGTTGCCGAAGTCGCTGGTGGCCGACGGGCGCGGCCAGAAGTATTTCGGGTCGGAGAAGGGCTGGCCGATCAGGGTTGAACCGATCTCCTTGCCGCTCTTGCCGGTGATGATGCTCCCCTTTGCCTGGTTGGGAAAGATGGCATAGGCGACACCGGTGACTATGGCCGGGTAGATGCCGCCGCAGATGACGGTAAAGATGATGAGTAACAGAATTGCCGGTTTTATGTCTTTCATGGGTATTCTCCTTTTGTGTCATTCCCTCCCCCTTGACGGGGGAGTGTCAGGGTGGGGGTGACGTTGGCAAGGACTATGATATTGCAACCTTCCCCACCCCCTAACCC
>CAZSTJ010000119.1:0-10769 GCA_964609805.1 uncultured Geobacter sp. | reverse complement strand
GAAATTGTAACAGAAGTACCACCCGTGGTTGGACCGTGAGTCGGGGCAATACTGGTGACGGCTGGCGCGTAGTAGGAAAACAGGCCATTTGCGGACGAACTGCCGCTAGGGGTGGTCACCACAACACTCTTGTTGAAGCCGCTGCCTGCCGGAGTGGCGGCGGTTATGCTGGTTGCACTCACCACGCTGAAGCTGGTGGCTGCAACACCACCGAAGGTAACGGCAGTAGCGCCGGTAAAGTTTGAGCCGGAAATTGTAACAGAAGTACCACCCGTGGTTGGACCGTGAGTCGGGGCAATACTGGTGACGGCTGGCGCAACAAGACCAAATTGGAACCCATCAATCGCTAAATATCGAACCTGTCCCACAGCCTCAAATTCCAACTGATCTATTGCATAACCACTGTAGCTTGCCAGATTGACATACGTAAAATAATTGTATGTTGCTGTGTTGTCAAAATTGTTGCCTGTCAATGTATAAGTAAATTGCGTAACTCCTGACAATTTGCCTCTAATAATTATTTTATCATTCGGATCACCACTATGGACAAGATAGTCAGAATATCCCGCAAAAACATACAACTCGTTAATCGTAAATGTCCTTGGTGAACTAGTAAATGACCCAAATACTCCTGAAGTCGGAAGTAAAAAGTCTGAATTATCAACATAATCATTATCGAAATTGTAGCCCCACCCCGGATAATTTTCTATGTGCAGATAACTACCTGTAATATTAAACGAGAGTCCACCTTCGGAAAAGGTTCTAGACCCATCTACTTCATTGGTAAAATTTTCAGTAATGGCATACGCTTGAACAATGCAAAACATGCTGAAAACCAAACATAAAAATACGGTCTTGAATATTTTCATATATATCCCTCTATGTGACTTAAAATGATCCGGAATCACTCGATTAAAGCGTGCTAACTGTATCAGTTTAACATTCAATGTCAAATGTTCCATTTCTGATTGAATCACCCCAAAACACTAGACAGTCCTGTGAGGGCAAAAAAAATGGGCTAGCTCCTACGAGCTAACCCACTTATTTATTTGGCGTCCCCGAGACGATTCGAACGTCCGACCCCTTCCTTAGGAGGGAAGTGCTCTATCCTGCTGAGCTACGGGGACTCATGAAAACTGCGCATTTCGGTATAGCAGAGATATGCTGCGGGTTCAATCGATTTTGCTAAAAATTCAGCAGCGAGAAGACCTTGCCGGCCGGCAGCCGGGAACGTCCGTTGAGGAAGTCCAGTTCCGCCATGAAACAGCACTCGATGATCTCCCCCCCCATGCTCTGGACCATGTCCACCACCGCCGACATGGTGCCGCCGGTGGCCAGCAGATCATCGGCGATCAGGATCCGCTCGCCCGGCTTGATGGCGTCCTTGTGGATCTCCAGGGTATCGGTGCCGTATTCCAGATCATAGGTCTTGCTGAAGGTCTCGGAGGGAAGCTTGCCCGGTTTGCGCACCAGCACGATGCCGGCGCCCAGTTTGTAGGCCAGGGCCGAGCCGATGATGAAGCCGCGGGCCTCCACACCGACCACCTTGTCGATCCGCTGTCCCACGTAACGGTGCGACAGCAGGTCGATCATCTTCTGGTAGGATTTGGCATCCTGCAGCAGGGTGGTAATGTCCTTGAAGATGATCCCCTTCTTGGGGAAATCGGGGATGTCCCGAATGATGTTTTTCAGATCGTCCATGGTACGTCCTTCCTTTTCTACTGTGATATGTTCGCTCATGATTCCGATGATTTCCTTAACCGCTCCAGCGCCTTGGACTCGATCTGCCGGATACGCTCCCGGGTCACCCCGAACTGGTGGCCGATGGTGTCGAGGGTCTGGGGTTCATTGTCGTTGAGACCGAAACGGAGGGTGAGGATCTTCTGCTCATTCTCGGTCAGCGCAGTAAAATGCCGCGAAATGGTTTCAAACCGGTTAACGTTCTCCAGAAGCTGCGACGGCGACACCAGGGAATTATCCTCGATGGTGTCGATCAGGAAGTAATCGTTGCCGTCACCGATGGGGGTCTCCATGGAGCAGGTTCGACGCAGCAGCGTCATCAGCCGCCGGACATACTGTGGTTTGGCCTTCATGGTTACCGCAATCTCCTCTGCGGACGGCTCGCGGTGCAGTTCGTTGGTCAGGGCACGGACGATCCGGAGCATCCGGCTGATATCGTCGGAAACATGCACCGGCAGCCTGATAGTACGGGCCTGGTTCACCAGCGACCGTTCGATGGACTGACGGATCCACCAGGTGGCATAGGTGGAGAAGCGGCACTCCTTGGCCAGACTGAACCGTTCCACCGCCTTGATCAGACCCAGATTCCCCTCTTCGATCAGGTCCAGGAACGGCAGCCCCCGGTTGATGTAACGCTTGGCGATCTTAACCACCAGCCGGAGGTTGGACTCGATCATCCGGTTGCGTGCTTCGTGGTCGCCGCTCTCCACCTTCCGGGCCAGTTCCTTTTCCGACTCTGCCGTCAGCAACGGCGTCCGCTGGATATCCCGCAGATAGATCTTGATCGCGTCATCGAAATGTTCCAGCTCAGTCAGAGGGAGGTCTTCCTCCTCGGGGCTGACTTCAACGGGATCATCATCGGCAAACACCTGCGGTTCCTCGATCTCTTCCAGAGAGAGCACCTCAGGCGCCGGGCCATCATCCAGGAAACCCTGTACGAGGATTTCATCCTGTTCTATATCCATGTCGCGTTTCTTTACCATACCCTGTTCACCATCCCTGACGACCGATGAGCGGCACGAACCGGCAGCCCACCGAGGCAGCCACCTCCAGTTCACCATCGGCTCTTTTCACGATTTTCAACAGGGTCTGATCGGCCTCGCTGCCGACCGGGATGATCAACCTGCCGCCGGGAACAAGCTGTTCGGTCAGCACCGTTGGAACCTCGGGGGCACCGGCGGTCACCATGATGGCGTCGAAGGGTGCCTCTTCCTCCCAGCCGACCGGACTGTCGTCGCCGTCATTGATGCGAAGCATTACGTTGAACAGCTTCAACGAGTCGAGACACTTCCGGGCGCGAAGCGCCAGGGGACGGATACGCTCGATGGTGCAGACCCGATCCGCCAGTGTCGCCAGGATCGCCGCCTGATACCCCGAACCGGTACCGATCTCCAGCACCTTTTCGTGCCCCTTCAGTTCCAACAGCTCGGACATCAGCGCCACCATGTAGGGCTGGGAGATGGTCTGTTTTTCGCCGATGGGAAGGGCCGTGTCACTGTAGGCCTGGGCCGCCATGGCCTCCTGGACGAAGATGTGGCGCGGGATTTTCAGCATGGCGTCCAGCACGCGGCGGTCGGTGATGCCGCGCGCAACGATCTGTTCCTGCACCATTTTTTTTCTGGCGATGTCGTAATTCATGATTTGCCCCGTAAGAAGGCGGGAATATAGCAAATATGGGGCTTAATGTCCAGATTCGTCACAGCTTCCATTCCTTGAGTATTTTCAATGATTCGTAATTGGTGAGATCGAGGTGCAGCGGGGTGATGGAGACTTGCCCGCGGTTGATGGCATGAAAATCGGTCCCCGGTTCGTCGTTGAAGGCCGGTTCTTCACTGCCGATCCAGAAATACTTGCGGCCGCGGGGGTCGGTCTTGTCGATAATGGTGCCGATGAAGGAACGGGTCCCCTGGCGGGTGACCAGCGGCGGCCCCATCTCGGCGGCCGGACAGTTCGGGATGTTGACGTTGAGAAAGGTGTCCGACGGCAGGCCGTTGGCCAGCACCTGACGGGCAACCCGCAGGGCAACCTGGGCGGCATCGTCAAAATGGCCGTGACGTTCGAAGGTAGAGAGGGAAACGGCAATGGCGGGGATCCCCATCAGGTTGGCCTCCATGGCGGCGGCCACCGTTCCGGAATAGGTGATGTCGTCCCCCAGGTTGGGGCCGTGGTTGATGCCGGAGACCACCAGATCCGGCTTGATCGGCAGCAGGCTGTGGATCCCCATGTTCACACAGTCGGTGGGGGTGCCGTCCACGGCGTAGAACCGCTCGCGCAGTTCAAAGACCCGCAGGGGGGAATGAAGGGTCAGGGAGTGGCCGGCAGCGCTCCGTTCCCGGTCAGGGGCCACCACGGTAACCTCCCCCAGCTCCTTCAGTGCTGCTGCCAGGGCATTGATGCCCGGGGCGTGGATGCCGTCGTCGTTGGTAACCATGATATGCATAGAAGAGCCGATCCTGTTTTCCGGAGGGTGCAAGCCGGCCTTTTATGGCAGAAATCGCCTGATAAATCAAGGCCTGGCGCATGTTTCATTTTGTGTTTACAAAATACGGCGAACTGGGTACATTCGACGCCCGTATCGAATAAACGACAGATCATGTCTCATATATCAAAACGCAGGGAGGTTACCCCATGAAAGCAGTACTGATGGAAGGTTTCGGCGGAGTCGAGGTTCTCAAGGTGGGCGAGGCGGAAAGGCCGGCCCCGGGCGAGGGGCAGGTTCTGGTGAAGGTGTATGCCACCAGCATCAACCGTCCCGACCTGGTGCAGCGCGAGGGGAAATACCCCCCCCCGCCGGGTGACTCGGAGATCCTCGGCCTTGAAGTCGCCGGTACCGTCGAAGAGCTGGGAGCCGGCGTCACCGGCTGGCAGGTCGGCCAGCGGGTCATGACCCTGGTGGGGGGCGGCGGCTATGCGGAATACGCCGTAGCATACGCCGGCCACCTGATGGAGATCCCCGAAAGCATGAGCTTCGAAGAGGCCGCCTGCGTCTGCGAATCCTACATCACCGCCTTCCTGAACGTCTTCATGATCGGCGAGCTGAAGGACAAGCAGACCGCCATCCTCCACGGCGGCGGAGGCGGCGTCAACACAGCGGCCATCCAGCTGTCCAAGGCCCTGACCCCGGCGGCCAAACTGATCGTCACCGCCCACCCCACTAAGATCGAGCGGGTCAAGGAACTGGGTGCCGATCTGGTCAACGACTTTACCGAGAACCCGGACTTCACCGAACTGGTGAAAGAATTCACCGCCAAGAAGGGGGTCGACCTGATCCTGGACCACGTGGGCGCCAAATACCTGGCCCCCAACATGAACTCCCTGGGGTACAAGGGGCGCCTGGTCATCATCGGTGTCACCAGCGGCATCAAGGCCGAGCTGAACCTGGCCCTGATGATGGTCAAGCGCCAGCAGATCATCGGTTCGGTGCTCCGTTCCCGCCCGGTACCGGAGAAGGGGGAGATCGTGGCCGAGTTCACCCGTCGCGCCCTGCCGAAGTTCGCCGACCGGACCATCGTGCCGATCATCGAGAAGGTCTTCTCCATCGACGAGGTCGTCGAGGCCCACCGCATGATGGAAGCGGATCAGCACTTCGGCAAGATCGTGCTGAAGATCCGCTGAGACCACCGGTCAGAACGGAGCCGATCCCCACGTGGAGACAACCGCTGTCATAGAAGAGGAGCTGCGGGAACATTTCCCGTTTTTCCGCCAGGACCCGATCCTGCTGCGTGATTTTGCCGATGCCGGAAAGATCGTCCAGATCCCCCGGGGGCATCAGATCTATTGGCAGGGGGACGCCTGCCAGGGGATCGCCCTCCTCTTTGCCGGCGCAATCCGTGTCTACAAATGCTCCGAAACCGGGCGTGAAATTTCACTCTACGAAATTGTGCCCGGCGAAACCTGCATCCTTAACGCCTCCTGCATCATCGGCCGCCAGGGTTACCCGGCCAACGCGGTAACCCTGGCGGACTGCAGCGCCCTGCTGATCCCGGCAGAACTCTTCCGGGGGCTGATGGGGCACCATGAACCGCTGCGCATCTTCATCTACTCCCTGCTCGGCCAGCGCCTGGCTGAGATCATGGAACTGGTGGAAGAGATCGCCTTCAGCCGCATGGACGACCGCCTGCGCGACTATCTGCTGGAGAAATCTGCTGATGGAATCCTGCGGGCCACCCACCAGGCCATTGCCAACGATCTGGGTACCTCGCGGGAGGTGGTCACCCGCCTGCTGCGCGACCTGGAGCAGCGGGGCGAGGTCGGCGTCTCACGCAACGAAATCACCCTCCTCTCCGGATTTCTCTCCTCCTGACTCCTGATTGTGACTTTGTCACAGACACCCCCTTCTGCTTCTTGATACTCTACTGTCATACACGGCCTGTAACAGGACAAACGACTGTACGCGGAGGAATATCATGAAAAAGAATGTGGGGACACTTGATCGGGGCTTGCGCATTATCGGCGGGATTGCACTGCTGTCACTGGCAGCAACAGGTAGCATGTGGGGACTGATCGGCATCGTGCCGCTTTTGACCGGCGTCCTGGGGTGGTGCCCCCCCTACCAGATGCTGGGGATCAACACTAACTGCGGCTGTTCGAAAACGGACTGCAGCAGATAACTGGCACATCGATTGCTGTGTGAAGAGTGTCACCTTAAAATCTTCACGTCAAAAAGGAGAAACCGGATGAAAAAATGTATCGCTCTTGTGGCCGTTATCGTTCTGGCAGCAGCAACCGTTTTTGCAGCGGAAGAAGCAAAACCTGAGGTCAAGCCAATTACCAAGGTCATGCTGGCCCGGCTGGGGTGGGTTCAGTCCATCACCAAGAACATCGCCTACAGCAATTATGAAGAGGTAGCCAACGAGGCCATGATGCTGGGTGCACAGACCAAGAAGGTGGGAGAAGCATCACCGGCACCATTCAACAAGGAGAAGAACCTGGCCATAACGGCACTTGCCAAATCCATGGCCGATGCCGCCGCCGTTAAGGACGGTGCCAAGGTTTCTGCAAAATTCGGGGAAATTCTCGCTACCTGCAACAGCTGTCACGCCAAACTGCGCGATAAGTAAGAGACGAGACACCGCACACCGTAAGGCCGGTCGGGGACACCCCGACCGGCCTTCTGCTATTTCTGCTGTACGGTCGGATCAGCACACACTGCCGGGAGCGGCATGCCGTTCGCCACGTCGATCTCCGACAGGGCAATGAAAACGGCAAATGAGATCCCTCCAAGGATCAACAGTATGATGGTACGCAACAACATGACATCCTCTTTCTTTCCCCTGGTCACCTTAACCACATGAGACAACCTGCTGGCTACCCTGCTAATTTTTTTGCACCCCGAAAACATCTGCAATTAATCCAAAACGACCACGCACCCTCCACCGCCATGCCCCTGCATTAGGGACTTCACTGCAGAACGACGGACAACCCTGCATGCGTTATGCGAACTTTGCTATCTGGTAATGAGCAAATTCGACACCAACTCGTGCCGTCTGAAACAACAAAAGGCCGGGGAACGAATTCCACCGGCCTTGAAAGGAGAACACATGGCAGTATGTGCCCGTCCTGATTGTTTGTTCGATTATGGACGGCGTCCTGCAGCCGTCCCTTACCCGCCCGTCAGCCGGGCGATTGCCCCGGGCTGCTGCAGCGGTCGATCAGGTACATGATCGACTGGTAGCTGATACCGCCGTGGAGCGACAGGCCGATCTCGCAGGTGCGGGCATTGGACACCCCGGTCGTGCAGTCATGCAGTTCCGGCTTCAGCCCTGACAGGGCCGATTCGTTCAGTTCGGGCACCAGGAAGCCGCGGTCGCCGGCAAAGCCGCAGCAGGTGACGTCCCTCGGGAAGACCGTCTTTTCGGCAACGAGATTGGCCACCGTGCGCCACTTGGTCGCCAGCCCCATCTTGGTGGAGCCGCAGGTCACGTGCACGGCGATCGTCTCCGGCAGTTTCGTGAAGGCAAGCTTGTCCCGGAGGAAATCGTGCACGAACTCCACCGGCTCGTAGAGTCTAATCGATGGATCGATCTTCGCCTTGATCGTGTAGGTGCAGGAGCTGTTCTCCACCAGGATCGGGAGCCGCCCGTTGTCGCTGGCCTCGCGGAGCGCCGCCTCCAACTGGCCGAACTGCTGGGCCGCCTGGTCGTTGAACCCCTTGCTGGAGAACGACATGCCGCAGCAGAGCCCGTCGAGCCCCTTCGGGAAGATCACCGTGTAGCCGGCCTTCCGGAGAACGGAGAGGGTCGCGTCGTACAGCTCCCGCTGGTCCGGATCGCTTGCGGCCGGCCCCATGGTGCGGACAACGCAGGTCGGGAAGTAGACCACCGTGCGGTCGGGCAGCCCCGGGATGTCCCGGAATTCAACGTTTTTCGCCCCCTTCGGCAGGAACCGGTTCCAAAGCGGCAGTCGCCCGCCGGAGAGGCTCCTGAGAGACTTCGAGATCGCTGTCATCAGCGACGTGCCGATGATCGAATGAATTCCATGGACAATCGACAGCGACAGGCGGGTCAGCCTGACCACCGTGGCGTAGTTGTCGGCGATCCATTGGGCCAGTTTCTTCTGGCTGTCGGTGGCCTGAACACTCCGCAGCTTCTTGGTCAGGTCCCCGGTGTTGATGCTCACCGGGCAGACGGTGGCGCAGAGACCGTCGGCGGCGCAGGTCTGCTCCCCCAGATAACGGTACTCAGCCAGCAGTTCCTGCAGCAGCGCCTCATCCTCGTGGGCCGCCGAAAGCCGGGCGATCTCCCGCCGAGCCGTGATCCGCTGGCGCGGGGTGGTCGTGATGTTCCGTGACGGGCATACCGGCTCGCAGAAACCGCATTCGATGCACTTGTCCACCAGCTCGTCCACCGCCGGCATCGGCTTCAGGTCTTCCACGTAGACGTTCGGGTTGTCGTTGATGATCACCCCGGGGTTGAGGATGTTGTCCGGGTCGAAGGCTGATTTCAGGCGGCACATGTAGCCGTAGGCCTGCTTCCCCCACTCCAGCTCGACGAAGGGCGCCATGTTGCGGCCGGTGCCGTGTTCCCCCTTGAGGGAGCCGTCGTACTTGGTGACGATCAGGTCGCAGACATCGTCCAGGAGCGCCTTGTAGCTCTTGGTTTTTTCCGGGTCGGTCAGGTCGGGGCAGAAGACGAAGTGGAGGTTGCCGTCCAGGGCATGGCCGAAGATGATCCCTTCCGGGTAGCCGTGTTTCTGCATCAGCGCCTGCAGGTCAAGGGTCCCTTCGGCCAGGCGTTCGATCGGAAAGACCACGTCTTCGATGACCACCGTCGTACCGATCTTCCGTGCCCCCCCTACCGATGGAAACAGACCTTTCCGGATGTTCCAGAGCTTGTTGTAATCCTCCGGCTGGTCCATGAAGGTGATCGGGAACACGGTCGGGATACCCTCGACCAGCCGGATGAGGGCGTCGATCTGCGCCAGCAGGGTCTTCGGGTCGGAGGCCCGGGTCTCCACCAGCAGGGCGGCCGCATCGTCGCTCAGCCCCTTCAGGAAATCCGGCATCCCCGCCTTGTCCTCCACCGAGCGGAGCGCCGGGCGATCCATCAGTTCGACGGCGGATGCCGGCCCTTTTTTCAGCTGGATGGTGGCGTTGCAGGCATCCTCGATGTGCGGGAAGATGATCAGGGTCGAGGCCTTGTGGGTGTGCTCCACCACCGTGCGGTAGGTGATCTCGGAAATAAAGCCGAGGGTACCCTCGGAACCGATCATCAGGTGGACGATGATGTCCATCGGGTCGGTGAAATCGACAAAGGAGTTGATGCCGTAGCCGGTGGTGTTCTTGATCTTGAACTTCCTGCGAATCCGTTCGGCCAGTTCCGGGTCCGCGGCGATCTCGTTCCGCATCCCCGTGATCGCCGCGACCAGTTCCCGGTGCGTATGGCGGAACGCCTCGCGGGATGCCGGATCACCGGTATCGAGCAACGTGCCGTCCGCGAAGATGATCCGCATGCTCTCAACGGTCTTGTAACTGTTTTCGGTGGTGCCGCAGCACATGCCGCTGGAATTGTTGGCGGCGATGCCGCCGATCATGGCCGCGTTGATGGAGGCCGGGTCCGGGCCGATCTTCTTGCCCAGCGGCGCCAGGTAGTAGTTGGCGTCGCCGCCGATAACACCCGGCTGCAGGGCGATCTGTTCACCGTCGGCGCTGATCCGGTGGCCGCGCCACCCCCCGGCCAGATATACCAGGACCGAATCGGTAATGGACTGCCCCGCAAGACTGGTCCCCCCCGCCCGGAAGACCACCGGGATCTTGAGTTCATGAGCGACCTTCAACAGTTCAGACACCTCATGCTCACTGTACGCCTTCACCACGATCTTCGGGATCAGGCGGTAGAAGCTGGCATCCGTCCCGTAGGCCAGGGTCCGGAGCGGCCCGCAGAAGAGCCGCTCCTCCGGGATGAACTGCCTGATCCGCCCGTAAAAGGTCCGGTAGTTGTCAGGCAGGTTGCTGCAGTCGTTGTCTCTGTTCATCGCTGTACCTCACTACGCAGTTCACACCAAATCTCAGATGGGCGCTCTTTATGAAACGCTCTATTTTTCGTCCTGACAAGGCTGGCGAGGGACCGGGCGGAGGCGTAGCAGCGCTACGCCGCACAACTGGGTCCCGAAGACTTACGCCGTCAGGGCGGAAAAGAGACGTTTCACCATCAAGGTATCATCCACTGGAGGTAGTAGGCTTGTAAGTAGACAATAATCCCCACAATCGCCGTCAGGAACAGCGAGTGCTTAAGGGTAAAGCGGAACAGGGTCCCCTCCTCCCCCACCATGCCGGTGGCGGCGGTGGCCACGGCCAGTGACTGGGGGGAGATCATCTTGCCCATGACGCCGCCGGAGGTATTGGCTGCACCGGTCAGGATCGGGGAGAGCCCCAGCTGCTCGGCAGTGGCCTTCTGCAGGCCGCCGAAGAGGACGTTGGACGAGGTGTCGGAGCCGGTGAGGAACACGCCGAGCCACCCCAGGAACGGGGCGATCAGCGGGAACCAGTGGCCGGTCTTGGTGAAGACCAGACCGAGGCAGTTGGTCATGCC
>CAZSTJ010000118.1:0-10913 GCA_964609805.1 uncultured Geobacter sp. | reverse complement strand
ATCCAGAACGGTGCCTACGACTATCTGACCAAGCCGATCAAACTCGACGAGCTGGAGCTGCTGATTGACAAGGCGTGTGAAAAGAACCAGCTGAGACTGGAAAACATCAACCTGAAGCTGGAAGTCAACCGCCACACCCACAACCAGATCATCGGCAAGAGCAAGGCCATCCAGAAGGTGCTGGAAACCGTGCATCGCTGGGGCGCAACCGACGAGCACGTCCTGATCACCGGCGAGAGCGGCACCGGCAAGGAGCTCATCGCCCGGGCCGTGCATGATGCCAGCCAAAGGGCCAGCAAGCCCTTCGTGACCGTGAACTGCGGGCGGCTCGACGCCAATACCGCTGAAAGTGAGCTGTTCGGCCATATGCAGGGTGCCTTCACCGGTGCCAACAAGGGGCGCGCCGGCCTCTTCGAACTGGCCGACACCGGCACCCTCTTCATGGACGAGATCTCCGAGATGCCCCTCGATGTCCAGGTAAAACTGCTGCGGATCCTTGAAACCAGTACCTTCCGGCGCATGGGGGGGAGTCACGATATCCGCGTCAATGTGCGATTCGTGTTCGCGTCCAACAAGATCCTGCAGGAGTGCGTTAACCGCAACGAATTCCGCGAAGACCTGTATCATCGCATAAACCTGCTGCCGATCCCGGTCCCTCCCCTGCGACAGCGACCCGAGGACGTCATCCCCCTCGCCTGGTATTTCATCAAACAATCACGGGAAAACGACAGCCAGGAATGGGAAATCAGAGATGATGCCATCACAGCCCTGACGTCGTATCAATGGCCGGGAAACGTCCGTGAATTGCGCAACACCATTCGCAGGGCCTGTATCCTGGCAACTGAGCCGGTGATCACCCCCGACCTGTTCCCCTTCTCCCCACCGCGCGCGGTCTATACCCCCGTTGCCGCCGCCGCATCGGGCGATAACGGCACGCAGCCGGTTCGACCGTTATGGGAGGTGGAACGGGAACATATCCTCAGGGTCCTTGATGTGGTCGAGCAGAATAAGAGCAAAGCCGCCAAACTCCTGGAGATAGACCGCAAGACGCTGTACACGAAACTTGAGCGATACGGGCTCGAAACCTGATGCGGAACCGCATGGATTGCGGCTGACTTCCCTTGAGCGAAGCACCGGGCGATGCCGGGGCGCCCGGTCATCGGCCACAACCAAGGGCAGTCTTGTTGTAGATTTTTGCTACACTTTTTTACATCATTCGAAAACATTCAGGCTGTTTTTCCGGTCGCATCATGTGCCTGACGGCAAATCAGGCCATTATTGCTTTATTTTTCAAGATGTTATCAACCGGCATCGACCAGCACCCCGCGTTGTGTATTTTTTCTACAGTGGTGCATTTTTCTACACATATTAGCCATTTCTCCGCTACCCCCCGCATTCACAATGCCACATCCCTTCCCGCCAACGGCACCGGCAGCACATCACATCAGGCGGTCCGGATAGCGCCCGAGAGAGGTCCGCGCCCCATGAACAGATCATCCATCCAGACCATGATGCGTGAAGCGGGGTTGCAACCTCCCCGCACCCTCACCATTGGCATTACCGGATCATGCAATCTTTCCTGCAGACACTGCTGGGTCGAGGCCGGCCCCCGGAACACTCAATCCCACGTATCCCGTCACCTGATAACAAACGCGATCAATGATCAGGTGGAGATGGGTGGCAGTGGCATCCGTATCACCGGTGGAGAACCTCTCTGCCATCCGGAGTGCGGGGAACTGCTCTCATATGCCTGCTCCACCACCCTCTCGGAGGTCATACTGCAAACCAACGGATTATTGATGACCAACGGGATACTGACGAAGATGCTGCAACCGATCTGCGACAAGCTGCAGCTGGAGATAAGCCTGGACGGTGCCACCGCCGAAACTCACGATTTCGTTCGCGGCACCGGCACGTTCATACGCGTCATGGAACTGCTGTCACTCCTCGACCGGACCGGTCTGTCACGGCGCACGACACTGCTGTTTACGGAGATGTCCCATAACCTGGCAGATTTTCCCCAGGTGCTGCAGCTGGCTGAAAAGTTCAATTGTGCAGGAGTCAGGGCGGGAACTCTGGTCCAGGGGGGACGGGCCGGGTCCGACAAAAGCATTGCGCCACCATCACCAGACCAGTACCGGGAGCTGGCCAGGCGCTACTGCCGCGACATCCTGTTCAGGCACACCTATAACCGGATCGGTACCATGGCGCCCCTGGAGTGGCTGAAGTCACCGACACCCCATTCGAATTGCTGCTGCTCATTCGCCGAAGATGCGTATCTGACAGCAGGGGGACGACTCTATCCCTGCCGCATGTGCCACAGCGACCGGCATTCGGTATCGCAATCCTGGCACAAGGGGCTCCCCCTCGCTCTGTTGGAGTCGATCCCGCTCTGGACCGAACTGCAGAAGCTGAAGACCGGGCGCAGGCTGAACAACCGGAAATGCCACGATTGCCGCGAAGCAGACATCTGTGCCGCCGGGTGTATGGGCCGCGCTCTCGCCAGTTGCGGCAACCTCATGGGCGTTGACGATCGCTGTGAAATCAGGCGTCATATCATCGGACTCAGAAATTCATGCCACTCCCCTACCCATACTATTCTTTCCCAGATTTGATGCCAGCACCTGAAATCATGTGGGATATTTCCACACTGTAGATAATATCCATACCCAAAATCCCGCAAATGAAGACAAAATTTTATAAAACTGTTTCAAATCGCCCCGCGCCAGAGCCCTCCCCGACATCCCCATCGGCACAATCCACTATATATATTTGTTTTATTTAGCTTTTCACACTTGGCATCCGCTTTGCTAAAGCGATAGTCACATCAGTGGCTGCGGATCCATTCCGGTAACTGAAACGTACCTAAGATGTACTGAACAAAAGACATATAACAAAGTTATGGGAGGTGGAAACGAAACAGAAGAGAACGTACCTCATGTAGTGAAACAGTGTGCAATTTAATCCACAAGCAGCAACACCACCATGAAGCAACACCACACAAAAGGAGGAAGTAAAAATGCCACATTTCAGAGATGCAAAACGGACCCTCAGCCTCGAATCACGTGAATACCCGATCAAGATGCAGCACGCCTACCCCTCCGTAAACATCGGGATTGGCGCCCACACCATGGTCGGCAATGACGCCAAGGCCCTGGGTATGACCAATGCCCTCATCGTCACCACCGGTCTCAAAGGCACCGGCATCATCGAGGCGATTCAGGGCGTATTGAAGCATGCCGGCGTCGCATCCGAAGTCTTTGACAAGGCAACCCCGAATCCGAAAGACTTTGAAGTCATGGAAGGTGCCAAGGTGCTGGCCTCCGGCAAGTTCGACGGCATGATCAGCATCGGCGGCGGCTCCACCACCGACTGTGCCAAGGCCATCAAACTGGTCTACAGCCACGACGGTCAGGATGTGCGCACCTTCGAGGGCGCCTTCAAATGCACCAAGAAAAACAAGATCCCCCATCTGGCAATCAACACCACATCCGGTACCGGTTCGGAGGTTTCCTGCTTCTCGATCATTAACCACACCGAGAAGATGTACAAAATGGCTCTGTTCGATCCGCAGTGCACCCCGACCAAATCGGTCAACGATCCGCTGCTGCACCAGTGCATGAGCCAGAACCTGGCTGCCTACACCGGTATGGACGCCCTGACCCACGCCGTCGAGGCCATCGCATCACGCCTCTGCGTGCAGTCCGCCTACGGTCCCGGCCTCTGGGCAATTACCGAGATTTTCGGCAATCTGCGTCAGTCCGCCTCCAACCGGAACAACATCAAGGCGATCGAGCAGATGGTATGGGCCGAGATGGCCGCTGCCTACAGCTTCAACAGCGCCGGCCTCGGCATCGTCCACTCCATGGCCCACGCCATGGGCGGTCTCTACGACTCGCCGCACGGCCTCTGCAACGCCATCGCTCTGGTCGATGTCTGCCGTCTCAACCTGCCGGCCTGCCCCGAGCGCTTTGCCATGATGGCCCGCGCCGCCGGCATCAACACCAACGGCCTCTCCGACATGAAGGCCGGTGAACTGTTCATCGACATGATCCAGGAACTGAAAGACGATCTGGGTATCACCACCCGTTTCGCCGACCTCGGCCTCCAGGACAAAGATCTCGACGGCCTCTCCAAGTTTGCCGCCGCCGACATCTGCTCCGAAGGCAACCCGATGGATATCGGCTTCGACAACATGCGTGCCGTCTTCAAGGGCTGCATGTAACACCATTTACATAGCTTGTCTGTTGTAACGCAGTGTGCCGCTGGGCACGGGAGGAGCATTTCTTTCGGTGCCCAGCGGTTTCTTTTATCTCATGAGGTACAACCGGCCGATTGTTTTCAGACCGCACCGGCAACCTGATGATACATGCGAATTATCCGGCCGCCACCGTGTAAGAGGCCTGATCCTTGCAGACTTTCAAAGTAAATACTTCCCGACGAGGTTGCACATGATTACCGAACAAAAGGTCAAAGACGTCCTGGCCACCGGGGGATACATAGCCGATGAAGCCATCGCAACCGCGGTGTTCCTGGCCCTGCGAATGGAAAAGCCGATATTGATCGAAGGCCCTCCCGGAGTCGGCAAGACCGGCCTGGCCAAGACCCTTTCCGAGGTGATGGACTTCCCGTTGGTACGGCTGCAGTGCTATGAAGGGATCGACGAGGGGAAGGCCCTCTATGACTGGGAGTACGGCAAACAGCTCCTGTACACCCAACTGCTGCGCACCCAGCTGGACAATTACCTCTCCGTATCATCCGACCTGCGGGAGGCGGTCGAGCGACTCTCCAGCGAAGAGAGCCTCTTTTTCTCCCACAATTTCCTGGTACAGCGGCCGATCCTGCGCAGCTTTATGTCGGAGAAACGCTCCCTGTTGCTGATCGATGAGATCGACCGTTCCGGCGATGAGTTTGAGGCGTTGCTACTGGAGTGCCTGAGCGACTTTCAGGTCACCATCCCTGAACTGGGCGAGGTGCCGGCACGCAACAAACCGCTGGCGATCCTGACCAGCAACGGCACCCGCATGATTTCCGACGCCCTGCGCCGCCGCTGCCTCTACCTGTATATCGGCTATCCGGAGCTTGAACGTGAGGTCGCCATCGTGCGGGCCCGCCATCCCCAATTGTGCGAAGAGCTGGCCCGCAAGATGGTGGAATTCCTGCGCGCCGCCCGGGAGCTCAACCTCCGCAAACCACCCAGCGTGTCTGAAACCCTCGACTGGGCCCAGGTGCTGACGATCCTGCAGGTATCCAAACTGACCCCGGACGTGGTGGCCAACACCGTCGGCACCATCGCCAAGCATCAGGCCGACCTGCCGCTGGTTACCCAGCTGGCGGTGCAGATGCTGGGGTAGGTCTCAAAGTCCCCCTTTAGCAAAGGGGGATTTAGGGGGATTTAATTCCATGGCTGCCCCCCCGCCTCCCTTTTCCAAAGGGAGGAATCACTACTTCGGAGAATTCAGTGGAACGGATCATCACCAAATTCGTCACCGCATTACGCAAGCAGGGCATACGAGTGTCGCCGGGCGAAAGCCTGGATGCCGTGCATGCCATGGCCTTGGGCGGCCTGTCCGGTCGCGACAGCGTCCGCTCGCTGCTGCGGCTGACCCTGGTGAAGAACGTCAACGACATCCCGGTGTTCGACGAGGTTTTCCAGCAGTTCTTCAGCTTAGTGGGTGATCTCCCCCAAGGGCAGAACGCCGAGGATCTGATGGGAGCCCTGATCCATATCGTGGAAGGCGACCAGCTTAAAAGCGGCGCGGCGGAAGAACGGGAGAAGGATGACCCGCTGCTGGTGACCGACGGCGAGTTCACGGCCGAGGAGCTGGAGGAGCTGCTCGGCGCCGAGGAGAGCAACGACGACGGCGACGGACCTGCCATCCAGATCCAGCAGGAAGGAGGGCGCGGCAAGATGGATACCCCCTCCCCTTCAGACTACTACCTGCAGACTCCACCCACGGTGGCCTTTCATCAGGGCATGGGCAAAAAACGCCCGTTGGCCTTCACCCCCGAAGAACTGGCCGACATGCAGGAGGTCGTATGCCGCATGCTGGTACGCATCCGCAAGGATGTACAGCGGATGAAGGAGCAGGAGAACCGCGGCAAACTGCATGTGATCAGGACCATCCAGAAGAACTACCGGCACGGCATGGTGCCGTTCCTGCTGTCGCTGCGACGCAAGCGCAAGGAGAAGCCGCGTCTGGTGGTGTTCTGCGACGTCAGCTTCTCCGTCAGCCACGCCACCCGCTTCATGTTGCTGCTCCTGCACACCCTGCAGAACAGGGTCATGGATGTCCGCAGTTTCCTGTTCAACAAGGAGATCGTCGAGATCACCGACATGCTGCGGAACATGCCGGTCAACTGCCTCCTGGATACCATCGACAAGGGTGAGATCGTCAACCTCGACGACAACAGCGATTACGGCAACGTCTTCACCGAATTCAAGAAGCGCCACCTGGAAAACATGCGCGGTAAACCGGCCATCGTGGTCATGGGGGACGCACGCAACAACTACAACGAGTCCAACGAATGGGCCCTGGAGGAGATCAGGGAGAAGGCGGGCTACATGCTCTGGCTCACCCCAGAGGAGCGGGACATCTGGAAGCGGGGCGACTGCCTGATCGAACGGTACGGTTCCTATTGCGACCGTGTGGAGACCGTACGCAACGTCGATGAACTGAGCACGATGGTGGAAGACCTATTCTGCACCCTCTACGACCACAACGACACCAGGACCTGGCACGGCAAACGGAAAGAGGACAGGGCGGATGAACCGCAGGATTACCGGAGTTACTACACACGGGGCAACGGCGGCGCGGTGCCGGCCTTTGACCCTGATGTCAGGCGCAGGTGGTGATGAAGAGTCAGCGGAGGGCAGTGCCGTGGGAGAGCGCGCGTGTATCGAACCAAGGGAAACTATTGTGAACCACCCGTGTGAGTTCCATGCCCACCAGCTCGAACTGGAGACCAAGATCGAAGAGCTTCGCCGTTCCCGCGAGGAGCTTGAAGCGTCGCGCAACAAATATGCGCTGCTTTACGACTTCGCCCCGGTCGGCTACGTCGCTCTTGACCGTGACGGGAGTATTCTGTCGGTCAACCTGTTCGGGGAGCGCCTGCTGGGTACGCCGGTCGATACCCTCATCGGCCGCCGTTTTGCCGATTATGTTTTTGATAATGAACGCTTCGTCTTTTCAAACTATCTGACGGCGGTCTTCGGCTCCGGTGGAAAACAGACCTGCCGACTCAGGCTGGCCCAGCGTGACAACAAGCCGTTATATGTCCGTATCGAAGCGATGATGACCGAGTCGGGCGAGGAATGTCTGGCCGTTCTGGTGGACATCACCGAAAAACGGCTCTTCGAACAGGCCCTCTCCGAAAGCGAATACAACCTGAGCAAGGCCCAGTCCATGACCCATGTCGGGTCGTGGAGTTTCGACCCGATCACCACGGAGATCAACGCATCGGACGAACTGCTGAAGATCCTCCGGCTCAGTCGGAACGAGACAACCCACGAGGCGTTTGCCGCCGTGGTGCACCCTGATGACAAGGGTACCGTCATGGAGCATCTCCGGCGCGGCACCGAGCAGGGCATAAGCTATGAACTGGAACACCGGCTCCAGTTCCCCGACGGCAGCTCCCGCTGGGTCTACACTATCGTTGAACCGGCCTTCGATACCTACGGCAAGGTCATTCGCCTCTACGGCACGACCCAGGACATATCGGAACGCAAGCAGGTTGAGCTGGAGCTCCGCAACAAGACCAATGAACTGCAGGCCATCTTCGACTCCATCAGCGACGGGATTACGGTCTACGACCATGATGGCCTGATCCAGCACCATAACCTGATCGGCCCCCAACTGTTTCCGGAGACTATTCAGGCAGGCAAGAGCTGTGGTGACATGTTCCATCCCGACAGCAGGGAAAGCAGTGAAGCCTGCCCGGTGGAACGGGCCCTGCGGGGTGAACGGGTGGAGACATCGCTGGTCACCACGCGCGAAGACCAGAAACCCCGCTATGTTGACATCACCGCCACCCCGATCAGGGACGCCCTGGGGGAAAAGAACCGTGCACTGGTGTTCTTCCGCGATATCTCGGAAAAGCGTCTCCAGGAGATGCACCTGATCCAGACGGAGAAGATGTCCAGTATCGGCGTCCTGGCCACCGGGATCGCCCATGAGATCAACAATCCGCTCACCTCGGTGGCCGGCTGCGCCGAGGCGCTGCAACGCCGTTTCCGCGACGAACCGGAGTTGAAGGATGATCCGCGACTCGATGTCTTCAGCCATTACTTGAGTGTCATCGTCCGGGAATCATACCGCTGTAAGGGGATCATCGAAAATCTGCTCAGCTTCGGGAGAAAATCCGACGGCCTGTCGGTCAACGTGGACATGAACGCGGTCCTGCTGGAGATCCTGGAGTTGATCGGCCATCAGCCGGTCTATCGCAATATCAAGGTCGTCAGCAGCCTGAAAGAGGGGCTCCCCTGTGTCCACGGCGACCCGTCCGCCCTGCGACAGGTCTGCATGAACCTGCTGATCAATGCCCACCAGGCGATCAGCGGCCAGGGGCAGGTCGACCTGAGCACCGCCGGTCCGAAGGACGACATGATCTCCATCGTTATCCGCGACACCGGCTGCGGCATCTCCCGGGACAACATGGAGCGGATCTGGGATCCGTTCTTTACGACCAAGGAGGTCGGCAAAGGGCTCGGCCTCGGATTGGCCCTGACGTACAACATCGTTAAACGCCATGGCGGCGACATCCATGTCACCAGCAAACCGGGCAAAGGCGCCCAGTTCACGGTACTGTTGCCGGTCTGCCGAAAATAGCCAGAGCCGCCGGAAGGCGGACGGCCTACATCAATCACTGCGTAGGGAGGAACACATGAGCTGCACCTGTGAGTCGCATACCAAACACATCTGTTATCTGAAATCCAAAGGGCTGGTCGAAAGTATCGCAGCCGCAAGCGATAATCCGACGGTCGAATGCCGCCAGTGCGGCGCACGTGCCAACAGCGCCGAATACCTCTGTGCCGCCCACCTCAAGCAGGACGCCCCCAACGTGGAGGGTGGCCACGGCATCGTTGGCATTGAAGAGATCGGCAAACAGCATGCCGGTTGACCCGGACACAGGAGACATGACATGAGAGAGCGAAACGATATCGTAACCTTCAAAGGCAATCCCGTCACGTTGCTCGGGCCGGCACTCAGGGTCGGCGAGACCGCCCCCGATTTCCAGCTGGTCGACACTGCCCTGAACACGGTCACCCTGGCCGACTTCAAGGGGAAAACCAAGATCATCTGCACGGTGCCGTCCCTGGACACGCCGGTCTGCGATACCGAGGCCCGCCGTTTCAACCAGGAAGCGGCCGCCCTTGACGCAAACATCGTCGTGCTTGTCGTCAGCCTCGATCTCCCGTTCGCCCAGAAGCGCTGGTGCGGCGGGGCCGGGATCGACCGGGTCGTGACCCTGTCCGACTACCGCGAACGATCCTTCGGCGGCACCTTCGGCGTGCTGATCAAGGAGCTGCTGCTCCTGTCCCGTTCGGTCTTTGTGGTGGACAAGGACGACACCATCACCTTCATCCAGCATGTGGCTGAAATAACTGAGGAGCCGGACTATGCTGCCGTGCTGGATGCAGCCAGGGGGCCGCAGATAGCGGTCAGCCAACTGCCGGTGGACGGCGTCTGCGGGGCGTATTGACAGGTTGTTGAAAAACAGGTATCTCGCCGTCGTCCTCGCCATCCCCCTTGTGCGGCGTAGCGCTGCTACGCCTCCGCAGGGCTTGCTGCGGGGGCGACGATCTACCCGCTTTTGAACAACCTTGAGTATCAACAGCCTACTAAGGAGTTATGACATGCTGCACGTCGTTCAGGTCGTCATGTGGGGGGTAGCCGAAACACCTCAACTCTTTCTCGACGAAGGCAAGGCCCGGTCCGCCTATGTCGATTGCACCAGGAAGTGCTGGCCGCAACGTTACGCGGCATATTGTGAGCACCACACCGCGCCGGCCGGCAGCTTCGCCTCGGCGCAGGCCTTCGTGCAAACGATCGACGTATCGGAAAAGAGTACGGTCAATTACTGGGCCGTAGCCCCGGAAGAGGGTGGCACTGGCGCTGCGCAGCCGGGCTGCGTTTCGGGGGCGGATGAATTCAGGATGGTCGCCGCAGGGATAGGAACCGTAAAGGAGGGGCTGGCACTGCTGATGACCGATCTCGCAGAGCTGGCGGAACGTTGTCTCCCGAAGGAACTCGCTCCCGCGGAGGCGCAGACCGGCAACATACCGGGAACACTGGCGCCGTCCGCATCGACAACCGTGGAGGAGGAGACGGAAGCGGCCCCGGAAACCTACACCACCCCGGATTGGAAGAATTTTGTGGCGATGATCCAAAGTTCATGCCGCTGCAGCAAGAACCAGTCCACTCTCCTGCCCCGGGATGACTGGCGTCAGGACGTATACAGCCATCGGACATCTCTGGAGTATTGGGACTGGGTTGCGGACAGGGTCAGGAGCTACCGGGAGAAGGCGCAGAACGCCGGGTATGCCGTCAGTGAGGAACCGCAATCCGGCTATCGATTCGCCGATCCGGAAGGGAACGTGAGCGACGCGAGCTACGATTCGGAATGGGATGCGTGGTGCGCCGCCGGTCTCAGCTTGAAAGCCTCTGGGAGCGCTGCTTGAAAGCGGAATATCTCGTGGCGTAACAGATATTGGGGTACGGGCAGTCTCACCGACTTGCCCGCCTCAGCCGGCCTCCCGCATCCCCCGGAGGTACAGTAACGCCAGCGGCGGCAGCACGACCAGAAATCCCACCAGGAGATAGCTGAAGGTCTGCCGGACCCCGGCGGCATCGGCCAACATGCCGACCAGCGGCCCGCTGACGGCGAAGAGCAGCCGAAAGCAGAAGGATTGC
>CAZSTJ010000117.1:0-10991 GCA_964609805.1 uncultured Geobacter sp. | reverse complement strand
GAATAGAGCAGCTCGAGAATCGCCCGGTCTCTCAGGGTCTGTTCTTCATCACCCTGCGGAGCCTCCACCAGGGCGGTGACCTGATCAATGTTCAGGTGGAACGGCAGCCGGTTCTCCTTCTTGGGGGTGGCGATCAGCTCGGCAGGGTTTTTCTCCAGCACACCATGGCGCACCAGGAAACGGAAAAAGCTCCGGATAGCCGCCAGTTTCCTGCCGACGGAGCTTTTCTTCGCCTGCAGTCCCACCTGCGCCAGATGGCGCCGAAGCAGCAGATGACTTACCTCCTCAACCGCAACCGGCCGGCCCGCTTCCCGGGCCGCAAAGGCCGCCAGCTGGTCCAGGTCACGACGATAGGCGGCCAGGGTATGGGGCGAGACATTCCGTTCCGTATCCAGGTACCGGCAAAAGTCTGCTATCTGACCCACCAGATCCGGCATGGGGCTCTACTCGAAGGAGGGGAGCGCCGACTTGAGCTGCCACACCCGTTTCTCCTCCGTATCCAGATACTCCCACTTCTGACGGTAGGTCAGGGACTTGATCCGGTTGGAGGGGAGGGTATAGTAGTCGAATTCGGCCACCACCTCGGCGGTTTTCTTTTCGGGGGTACATTCGGACGACAGGATGCGGTAATCGGTGATGACAACCCCGCGCTTTCGGATGCTCTCGGCCGTTGCCATGAAGGCATCCTTCAGTTCCGGATCCATGTAGAGAGTTCCGGCACTTTCGATTTCCCGCCACCGGAGCATCTTGTTGTATCCCTTCATGCTCTGGTCAAATTCCTCACGCATGTTGGCCTGTTTCGTGTAGGCACAGGAGCAGAGCAGCAGGGAGAAGATCATCATGCAGCGTAA
The DNA here is from genome assembly GCA_964609805.1 of uncultured Geobacter sp. Classification (GTDB taxonomy): domain Bacteria; phylum Desulfobacterota; class Desulfuromonadia; order Geobacterales; family Pseudopelobacteraceae; genus CAIPTY01. The sequence continues at coordinate 10,140 of CAZSTJ010000117.1, read as the reverse complement.
CAGCTGTTTCATGGAGTCACATCCTTTTCCAGCGCGTGGATATGGTCGATCAATTCCAGCGCCAGTTCATATTTGCCAAAGGGAGGGATCAGGTAATAGCCGCCGACGGCCTGAAAGGTCGCCCCGATGAATTCCCGGGCGATTGCCAGCCCCTCGCGGATACCGGCCTCCTTCTCCAGCCCCTTCATGCGGCTGCGGACGGCATCGGGGACTGAAATCCCCGGGACTTCGTTATGGAGGTACTCCGCGTTCCGCTCGCTCACCAGCGGCATGATCCCCGGCAGGACCGGGATACCGCAGGCACGGGTCAGCTCCAGCGCCTCCAAGAATACCGCGGGATCGTAGACCGGCTGACACTGGGCAAAGGTTGCACCGTTGGCGACCTTCTTCTGCAGCCGCTGGGCCTGTAGCGGGGTGTTTTTCGTGTTGGGATTGAAGGCCGCGCCGATGACAAAGCCGGCACCCGCCCCGATCGGGTTGCCGATGGCATTGACACCGCTGTTCAGATCGGAGAGGAGCTTGATCAGGGTGAATGAGTGGAGGTCGAAGACCGACTTGGCGCCGGCATGGTCCCCCATGGTAGCCGGATCGCCGGTCACCGCCAGCACATTCCTCAGCCCCAGCAGACTGGCACCCATGAGGTCCGACTGCATGCCGATCAGGTTCCGGTCCCGGCCGGTAACGTGGATGATGACCTCGATCCCGACCTCGCGCTGGATCAGGCTTCCCAGGGCGATGTTCCCCATGCGGGGACGTGCCAGGGGGTTCTCGGCCAGGTTGATGGCATCGGCGCCGGCCTCCTTCAGGCGGCTGCACCCCTCGATGATCCTGGCGCAATCGAGTCCCTTGGGGGGGTCCAGTTCCACGGTGATGATCTTGCGCTGCCCCCAGCCATCCAGGAACGACCGCCGTTCCGGCGCCGGCCGTTCCGCCCGTTCCTCACCGGAGCCGACAGTGACCCGCCTCCTCGGTCCGGGCGATGCCCCGCTCAGGGCCTGCGCAACGGCGGCAATATGCTCCGGTGTGGTGCCGCAGCATCCCCCCACCAGGTTGGCGCCGGCCTCAACCATCTCCCGGGCCATATCGGCAAAATACCCGGGGGTGGTCCGGTACAGATACCTTCCCTCGTGGAACTCGGGGAATCCGCTGTTGGCATAGGCCGCGATCGGCAGTGCGGTCAGGCCGGCCAGACGACGCACGACCTTGACCAGTTCCAGTGGCCCTGCCCCGCAATTGGCCCCGAGGAGATCGGCTCCGGCCCCCTCCAGTGCGCTGCAGAACGATTCTACCGAGGTTCCATCCCCGCTGCGCCCCCCCTCCAGAAAGGCCATGGAGGCACATACCGGCAGCCCGGTTTCCCGGGCCGCGGCAACCCCGGCCAGCAGTTGCGGCAGTGAGGCGAAGGTTTCCAACAGGATGAAGTCCACCCCGCCGGCCGCAAGGGCCAGGCACTGTTCACGGAAGATCTCCGTCATCTCCCAGGGGGCCAACTCGCGTTCTTCACCCTTCACCGCGATCAGGGGCCCCACCGATCCGGCTACCAGTACACCTGCCCTGCCATCGGCAACCTGCCGGGCGAGACGGGCACCGGCGCTATTGATCTCGGTGGTCTTGTGGCCGAGACCGATGGCCCCGAGTTTGGTCCGGTTCGCCCCGAAGGTGTTGGTCTCGATCACCTGGGCACCGGCGGCGATATACTCTTCCGACAGTTCCCGCACGAGAGCGGGACGTATCAGGTTCAGGTGCTCGAAGTTGCTGTCGAGGCTCACCCCCTTGGCGTACAGCATGGTGCCGACGGCGCCGTCGCCGGTGAGGATCTCTCTTTTCAGGCGTTCAATGATGTTCATAGCTACTTTCTGTTGCCGGAATCGGCGCCCTGGAGTATAAGGTATGCTTCTTATCTACGTCAGGGAGTATTCAATGCATACCATCATCCAATGGCTGCTGGACACCATCGGCGCCATGGGCTACCCCGGCATCGTTCTGCTGATGGCCATGGAAAGTTCCATCATCCCGGTCCCCAGTGAGCTGGTCATGCCCCCCGCAGGCTACCTGGCCTACCAGGGAAAAATGAACCTGGGGATCGCCATCCTCTGCGGTACCTTCGGAAGCCTGCTTGGGGCCTACGCCAACTACTACGTCTCCCACTATCTCGGGCGGCCGCTGATCCTCAAATACGGCAAGTACGTGCTCATCCCGCCGGACAAGTTCGAACGGGTGGAGCAGTTCTTCCTCAAACACGGCGAGATCTCCACCTTTATCGGCCGGCTCCTGCCGGTAGTGCGCCATCTGATCTCGATCCCGGCAGGATTGGCAGGAATGAACCACCTCAAATTCTCGTTCTATACCCTGGCCGGTGCCGGCATCTGGTGCACCATACTCACGGTCATCGGCTATGTCATCGGGAAGGAACAGGCCCTGATCATGCAGTATTCGCACAAGGCACTGGCCTGGGTCGTGCTGTTCTGCATCGGTCTTGTGACCGTCTACGTCTGGTGGCACCGGCGGCAGCAGAGGCATTAAAGCGCAAAGCAGGGCAGAAGGCAAAAGGAATTTTCGGAGATGAAACCATGCAGATGAAGCGTTCCGCACGCATCCACTATGTTGAAACCGTATTCACCGGCCGGACCAGTTCCGTGCAGGGTTTTACCACCCGCCACGAGGGGGTGTCACGTACTCCCTACAACTCGCTCAACCTCGGGACCGGCACCCTCGATCAGCCCCACAACGTGGAGGGGAACCGCAGCCTGCTGGCACGGGCCATCGGCACCACCCAGGAATCACTGGTCACCGTCAAGCAGGTCCATGGGGACGACATCCTGATCATCGACGAACCGAACGAGGATTACAGCCATTTCCTCTCTCTGGAGGCCGATGCCATCATCACCAACCAGAAAGGGGTCATGATCGGCGTCTGCGTGGCCGATTGCGCCCCGATCCTGCTGTTGGACGAGAAAAACGGGGTCATTGCAGCGGTCCATGCCGGCTGGAAAGGGACCGCAGCCCGGCTGGCGGCAAAGACCGTTGCCGGCATGGAGGCCATGTTCGGCAGCAAACCGGCTGAGCTGAAGGCCGCCATCGGCCCCTGTATCGGGTCATGCTGCTACGAGGTGGACAAGCCGGTCCGGGCCGCTTTCGTACAGAACGGGCTCCCGTGGGACTCCTGCACCACCCCGAGCGGGGTCGACAGATGGCAGCTCGATCTGACCGCAGCCAACCGGGAGCTGCTCCGTGAAGCGGGCCTTTCCGACTCCCGGATCCAGACCGCCAACATGTGTGTATCGTGCCAGCGGGAGCTCTTCTTCTCCTACCGGAGGGATGAAGGGGAGACGGGGCGGCAGATGGGCTTCATCATGCTGACCGAAAATCAAGTATGAAGTATGAATTTAGAAGTATGAATTTTCCCGACTTCATAGTTCATACTTCATAATTCATACTTTCCTCGGAACGAGGTCGAAATGCTCGCAAAAGTCCTCAGCAGCGCACTGATCGGCATTGATGCCATCCTGGTGGATGTGGAGGTTGACCTGGCCCCCGGGCTCCCCTCCTTTGCCACGGTCGGACTGCCGGACGGCGCTGTCAAGGAGAGCAAGGACCGGGTCCGCGCGGCCCTGAAGAACTCCGGTTACGATTTTCCCGCCCGCCGCATCACCGCCAACCTGGCCCCTGCCGACATCAAGAAGGAGGGGGCCGCCTACGACCTTCCGATCTCAATCGGCATCCTGGCTGCAACCGGGGTGGTAAAATCCGAATATCTCCAGAACTATACCCTGCTGGGTGAACTCTCCCTGGACGGCGGCCTCAAGCCGGTTCGTGGCGCGCTCTCCATGGCGGTGGCAGCCAAGCGAGCCGGTCTGACCGGCATCATCCTGCCGGCGGAAAATGCTCCCGAAGCTGCCGTAGTGGAGGGGCTCCACGTCATTGGCGCCGCCAGCCTTGCCCAAGTGGTGGAATTTCTCTGTGGCAGGGACCCCATCGATCCCTGCCGGGTCGATCTGGAAGAGTTGTTCACCAGCGGCTGTGAATACGGCGAGGATTTCTGCGAAGTCAAGGGACAGGAAAGCGCCAAGCGGGCTCTGGAGATTGCCGCTGCAGGTTCGCACAATCTACTGATGATCGGGCCTCCCGGTTCGGGCAAGACCATGCTGGCCCGCCGGATCCCCACCATTCTGCCGCGCATGTCCTTCGACGAGGCCATCGAAACCACCAAGATCTTCAGCGTCAGCGGCATGCTCGACAAGGAGCGTTCCCTACTGGCGGTTCGCCCCTTCCGCTCGCCCCATCACACTATCTCCGATGTGGGGCTGATCGGCGGCGGCACCACCCCCAAGCCGGGGGAGGTTTCACTGGCACATAATGGCGTCCTCTTTCTGGATGAGCTGCCGGAGTTCAAAAAGAACGTTCTCGAAGTACTGCGCCAGCCGCTGGAAGACGGCCGGGTCACTATCTCCCGCTCCTTGGTTTCCCTGACCTATCCGTCGCGCGTCATGCTGGTAGCGGCTATGAATCCCTGCCCCTGCGGCTACCTTGCAGACCCGATTCACCCCTGCAGCTGCACACCCATCACCATCCACCGTTACCGTTCACGGATCTCCGGGCCGCTGCTCGACCGCATCGATATCCACATCGAGGTTCCCGCCGTCAAGTACCGCGAACTGGCAGACCGCGGGGAGGCCGAAAGTTCGGCGGTGATCGCGGCCCGGGTCGAGAGGTCGCGGGAGATCCAGCTGGAACGCTACCGGGGAACGCGGATCCACTGCAATGCCCAGATGACACCCCGTTTCATCAAGAAACACTGTGAGCTGGATGCTGCCGGCAACCGGATGCTGGAGTTGGTCACCGATCGCCTCGGCTTCTCTGCCCGCACCTATAACCGCATCCTGAAGGTGGCCCGCACCATCGCGGACCTGGACGATTCAGAAAACATCCGCGAACAGCATATCGCCGAGGCGATTCAGTACCGGAGCCTGGACAGGAAAGCGGCGTGATTTCTATGTCAAACATTCCTCCATCAAACTACTTGACATTTACGCAACCAATCATTACGTTAAAATCAAAGTAAAGGGGAGTAGTTATCGGCCACCGAAAAGGCCGACCCGGATTCCGTCAATACGGTCACACGACCCGGAACCGGGGCAGACACCTGCCAACAAGACCTTTATCCAGGCAACCATGCCGTGGGTAAAGGTCTTTTTTATTACCCACGGCGAACAACAGCCAAGATTTTTGGCATCAGCGTCGGAGGTAATGATCATGAACAGACTCAAGACAACCCTTCTTCTCTCCCTGCTGACCGTCATGATGGTGATGATGGGCAGCGCCATCGGCGGCAAGACCGGCATGGTCTTCGCCTTCTTCATGGCAGCCGCCATGAACTTCTTCTCCTACTGGTTTTCCGACAAGATTGTGCTCAGGATGTACGGTGCCCAGGAGATCGGCGAACAGGACCACCCCGCCTTCTACGGCATGGTCCGTCGCCTGTCCGACAGGGCCGGCCTGCCGATGCCGAAGGTCTACATCATCCCCGACCAGAGCCCCAACGCCTTCGCCACCGGGCGCAACCCGCAGCATGCCGCCGTGGCTGCCACCGAGGGTATCCTGCGCATACTCGCACCGGAAGAACTGGAAGGGGTCATGGCCCACGAACTGGCCCATGTCAAGAATCGAGACATTCTCATTGGTTCCATCGCTGCCACGTTTGCCGGCGCTATTTCGATGATTGGCAGCATGCTCCAGTGGGGTGCCATGCTCGGTGCCGGACGGAGTGATGACGAGGAAGGCTCTGGCGGACTCATCGGCTCCCTGGTGATGGCCATCGTTGCTCCCATTGCCGCCATGCTGATTCAGATGGCGGTCTCCCGGTCCCGGGAATTCCAGGCGGACGAGACCGGCGCCCGGATCTGCGGCCAGCCGCTGGCCCTGGCCAATGCCTTGCGCAAGCTGCACAACGCATCGCAGATGATTCCGATGCAGGCTGCCCAGCCAGCTACGGCTCATATGTTCATTGTTAATCCGCTCACCGGCGGTTCACTCATGTCTCTCTTCTCAACGCACCCGCCGATGGAGGAGCGTATTGCCAGACTCGAAAATATGGCGACCGGTTTACGGTAATCGTCAAAAACAGATCACGGAGGTATTGAATGAATCTCAAGATAGTTCCCTGTGTAGCTTTTGCCGGAGTCATGGCGCTGACTGTCATGAGTAACAGATCGTATGCCGGTGATGGAAACCCACCCCCGTCACTTTACAGCCAGCTGGAGGCATTCCACGGGCATGTCTGTGCCGGGTCCATTTTCGGGGCACGTCTCGGCCTGGCAGCAAAAGAGGCTCTGAAAGAAGCAGGGGGGACCGGCAAATTCACGGCCAGATACTACGATCTCTCCTGTCCGGTGGACGGCATTCAGGTGGCAGCCGGGACCACGTACGGCAACAAGGCACTGACGGTACAGGAGCGGGATGAACACCGATTGGTGCTGACCGCGTCTGGCAACAAGCGAGCCGTAGAGGCACGCCTCACAAAGAAGGCAGAAGAACTGGGCTTTAAAAGCCGTGATCTCGGGAAAAAAGCCAAAGCACTGGCGATCGGTTCTCCAGACCGGCTGAATCTGGAGCGGGAGATCGAGGATATCTATACCTGGCTGAGAAGTGCTCCGACCGGCGAAGTAGTGAGCGTTACCCACCTGAGCGGTACTAAAGCAAGCCGATGACAGTATGACACTATCAAAACAATTAACCTGAAATGAAAGGAGCAGAGACCATGCAGCATCACCAGAAACAGAATCGTGGCGACCTGAAACAGAAAGCGAAACGACGCAGGGATGAAAGCGCATTGACCAATGTCGTCTCACTGCGCATCAGTGATCAGGAAAAACGGGAACTGGAAAAAATCACGAAATCAAGCGACAGAAATATCTCTGAAATTGTCAGGGAAGCCATAGAATTCTGGATAGCAAAGCGCAGGAGATTATGCCTCGACGTTTAACAATCGTATTCGTACAGACTCACTTGAACACAAATAGCCCCAAATAACATGGAGGAATATTACATGAAATGTCCCGTCTGCCCATCCGTCAACCTGGTTATGTCCGATCGTCAAGGAGTTGAAATCGATTACTGCCCCGAATGCCGTGGCGTCTGGCTTGATCGTGGAGAACTCGACAAGATTATCGAGCGTTCGGCTTCCCGTGAGTCAGTCGACACGTCTCCCTCTCCACAGTACTCGCACCAGCCCGGCTATCCTCAACAGCAACCGCACTATGACAAAAAATATGCTCCAGATTATCACCAGGGCCATGGTCACAAGCCGTACCGGAAGAAGTCGTTTCTGGAGGAGCTGTTCGATTAACCGGCAGGCAGAATTATGAAGCATATCATCATCCATACGGTAAAGCAGGCCAAACGACTGGCCATAACCGTGATCGGCTTCACGATTCTGGCGATAGGAACTGCCATGATCGTGCTGCCCGGACCAGCGGTAGTGGTGATACCGGTCGGTCTGGCACTGCTCGCCACTGAATTCATCTGGGCGAAAAAGCTCCTATTGGCGGCAAAGAATCGCATTGACCGCATGAGAAAAGGGAACTGATGTCAGAGCAAATGATACTGTGGGGGACGTTCAGCCTGCTGGTGACGGTCATGCTGATCATCGACCTCGGCCTGAACCGCAAAAGCCACGAGATATCCTTCCGGGAGGCTCTCGTCTGGACGGTGATCTGGATCTCGCTGGCACTGATCTTCAATGCCGGCATCTACCTGTATCTGGGGCAGGCCAGGGCGCTGGAGTTCTTCACCGGCTACGTCATCGAGAAGTCACTCTCGGTGGACAACCTGTTTGTCTTCATCATGATCTTTTCGTATTTCCATGTGCCGCGTCTGTATCAGCCGAAGATTCTGAAGTGGGGCATCATCGGGGCACTGGTGATGCGAGCGATTTTCATCTGGCTCGGGATCGAACTGCTTGAAGCGTTTCACTGGATGATCTACGTCTTTGGTGCAATCCTGATCGTAACCGGCATCAAGATGGCTTTCGGCGGCGATGAGAAAATCGAGCCGGAGAAAAATCCGCTGGTCAGACTGGTCAGGCGGTTTATCCCCATAACGAAGCGGATGCGCGGTGATCGGCTGTTTGTTTACAGTAGAGGTGTACTCGCCGCCACCCCTCTTTTTCTGGCCCTGGTGATGATCGAGTCCAGCGACGTGATCTTTGCCCTGGATTCCATACCGGCCGTATTTGCTGTCACCAGAGATCCGTTCATCGTCTATACGTCGAATGTCTTCGCCATCATGGGGCTCAGGTCGCTCTACTTCCTGCTCTCCAATGTCATGGGGATGTTCGTCTATCTGAAACTGGGGATATCGTGTGTCCTGTCTTTTGTCGGGGTAAAGATGCTCCTGGCTGACACCCGCTTCGAGATACCGGTGCATTTTTCACTCGGGGTGATCTTCGGTGTGTTGGCGATATCCATCATCACCTCGATTGTAGTTGGCAAGAAACGCCGTACTGTAACCCTGTAACTACAGAGAATCTGACAAGGCACGACAGTGCCGTATTTTATTCGAGAGGAGAATTGCTATGGCAATGGACGTCGTAGATTATGAAATTTTCGGGTCCGAAATGCAGTACGTGGAAGTGGAGCTCGATCCGGGTGAGGCTGCCGTGGGCGAAGCCGGCGGGATGATGTACATGCAGGACGGCATCCAGATGGATACCGTATTCGGCGACGGCTCCCAGCAGCAGGGTGGTTTCATGGGGAAGCTGATGGGTGCCGGCAAGCGGCTTCTGACCGGGGAAAGCCTTTTCACCACGGTCTTCCATAACGAGGGTAGCGGCAAACGCAGGATTGCCTTCGCTGCTCCCTATCCTGGCAAGATTATCCCGGTCCATCTGGCAGACATCGGCGGCACCCTTATCTGCCAGAAAGACTCCTTCCTCTGCGCCGCCAAAGGTGTGTCGCTCGGGATTGCCTTCCAGAGGAAACTCGGGGTCGGACTTTTTGGCGGCGAGGGCTTTATCATGCAGAAGCTGGAGGGCGACGGCATGGCCTTCGTCCATGCCGGTGGCACCCTTAAGGAAATGTCACTGTCACCAGGGGAGTCTCTGCGGGTTGATACCGGGTGCGTTGTGGCCTTTCAACCGTCAGTGGATTTTGATATCCAGTTCGTCGGCAAGATCAAATCTGCCGTTTTCGGTGGAGAGGGATTCTTCTATGCCACGCTGACCGGACCCGGCAAAGTCTGGCTGCAGTCACTGCCACTGTCGCGGCTCGCCAACCGTATAATTCTTTCGGCTCCTGCTGCTGGCGGCCGTTCCGTTGGCCAGGGCTCACTGCTTGGCGCAGGAGTGCTCGGCGGCATTCTCGGCAGCGATGAGTGATCCGCCTTTCAGAGGTCGATTGTTCGGACCCGGTATTCCGGGCGCCGGCATGCCGGCGACTGGCAGGTGGAATGACGACGGCTCTCTGCACGTTGCGATGGAAGGAATGCCGGCACGCCAACTGGAGGCCGGCAACCCTGCAATAGACGCCGCCGGCTTCAATGCGTCTGGCCTCAGGATTTCCTGGCAGGGTGAAGACGGCGCCTACGCCTTCATACTCGAAGCTGAAACCGAGCGGGCTATCTGCTGCGCTTCAGCACCTGCCGCTGCATCCAGTCATCTTGCCAGTATCGCGGGAGCCGCAACTCGTCTGGATCGGCGCTTCCGCTTCGGCGCTCTGCTGCTCATACTGATTCTGACGTTGCCGCTGCTCGGGATCGGTCTGTTTCTCGGCAATTCCGACAGGTTTGCCGATTGGGCGGTCAAGCGCATCTCAACCGAACATGAGGCACGGCTGGGTGATCTCGTCCTGGCCCAAACCAGGTTGCAGACGAAAATCATCGATCGCGGCCCGGCAGTGGACGCCATCAGTGCCATCGGCAGCAGGCTCACGACCGGTTCGGTGCACCGCTACCGCTGGTTTGTCGCGGACCGGCCCGAAATCAATGCCTTTGCCGCTCCCGGCGGCGTGGTGGTCGTCAACAGCGGACTGATCCGGGCCGCCGGATCAGCTGAAGAACTCGCCGGTGTTCTGGCCCATGAGATTGCCCACGCCGAACTGCGGCATACCTTGCGGGGGATGATGAAAAATCTCGGCCTGCAAACTC
>CAZSTJ010000116.1:3603-11249 GCA_964609805.1 uncultured Geobacter sp. | reverse complement strand
GTCTCTTCCGGGGCGGGGTCAGATTCTGATTCCGGGGCGTCTTCAGTCGACTCGCTGTTTTTAGCCAGCTTACGCTGCTGCTTCTCCTCGTTCTTCTTCTTCCGCTCCAGCTCTTTTTGCCGTTTCTGAAACTGGAAATTCGGTTTTGCCATCGTGGACTCCTCTCCTGCGGTATAGGGACAACGGTCTCGATCGTATCAGACTGCCGGCAATAAAAAAGCCCCGGGTTTCCCCGGGGCTGTGGTGTCTGTCGGAGTAGTCGTTACACTCTCACTACGTTCGCGGCCTGAAGCCCTTTCGGACCCTTGGTTACTTCAAACGTTACCTTGTCACCTTCAGCAAGCGATTTGAAGCCGTCGCCCGCGATAGCGGAGAAATGGCAGAATACATCGTCGCCATTTTCCTGCTCAATAAACCCAAAACCCTTGCTGTCGTTGAACCATTTTACTGTTCCGTTTACCATTGTGTTCTTTCTCCTAGTCCTACTTTTCGATTTGTCTGATGTATGTCAGACGTTATTTCACTAGGCACTTTTATTTGCCATAAGTCAACCAGCAAATGCATTTCGATGAAAATAATTGCCGCTTTCGGTGGATGGTCGGTCGCAGCAACGATTGCAGAAAGGGCGGGATGACGCAGCGTCTTCGAGAACAATTGTTCTGGCCAGGTGCGAAGATACGACGATATGGCAGGGGGTTTGGTATTGGGACAATGACGATAACATTTGTCTTTAATGGTTGCCGGACCGCAACGGTAGGATTATAGTGAAAAAAAGTGAAGTAAGAGCTGAGGGGATTCATCAGCAGGGGAGGATTGTTTGCTTAGGGTATTGCTGGCGGTACTTCTCATCACGTCCACTGCGTACGCCGCCGATGTCGTACGGTTCAAAAATGGCATGGTTTTCAACCATAAGGAACACCAGGCCGAACGGGTGGGCAAATGTTTCGTCTGTCACGAGAACGTTACCGTCTCTCAGGACGGGGCGATGGTGACCACCAAACCTCCAGGGAAGATCAAGGAGTTCGGCAAAGAGTGGGCTCATAAATACTGCACAGATTGTCACGACCTGTTCGGCGAGGGGCCGACGAGTTGTGATGACTGCCATCAGAAATAGTGACATTCTTCAATCGGTACGAACGGGGTTAGAGCAGAGAAAAGGGGAAAAGGCGGCTAACTGGTCGCCTTTTGTCTTTTTGGTGGCTACCTCGTGTAGCCAATCTCATTGAAAACATTCGGAACAGCTTCGGGGAGCGGTTAGGCAGAAGGTGAATGGAAATAATAAAAGGCCCGCGATGTTTCTCGCGGGCCTTCGATACTCTTCCCGTTTTATCGGGGATTCAGACTGCGACTTCCAGTCTGCCTGATACTTCCTATTTTGGGTTACAGCCCGGCGGCGTGTCCTCGGTCATACTATCCTCCGGTTTGTTCTTCGTGATACTGCTAACGCATCATTTACAGCTCTTCTTACTCCTTCTGTTTCGTGATGCTGTGTTCAGGTAGCGCTACCGTTGATTTAACTATAGACATCCAGAACGAAAAAAACAGTCTGTTTTTATTTTTTTTTGCGGCGTATAGTAACTTGGATTTGCGCTATCGGCAGAGTTGGCGGCGTATCCTGTTTCAGAACCATCAGGCGGCCATTGGCCGCCTTTTCCGTGTCTGCTGATTCTCTCCCGATACGGGATGAATCTACCATCTGTACGAACACTACATCACGAACATTTGTGCCGAGGAGAACCTAATATGGTAATTGATCTACACCAACTGCATACCCTGATCAGCAAACGGCGTGACGAAATCGAGAAGAGTGTCGAGGGGACCGGCTATCTGGCCAAAACGGTCATCGGTGTCGGTACTTTTCTGCTGGATAACGAGGGAAACGTTGACCTGCTATCCTCGAAACAGCTGGCAACCTTCGAACGCTTCCTGCTGCCGCTGCTGCAGAAGGGGCGGGTCCACCATAACTGAATCAGGAAGGTGCCTATGAAACGAATACTCATGACTGCGCTGTCCCTGCTGCTGGCCCTGTCAGCCTGCACCCCTTACCTGTACGGTGTTCCCCAGGATCGCTGGGACCGGATGAGCGAAACAGAGCGGGTCGAGGCCATGAGGGTCTACGAACGGGATCAACAGGCCAGAAGGATTGCTGCCGAGGAGCGGGCCCGTCGACAGGCCCTTGAGGAACAGGCCCGTCGTCAGGCAGAAGAGGAACGGGCGAGGCAGGAAGCCTATGAGCGCCAGCGCGAGCAGGCACGGCAGGCTGCCCTGGAGCGGGAACGTCAGGAGCGGATTGAACGGATTCACCGTGGAGACGGTGCCTATGGAGAACTGATTCGGATCCGTTTGCAGGGTGGGGTCGTCAAACTCGGCGAGCGTCGATACCGTTATGAGCCGCTGACCTTTACCATTGCCGAGGGGGAAAGCCGCCGGATCGTTGTGACCGACCACCAGGGGCGATCGGCTGATCTTAAGGTGTCGTATGCCGGCGGAACCCTGTTCCTCGAAGGGACGCGTTTCGGCTATGACCGGAGTTGGGGGCAGGGGCGGCTCTACGCCGGCGCTGCCGTATCCGGAACACCGGAACTGCGTGATGTGGATCTGTTTGTGGAGGTGCGCGACCGTTCCAGTCGTCACGAGCGTGATGCGCACCGGTTGGTCCTTGGGCGGGAAGTGGAGCCTCCACCGCTGAGGGTGTACGACCAGCCGAAACCTCCTCCACCGGTGATCAGGGAAAAGGAGCCCCCGAGGCCACAGCCGCCGGTCCGCACGGTTGTACCGCCGAGACCTCCGGTAACTTCCCGTGAGCCGGAACCGCCCAAGTCGGTGCCGGTTCGTCCCCCGGGCCCACCAGCAATTGATCGACCGCCGCGGAGCGTCGAGGTTGTGCTCCTGTCCGGCGACCTGAAAGAGCGGGGGCAGAGACAGCGATTGGAGCGGGTCTCACTCCGGATGACGGATGGGGAAGAACGTGAACTGTCGGTGAAGGCCGGTGCTGACAACCGGATTATCTCCTTACGGTATCGCAACGGTGAATTGACGATAGACGGTACCCCGGGAAAGGGGCACGATGCCGTGCGCCTGAGATATGAGAAGGAGTGGCAGGGGGGGAAGGTCTACCGGGTAAACCTGAAGGGGAAGGTGCAGGTGGACAATCTGGAGATCAAGGTACGTGCCGCCGGAGAGTAGGTAAATTCCTTTTTTATCCCGCTGAAATGAAATAAGAACGGGCGGCCGAATGGTCGCCCGTTTCATTTTATGACCTTCTCTTGCCGGGGGTATGAAAAGATAGGCTTTCAGTCATCACGTCACAGCATAGAATGGGCCAGCCGGAACCCGGCCCGATTGAACCGGTTTATCGGAAGGGTACTCCTGCTGAAACAATCCGCGATAACGGGATTGCCGACCACATCGGTAGTGACGTTGCCGCGGATCACCTTGCGCTCACCCTGCTCCGGCCCGTGGGGATCGATCTCTTCACTTCGTGAGTAATACTTGGGGTCGTACCAGTCGTTGGTCCATTCGCCCACGTTACCAATCATGTCAAACAGCCCCAGTTTGTTGGGGTGATGCTGACCGACCTGTTCCCGGCCGGCGGAGACATGGTCGGTCAGTGTGTCGCCGATGCATTCCTCGGGCCACTGTTCGTCCCTGCCGCCGCTGCGGGCTGCATATTCCCATTCCGCTTCGCTGGGAAGGCGGAAACTGAGGCCGGTTACCCCGTTCAACACAGCGATGAATTTATGAACATCGCTCCAACTGAGCTGAATGGGCAGGTTGTGCCCCTGCTCCTCAATCGGTACCCCCATGGCGCGGGACCATTGCTTGACCGTGACCGGATACTTGCCGAGATAAAAGTTGTTCAGGGTTACCGTGTGGCGGGGGTGGCTGCTGGCATGACCCACCAGTTTGCTGAGGATGCTGCCTTTGTCGTCCAACCCCATGCGGAAGGTTCCCCCCTGGATGAAGAGCATCTGGATATGGGGAATGGCGTAGGGGAATTCCTTCTGCTGCCTGATGCCGCGCAGGATGCGGTAGATTCCGGTCTGCATCTGGCGTTCGCGTTCGGCGGCATCGAATTTTTCCCGTTCCTGGGTGATCCAGGAGTGATAGGCAATCAGATAGCGTTCCGTGAAGACACGGTGCATCTGTTTCAGATCGGCCCGGGCTTTTTCCTGCTCCTCAACAATAACCCGCCGCGACTGTTCGCGCTCGTGACGCTCCTGGAAATCCCGCACCCTTCGTCCGCTCACGTAGGTTTCGGACAGGATCTGCATCTTGCGGTTGATTTCCCGCTCCAGTTCCCGCTGTTGTTTCAGGGCCTTTTCGGCGACTGGATCAACCATTCGCCGACGTTCTGCCTCAGGGGGCTGTTTCTGCGGTTCCGGCCGGGGGACGCCGCGTGGCGACTTTTCGCTGTCCACACCAGCGGATGTGTCGTGCCGACCAGCCATGACGCCTGCCGATGGATTGCTCACGATTTTCTCATCGCCGACCGTTCGAAACGCTTCCGTTTTCCGCGACAGCCCCAGGTCCGGGTCGTAGATGTGAGGCCGGTTCTGAAGGGCCTGATAGGCCTGCTGGGCCAGATCTGCCGAAACGGTCGTCTTGATGTCCAGGTCGGACGGCTGCAACTCCATCCGTTCCAGCGGTTTTCTGAGGCTGAGCTGGCGTCGGCGCTCGACTTCCTTCCGTTGTCGTTCCTCGGCCTCTAGTTCCAGCTCCCGGACATGGTTCTGAAACTGTTCCCATGCCCAGTTGATTTCTTTCAGCTTTCGGTCGGCCTTCTCCATAAGCCGGGCATTATGGCAATACTTGTCAGGATGCCAGATGCTGACCAGGTCCCGGAATGCCTGCCGGGCCTCATCAAGCGAGGCGTCATGGCGTATTTCCAGAATTTCGGTGCATCGTTTCAAATCGATCATCGGATAATCCCGTTTTGTTTGTTCTGATGGGGGCACGTGCCGGCGAGAATCGTCGTCGGCGTGGCAGGGAACGGCTGCAACCGGCTGATATGGCAAGCGCAAACCGGACGCCTGTTGCGCCCTTTAGCTACGTATCGGCAAAATGCGGCTCAACATTACAATAATTTATCAGACTCGTCATCTTTTATGGAGAGGGTTCCGGAATGGGGGAGTTTACTGCTATACTGTCCTAAAATGATATACCGTCATCTGGAAAGGGGACAAAGATGGCAGTTTTGAGGCAGATAGCGCAGCTGGGACAACCGGTACTGCGGCGGAAGGCCGATGCAGTGGCTGATCCCGCAGATCCGAGGATACAGGCGATCATCGAAGATATGCTGGCGACTGTGGCGGAGGTCAGCGGGGCGGGGCTTGCTGCACCGCAGATTTTTGAATCCCTGGCGCTGTTCGTCGTTACCTCGGCTCCTTCCGGCCGTTACCCCGATGCGCCCTACCGCGAGCCGATGGTCGTGATCAACCCGGAGATCGTCAGGGGCTCCAATGAACTGGAAAACGGCTGGGAAGGATGTCTGAGTATTCCGGGGTTGCGCGGCCTGGTGCCGCGGCACAGCCGAATCACCGTACGTTACCTGAACCGGCGGGGTGATACGTGCGAAGAGGAACTGGACGGGTTTCCGGCGCGGGTATTTCAACATGAGTTCGACCATCTGCAGGGGACACTTTTTATCGACAGGATCGCCAGCTCTTTCGACCTGGTAACTGAAAAGGAATATTTCAGGGCGCTGCAGGGCCGGCCGTGACAGATTGAGCAGAACAGGTCGCCGGCCATGCTGCCACAAGGAGAAACGGTATGAAGGTAATGATCGATCTGTGCGTCGTGCCGATCGGGGTGGGTGTTTCCCTCTCGACTTACATCGCGGCCTGCGAGAAGGTGCTGGCGGAGGCAGGGTTGAAGACGGCGCTGCACTCCTACGGCACTAACATCGAGGGGGAATGGGACGAGGTCTTCGCGGCGGTGAAGCGTTGCCATGAGGTTGTCCACGGCATGGGGGCGCCGCGCATTACCACCACCATCAAGGTGGGGACCCGTATGGATCGCACCCAGACCATGGAAGACAAAATCCGTAGCGTAGAGGAAAAAATTGTCGCCTGATCCGCCGTTCAGATTGTCTGCACGAAGGGTGAAGCAGGCATTGGTGACGCTACTCCTCCTTGCGTTCCTGTACCCCGACGTCAGCGGAGCGGAGGAGGCGGATCAGCCGATACCGGCATCCGCAGCAACCACATCGCTCGAACCGGATGCTGGGGATATCTCCGCCGCCGACCAGGATGCAACCGGGTTGGGCCAGACGGTAGACACGTCCCATGCCGGCCTGGAACGGGGCATTCTTGAGCAGGTGGTGCGGCTGGATAATTTTTTCGGTAATGTCCGGGCTGAGAATCGGCAGCAGACCCGTTACCTGGTGCGGTGGCGGACTTCCCTGCGGGTCGATGATCGCGGCAAGGTCAGCCCCGGCATGGCGGTACGGGCGAATCTCCAGCTATCGAATCTTGATGAACGTCTTCGGCTGGTGGTGGCCGAGGAGGATGAACGTGAACAATCGCCGGGCGGTTTGCCCCAGGATCCCGGCAGCCCCGGTTTCTACCGGAGTTCTGCGTCAGCCCGGATTACCAACACCGAACTTCGCTATACCCTGTTCCAGACCCCGGCGCTGAATCTCTTTCTGGGTGTGGGGATGCGGGTTTCCTTCTCCCCTGAAGCTTTTGTTCGCAGCCGATTCCAGTATACCCAGAAATTAGATGAACGGTCGCTCGTCCGCTACACTGAAACCCTCTTTCTCAAGGATCTGCAGGTGCCGGGTCAGACTGCCGAAATTGAGGCAGAACGCCAGCTGGCGGCGGGTACCCTGCTCCGGTGGGGCAACTCGGCCACAGCCTCGTCGGAGATCAGAGGGGTCGAGTGGGGGAGTGAACTCTCCCTGATACGGGAGCTGCCGTCAAATGCTGTGACCACACTGGCTGGCGGGCTGTTCGGCCGCAGCAGCAGCGGCAACGGTGTCGACACCTTCCGGTTGCTGGCCCGGTACCGACAGAACATCTTCCGTGACTGGTTGTTTTACGAACTGGAACCGGAGCTCTTCTGGCCCCGTGACGGAACCGGCCGGTATCCAACACGTTTTGCCTTTACTGTCCGCCTGGAGGTTATGTTCCGTGGAATGGAGTGACCGAGACAGCGAAGGCTGAAGATGCAGCCTCCGCATCCGGTCCGGACATGCTATAGTGGATATCATGAACAGTAGGGCGAGTGACATGCCGGCAACCAATGCATGGTATAGCAGAATATTCCGGGACGGCTGGAACGGGAGAGGGTGCCGGTGCGGCGTGACTGTTGTCGAAGAGAGACAGGGGTAGCTGCGGAGTTCTGAAAAGGAGGTCGTCATGTCTGATATAACCATGAAAGACCGTGCCGCCGGTGCCGTGATGGGAGCCTTCATCGGTGATGCCCTCGGACTCGGCCCCCACTGGTATTATGATCTGGATGAGATGCGCCGCGACCACGGTGAGTGGATCAGTGATTATACCGATCCCAAGCTGGGTCGGTACCACAGCGGCCTCAAAGCCGGCCAACTCTCCCAGGCAGGCTTTATCCTCAGGATGTTGCTGTCATCGGTCGTCGAGCAGGGGGGCTACGATCAGGCCGACTTCTGCCGCCGCCTGGACGAG
>CAZSTJ010000116.1:0-3593 GCA_964609805.1 uncultured Geobacter sp. | reverse complement strand
TACCGAAGCGATTGAACGGACCCTGGTGCTGGCGGTCCGTTACGCCCGCAACCCGGCTCTGTTGGCCGATGTTGTCGCCCGAAACACAACCCTGACCCAGATCGACGAGGCGGTCGTGGCCATGACCGTTGCTTACGGCGCCGTGCTGGGAATGCTGGTGCAGGGACATGCCTTGAATGCCCATCTGTCGGGCAAGCTGATGCGGCTCGTGAACAGGGGAGAACTGCCGTTCCACCACATAACGAACGAAGATCTGCAGCCACCCGGCCCCGGCGATCCCGACCCGCCCCGGGCCGGAAGATTCGCCTCGCCCGATGCCCTGCTGACGCCATCCTACATGGCGCAGGCGGCGCATGATCCGGATATCCGTATCGAGCCGGCCTGGAAGGTTTCCCTTGTCTACGGTATGCCGTGTGCCATCTATCACCAGCTGCCTGCGGTCTACTATCTTGCGGCCCGTTTTCACAACGATTTCGAATCAGCAGTGCTGCATGCGGTCAACGGTGGTGGGCAGAACCAGGCCAGGGCCATGCTGACCGGGGCGCTGGTGGGGGCACAGGTCGGATTTTCAGGCATACCGGTCCGTTTCATTGAAGGTCTGGAGGGGGTGACGGAGTTATACCGTCTTGCAGAGCGGCTGGCTGAGGCGGTCTGAGGCCAAATCGTTTCGAGTGGGGTACGAAATCGACTTTTGTGGGGACAATCAGCATATTTTACCGTATGATGCGTGCCGAAATTGAGGCGGAGGAGGGGGCATGTTGGAGAAGCGCAGGTATGAGCGTATCGAGGTTGAGATCGAGATCCGGATCAATTGGCTGGAACGGGGCATCGAGGTCACCACTACCTTCAACTACAGTGATGGCGGCATTCTAGCCAGAAACCCCTTCAGTGACATACCGACCCCCGGTACCCCCATGACGCTCCAGGTTACCCGGTTGATCGAGGGGAACGAAGCACCGATCCTGCCGGCCGAGGTGGTGCGGGCATCCAAAGAAAATATCGCCTTCAGATTTATATTTGCCGCGGCCTGATCGTTAGTTGCACTGTACGAATGTATGGTATCCCCATGGCATCAACCTATCTACATTGACCGCATGAAATTCACTCTTTTGACCCATTTTAAGGAATTCCCCAAGCGTTCCAACACCGGGCGACTGGTGCTCGATGTACTCGGCCCTGATGCCGAACAGGTGCGTTGGGACCGAATGGAACCGCCCGCCGAATTGCTGGAGCAGATCGCCAGGGGTGGGGTAGCATTGGTCTATCCCGGGAGTGCTGACGAGGACAACGACGACCTGTCGGGTATCGATCGATGCATCCTCATCGACGGGACCTGGCACGAGGCCCGCAAGATCCACCAACGGAGCCCCTACCTGCACGGCATGAAGCGGGTTGCCATCCGCCCGTCGGGCGAGTCCCGCTATAACCTGAGGAAGAACCAGAAGGATGCCTGTCTCTGTACCGCAGAATGTGTGGTCGAGATCCTGCGCATGGCCGGTGCGGAAAAATCAGCCGATGAACTGGAGGGCCGCTTCCTGGCGTTTATCAAACAGTCCGGGGCAAAACGGGAAGTCGGGGCACATCATGAAATCAGTGAATAGTCTCGTAATGGTAGTATGTGCTCAGATGGTGGGCGCGGCAGATTTGTTCCGGTCTGGTCCGGAATACATCAATTTCAGACCGGCGACTGCGTTAAGATATATCCGGGCAGAGGAGGTTAGATGGACTCCGCGTGGCTGATGTACATTGCACTGGGGGGATTCGCCGGTGTGCTGGCGGGACTGCTCGGGGTGGGGGGAGGATTGGTGATTGTGCCGATCCTGACCTTTAACTTTACCTCCCGCGGCATGCCGGCCGACTATATCCTCCATCTGGCCCTCGGCACCTCCCTGGCAACCATCATGTTCACGTCGGTCTCCAGTCTTCGGGCGCATCACCGACGGGGCGCGGTTGACTGGTCCGTGGTACGGCGGATTAGCCCCGGCATCCTGGCCGGTACCTTTGCCGGCTCCTGGGTGGCTGCCCAGCTTTCCACCACCTTCCTCAAGGCGTTTTTCGTCGTGTTCCTCTTTTATGTTGCGGTCCAGATGCTGCTCGATATTCGTCCCCATCCCCATCGACAACTGCCGGGACGGTCCGCCCTGTTCGGCGTGGGTGGCGCCATCGGTGTTGTCTCCAGTCTGGTTGGCATCGGGGGGGGGAGTATGTCGGTGCCATTCCTGATCTGGTGCAATACGGCCATGCACACCGCCATCGGCACATCGGCGGCCATTGGTTTCCCGATCGCCCTGGCGGGGGCGGCAGGGTACGCGGTCAACGGGATGAATGCACCGCTTCCCCCCCACACCTTCGGTTTTGTGTACCTGCCGGCGCTGGTCGGCGTTTCGGCTGCCAGCATGCTGACTGCCCCGCTCGGGGCGCGGCTGGCCCACAGCCTGCCGATCGGCCGGTTGAAAAAGATCTTTGCCCTGCTCCTGATTGTCATGGGTGTGAAGATGCTGTACAGCCTCTTCTAAGCCTTAAACAGCCTCGCAGGCAGATTCTGAAACCAATTTGAAAGAAAGGTTGCCCCCATGAAATTACGGATGATCATCCTTCTCGGCTTGCTTGCGCTGCTGGTCGGTTGCAGCAAGCTGACCGTTGAAAACTACGCCAAGATAAAGACCGGGATCGAATACGCTGAGGTCGTCAAGATCCTGGGGAAACCGGACAGCTGTTCAGAAGCGCTTTTTGTGAAGAGCTGTGTCTGGGGAAACGAGCAGAAGAACATCACCGTCAACTTTGTCGGTGACAAGGCCATCGTTACCAGCAGCAGGAATATTAAGTAACCCTGTTCGTCCCTTTCCCTTCCTGGTGTTTTTTCCTGCGGCGCCAGGCTGCGCGTATGCCGAAGAATGCCCCGCATGCCGTCAAAACCCATATCGTAACAGTGACCGCGATCTCGCTGGTTGTGATCATCGTCTCTCCCTGAATGATAGTGCCATCGTTCCCACCCTGCCACGTATTCCATTGAATAGACATGATGCAGATCAAAAATGCTGATTCCGGGCGTCTGCAAATATATACCTGTTGATTGCAAAGGAGTCTTTCGGGGGTATAATTAATTACGATTAATTAAGATGGAGCGCCGTTCACGGTGCTGTCAGCGGCAGACCAGTCTGGTTTGTACGGGGGATACTGATATGAAACAACAAGGCGACCGGTATGAATCTCCAATACTCTGTCTGAAGAGAGGGGGATACCGTGCATCAGCAACTGCCGGCCTGCTCTGGCTGCTGATGCTGGTATGGGGCTGCGGCGGCACAGGAGGTGGCGCAACCGCCTCAAACAGCGACCCGCCGATCGTGGTGACCTCCCTGCAGGATGTCGAAACACCGCCAACGGGGACCGTAACGCTGAGATCGGCGCTGGCGCAGGTAAAATCCGGAGGGACCATTGGCTTCGATCCCGTTCTCAACGGTGGCACGATCAACCTGACCATTGCGGGCGCCACTCATTCGCTGTTGAAGGGAGAGGTGTTCACCTTCAATCCGGCAGAGCGGAAGTGGGTCTTCGAGGGATTCCAGGAGCGTGACTACGGCCGGTCAGCTCTC
>CAZSTJ010000115.1:0-11573 GCA_964609805.1 uncultured Geobacter sp. | reverse complement strand
CCCCGGAACGGGTCGGTATTGTCTTCGGCAGCGGGTTCTGCGGTATCGCCAGCTCCGCCGAGTTTCTGGCCGGGTACTTCAGTGGCGGCGTCGAGGGGCTGATCCCCATGATCTTTCCCAATACGGTGGCCAACGCCCCGGCCAGCAACGCCTCCATCGAGCATGGCTTCCGTGGCCCAAATGCTACGCTGGTCCAGCGTTTCTGCTCGGCAGAGTCGGCCCTGCTTTTGGCCTGCCGCTACCTTGAGGAAGGGCGGGCCGATGTCATGCTGACCGGCGGAACCGATGACCTGACACCACTGATGATTGCCGGTTTTACCGCCATGGGACAGCTGAAACCTTCGACAGTACCGTTCGGCGAGGGGTGCGGTGTGGTCGTGCTGGAGCGTGCCGACCACGCCGCCCGACGTCAGGCGACCCCGCGAGGTTCACTGACAGCCATCGACTCCATCGGGATGCTTGCCGCAGGCCATGAGCAGGAGGTGTTCGACCTGCTGACCGCATCATCCGGGACTTGCGACCTGATCTCGCTTTCCGGCACCGCACCCGACCTGCCTCCCCTGGTGGAGCGGGTCTCCGGCAGGCCGCTGCTGGATCTGGGCCCCGTCACCGGCCGTTCCCTCTCCATGGGGGGGACTGGTCTGTCGGTGCTGCTGGCATCTCTCCCCCCCGGCGGCCGCGGGCTGCACCTGGCAGCATCCCCCCAGGGGCCGTATTTTGCCGTTCAGGTCACCGGAGGCCCCTCTGTCTAGCATCGATCCTACCACCCGTCTGCCCCACCGGTACCCGTTCCTCCTGCTTGACCGAATCGTCGGGCTGGAACCGGGTGTTATGGCGACCGCCACGGCGGGTGTCTCTGTCGCGCAGCCGTTCCCCCAGATACTTCTCGTTGAATCCGTTGCTCAACTAGCCGGTGTGCTGACAATCCAGCAGGAGGGTGAAGGGGGTTTTCTGGCCGCCATCGACCGGGCTGAATTCGGCCGTCCGCCGCAGGTCGGCGACCTGCTGACGGTGAACGCCCGTCTGCTGAAGTCATTCGGCAGGCTGTTTCTGGTCGAGGGAGAGGTCGTCTGTGACGGGGATGTCCTGCTCAGGGTACAACTGGCGTTGGGGGTGGGGGCATTATGAGGGTGCTGATCTGTCGTGGCCTTATTGCGGCCCTGCTGGTGGCGGGATTCACCGGGAGCGCCGCTGCGCGTCCCATTTCAGCGGTAGAGGGGCTGGAGGCGCTGCGGCGGGGATTTGCCGGCATCACTGATTTCTCGGCGGAGATAACCCAGGAGAAGCGGCTCAAGCTGATGAAGCGCAGTCTGACCATGACCGGTACGGTCCGTTTCAGGAAGCCCGACCTGTTTTACCTGGAGTTGAATCCCCCTTATGCGTCGCGCATGGTGTTGCGGGACGCGGTGATCGAACAGGCCGGCGCCCGGGATGGTGAACGGACCCGCATCCCGCTCCCCCCCGAACAGGGGCTCAGGCAGTGGTTCAACCGGCTGGCCGCCCCGGTGACGAAGCAGCCGGAAGGGGTTGACATCCAGGCGGACCTGACCGGAGGCGTGTATACCCTCGGCATCGTTCCCCGGGGGAAAGGTCAGCTGAAGGAGCTGAGCATCGTCTTTCTGGAGGACGGCACGATCCGTCGGCTGGTTATCGTGGAGCAGAACGGCGACCGGGCAACCATGACCTTCAGGAAGGTTCACCGTAACGGCGGTCTAACGGAAAAGGACTTCCGTCTCGACTAGTGTCACCTTTTCAGCAAGGTTGCTTTGGTTTAACGTACTGATTAAACTCTGTCAGGGTATCTTGTCGGGTTCGCAGAGATTTTCCGCGCAATTCGCCTCCCCGCCGCAGGTGAAGCAATAGTATTTCGGGTCGCTGGTGATCCTGGCGATTTCATCCTGCAGCCCTTTGCTGCGCAGCATGCAGAGATGGCTGTGGCTGTCCGATCCACAGCGGCATAGTGTCCTGTTTTCCATGGTGCATCCGCCTTTCGTGTATGAGCAGGTTTTCCGTAAAAGTGCTCCCATTCTAGCAGGAATTGTGCTAGAAATAAACGCTTGATCCCCTACCGAAGACAGTGAGGTGTTCCCCCCATGGCTTTTACCCCCACTTCCCTCCTGGTGACCGGCGGCGCCGGTTTCATCGGATCCAATTTCATCCATTCGTTCCTTGCCGCTAATCCCGGGTGCCGGGTCGTCAATCTCGACATCCTTACCTATGCGGGTAACCTGGAGAACCTGACTGCCGTGGCCGGCGATCCCAGCTACCGTTTTGTGAAAGGGGATATCGGTGACGCCGGGTTGGTGGCCGGTCTCCTGGCAGAGGAACGTATCGACGCCGTGGTCCATTTTGCGGCCGAGTCCCATGTGGACCGCTCCATCACCGGTCCGGAGATCTTCGTGCGCACCAACGTGCTCGGTACCCAGGTCCTGCTGGAGGAGAGCCGCAGGCACTGGCAGTCCGGCCGTGTTGCCGATTTTCGCTTCTTTCAGATATCCACCGACGAGGTGTACGGCAGCCTGGGTGCAACCGGATTCTTCACCGAGGAGACCCCGCTGGCCCCCAATTCCCCTTATTCGGCCAGCAAGGCCGGGGCGGACATGCTGGTGCGGGCCTACCATGAGACCTTCGGCCTGCCGACGCTGAACACCCGCTGTTCCAACAACTATGGGCCGTATCATTTCCCGGAGAAGCTGATCCCGCTCATGATCCACAACATCATCAACCGGAAGCCGCTGCCGGTCTACGGTGACGGTAAAAATGTCAGGGACTGGCTGCATGTCCGCGACCACGCCACAGCGGTGGAGGTGATTCTCAAAAACGCCGCCCCGGGGTCGGTCTATAACATCGGCGGTAATAACGAATGGCAGAATATCGATATCGTTAACCTGGTCTGTGACCTGCTTGACGGAAAACTGGGACGAGCTGCCGGCGAGAATCGCGGCCTGATCACCTACGTCAAGGACCGTCCCGGTCATGACCGTCGTTACGCCATCGATGCCACCCGGCTCAAGCAGGATCTCGGCTGGGAACCGGCCTATACCTTCGAGCGGGGCATCGCCGAAACCATCGACTGGTATCTGGCCAACGGCGAATGGGTAGCGGATGTCACCTCCGGTGCCTATCGCGAGTATTACGAGACCCAGTACGGAGGACGCCCATGATTCTGGTAGTCGGTGCCAACGGTATGCTGGGGCGTGATATGATGGCCTGTCTCGGGGAGGGTGCCCGCGGGGTGGATATCGACGAGATCGATATCACCTCCCTGGAATCCACGGAGCGGACCCTGCGGACCCTCAGACCCAAAACGGTCATCAACTGTGCTGCCTACACGGATGTGGACGGTTGCGAGAGCAATGTGGAAACAGCCATGCAGGTTAACGGCGAAGGGGTCGCGCATCTGGCCATGGCCACCCGCGAGATCGGCGCAGGGCTGGTGCATGTCAGCACCGATTACGTCTTTGACGGCAGCAAGGGGAGCCCCTATCTGGAGGATGACCTGCCGCGCCCCCTCGGCGTGTATGGTGAATCGAAATTTGCCGGCGAGATGAACGCCGCCTTCAATTCCGATCACCTGATAGTCCGCACCCAGTGGCTCTATGGCCTGCATGGGAAGAATTTTGTCGAGACCATGCTTCGCTTGGCAGGGGAAAAGGATGTGCTGACGGTCGTCGACGATCAGATCGGCTCGCCGACCTGGACCGTTGACCTGGCGGCCGCCATTGCGGCGTTGGTCCGGTCGGGGCAGCGGGGGATCTACCATGCCGCCAACGCCGGATTCTGCTCGTGGAACGGATTTGCCCGGGCCATTTTCGAAGAGAGCGGGGTAGCGGTCAGGGTAGACGGCATGACGACCGAACAGCTCAACCGCCCTGCGCGGCGTCCGTTGTACTCGACCCTTGACTGCAGCAAATTGGAGCAGGATACCGGTTTCCGGCCCCGTCCGTGGCGGGATGCCCTGAAGGCCTATCTGGAACTGCGGAATACATCACGAACGTAGGAGAAACGGCATGGAGCGCGGAGAACGTCCGTGGGGTTCATACCTGGTGCTTGACGAGAGTGCCAGCTACAAGATCAAGCGTATCGAGGTACTGCCTGGGCAGCGGCTGTCGCTGCAGAAGCACCACCACCGCAGTGAACACTGGATTGTGGTTTCCGGTACGGCGTTGGTGACCTGCGGCGACCGGCAGCAGATCGTCAATGTCAACGAATCCACCTTCATCCCCATCGGCCATAACCATCGGCTCGAAAATCCGGGCAAGATCCCCCTGGTCATCATCGAGGTGCAGAGCGGCGAATATCTGGGTGAAGATGATATCGTCAGGTTTGACGACGATTACCACCGCGCCAGTCAGACGGAAGAGGTCTGATGATTTTGAGGCTCTCTCCGGCCCTTGTCCGGGCCGTACTCTCCTTCTGCCTGTTCTTGTGTCTCTCCGGCTGCGCGGCGTCGTCCCGGACCGTCATGGACGAAGAGGTCATCAGCAACCAGAAGTATATGGCATCGTACAAGTCCCTGATCATCAGAGACTTCGAGCTGAACAGCGAGCTGTTTACCGATGCGACCGATGCAGCGGGCAGGAGTGAGCGGGAGCAGCGGTATGCCGGGCTTCCCGCGGCCATGGCGGAAGACATTGAGCGGTTCGTTGCGTCGCGGCAGACCTACCGGAACGTATCGAGAAGCGGGACCCCCACCGCGACCACGCTGGTGCTGAAAGGGCGGTTTACCCGCGTCGGCCGTTTCAGGATCTCCATCGTCGGCACCCTGCATGACGGCGGAAGCGACCAGGAAGTGGCCCGTTTCCGTCAGACGCTCTGGGACGTGTTCGACACCATGGAGGCGGTCAGGCTGTTATCGCGAGAGGTGGCCGACTTCATCGATCGCATGCAGTATAAATAAGGGAGATTCCCATGTATATCGTTATCCTGGCCGGCGGGTCCGGCACCCGTTTCTGGCCCCTGTCCCGGGCGGCACGCCCCAAACAGCTGATCTCCATTACCGGCGACCGGACCATGCTGCAGCGGACCGTGGAGAGGGTCCTTCCCCTCAAGCCGAAACGGATCCTTGTCATCACCAACAAGCTGCAGACCGAGGAGACCGAGCGCCAGTTGGCCCATTACCGCAAGGTCCCCATCGATGTCATTTCGGAACCGCTGGCCAGGAACACCGCCCCGGCCATCGGCCTGGCCGCGACCATCATCGCTGCCCACGATCCGGACGGTGTCATGGTCGTGCTCCCTGCCGATCACTACATACGGGACGAAGAAGCATTCCGAACCGCCATGGTTGATGCGGGACATGCCGCACGTAACGGCTATCTGGTGACCCTGGGGATCATGCCGTCCCGCCCGGAGACCGGTTACGGCTACATAGAGGCCGACATGGAGCTGCGGGGTGCAGGACCGTTCCCGGTGCGCCGGTTTGTGGAAAAACCGCCTCTGGAGGAGGCGATCCGTTATCTGGATGCCGGCAACTACTTCTGGAACAGCGGCATGTTCATCTGGCGGGCCGGAGTTATCCGGTCCGAGATAGGGACCCACCTCCCTGAACTGGCACAAAGCCTGGCCAATATCACGTTCACTGGCGATGTCTGGGAGCTTTCCGACCTGGAAGGGCAGATAGAGCGGGTGTACGACAGGGTAGATTCCGTTTCGATCGATTACGGTGTCATGGAAAAATCCTCCCGGGTACAGGTCATACCGGTGGAGATGGGATGGAGCGATGTCGGAAGCTGGAGCTCTCTCCCCGAGGTGATCGAGCCGGATGCTTCCGGGACCGTCTGCGTCAATGCCCAGGGGCATGTGTCACTCGATTCCCAGGGGTGCCTGATCTATGTCGATTCAAAGGTCGTTGCCACGGTCGGCGTCGACAACCTGATTGTCGTGTCGACCCCCGATGCGTTACTCATCTGCAACCGTGACCGGGCCCAGGACGTCAAGAAGGTTGTAGAGACCCTTACGGCTCAAGGGTGTACCACAGTGTTGTAACAAGGATTTATGGACACTTCGACAGATCATAACGGGCCCATGGCCACCTGTTTTGCACCCGCTGAGCGGGCGGACGCCGAGACCCTCGAGCGGCAGCGGTCTGCTGTCATGGGGAATGAGCTGACGCTCGCCCTGCTGCAGGCCATGCCGGGGTACGCCATGCTGATCAACCCGCAGCGCCAGATTGTGGCGGTGAACGCTAATGTCCTTCGTATCACCGGTGTCGGGTCGGTTGACCAGTTGATCGGCAAACGTCCGGGGGAGGCCTTGAACTGTGTCCACTCCGATGAAGCCCCCGGCGGGTGCGGCACCGGTCAGCACTGCTCGGTCTGCGGTGCGGTGCTGGCCATCGTGAACAGCCAGGAGAACGATGTCCAGGCAGTCAGTGAATGCCATGTGACGCTGAGCGGGGCCGAGGGGGCGGTGCTGGATATGCAGGCCACGGCAACGCCGGTTGTGGTCCGCGGAGAAAAACTGACGGTATTTGTTCTGCACGACATCAGTAACGAAAAACGGAAGGATGTCCTGGAGCGTATCTTCTTTCATGACGTCAGCAACACTGCCGGTTGTATCCATGGTCTGGCTTCGCTGCTGGTCGAGCACGAATCGCTGCCGCATCACCTGGAAAGCGAATACAAGTCGTGGCTGGTGCGCCTCTCTGACAGCCTTCTCGATGAGATCAGGAGCCAGAGGAAACTGCTGGCGGCAGAGAAGGGTGAATTCGAGCCAGAGCTTTCAACCTTTGCTCTCGGAACGATCGTTGCGGAGGTCTACCAGTTGTACCGCGATTACGAGAAGACCCCGGGCAGAACGCTGCTCGTCACGGATGGTCCCGACTGTGTTGTCACCAGTGATGCGGCGGTACTCCGACGCATCATCGGCAGCATGACGCTGAATGCCCTTGAAGCCAGCCCGATGGGGGGAATCGTCACCATTACGGTCCGGACGGAGGGGGATAATGCCGTTGTTGAGGTGCATAACCCCGGTGAGATGTCGGAAGAGGTCAAGCTGAAACTCTTCAAGCGATCCTTCAGCACAAAATCATCGGCCGGACGCGGCATCGGTACCTACAGCATGAAGTTGTTCGGCGAGCGGTATCTTGGCGGCAAGGTGTCGTTCACCAGCGGGAGCGAGGGGACCACGTTCGCATTTTCACTCCCGCTCGGCAACTTGCAGGGGTAGTTTCCCCCGTAGCGGGGCATCACATTTTTTTTACCTTCATTGTCAACCAAAAGTGGTTGACCGGTTAACAGGAGGGTGGTTGTGACGGTCACCATCAGGGAAGAGCTTGAATCCATACGCAGCCGGGGGCTGTACCGCACGACCCGGCGGGTCGAGGGGAAGCAGGGGGCACGGGTTACCGTCGATGGCCGTGATCTGTTGATGCTCTGCTCCAATAACTATCTCGGCCTGGCAGATCACCCGGCTCTCGTCGAAGCCAGCATCAGGGGGGCAGAACAGTACGGTACCTCCAGCGGGGCATCGAGACTGGTATCGGGAACCATGTCACTCCATGAACAGTTGGAGGCCGATATCGCCAATTTCAAGGGTACCGAGGCTGCGCTGGTCTTCAATGGCGGTTATGTTGCCAACATCGGCATCCTCGGGGCGTTGGCCGGCCGGGGGGACGTGGTCTTTTCCGACCGGCTCAATCATGCCAGCATCGTGGATGGCGCCCTGCTGTCATCGGCACGGTTGGTCCGCTATCCGCACAACGATATTTCCGCCCTGTCCCGGCTGCTGGAAAAACATCATGGTGAGGGGAGGGCCGTGATCGTCACGGATGCCGTCTTCAGTATGGACGGCGATATGGCGCCTCTGAGGGAACTGGCAGTGTTGAAACGACGTCATGGGGCGATCCTGGTCGTGGACGATGCCCATGGTGGCGGTATCTTCGGGCCGACTGGAGCAGGTACGGCCGAGGAGCTCGGGGTCTCGGCGGATGTCGATGTCCTGATGGGCACCTTCGGCAAGGCGCTGGGCAGTTTCGGCGCCTATGCGGCCTGTTCCGGTGAGATTCGGGAATTGCTGGTCAACCGTGCCCGCAGTTTCATCTTCTCCACGTCACTGCCGCCGGCGGTGCTGGCGGCGTCCCGTGAGGCGTTGCGGATCGTCCGGTCCCCTGAAGGGAAGAAGCGGCGTGAAGATCTGCTCGCCAACGCCGCATATTTCAGGTCGCTCCTCACGGCGGCCGGTTTTTCCCTCCCGGAAGGTTGTACCCAGATCATCCCGATCCTCACGGGTGAAGCTGATGTTACAATGAAATTTTCCGAAACACTACGTGACGAAGGGCTTTTCCTGCAGGGAATCCGTCCGCCGACGGTACCTGCCGGCGCATGCCGGCTTCGCTGCACGGTGATGGCAACCCATAGCCGGGATGATCTGCAGTGGGCGGTGGAGCGTATTACCTGCATCGGTCGTACGCTGGGAGTGATTTGATGGTGCATTCGACCACACCAACAGGGGACGCTCTCTGGTTTGAAGAGCGTGGCACCGGATGCCCTCTGGTCCTGCTGCATGGCTGGTGTATGTCGTCGGCTGTCTGGGAGGGGCAGTTGACCGGACTGTCCGGCGGCTTCAGGGTCATCGCTCCCGATCTGCCCGGTCATGGCCGGAGCGGTCCCCCCCGTGACGGTTTCACCATGGAAGGATGTGTCGAGGGGCTTGTGGGGCTGTTTCAACAGCTCGACCTGCATGAGGCGGTGCTGTGCGGCTGGTCCCTCGGGAGTATGATAGCCATCAGGGCTCTGCCGCTGCTGCGTGGGAGGGTGGCCGGCCTGGTTCTGGTCGGCGGTACGCCGCGGTTCACCCGTGGTGATGACTACCCGTACGGGCTGTCAGCCAATGAGGTCGAAGGTATGGCCAGAAAGGTCGAGCGCAATCTGCGCCGTGCCTTGAACGGTTTTACCGGGCGCATGTTTGCCGAGGGGGAATGCACCGATGAGCAGACAGCCGCCCTGGTGCGCGGTATTCAGGAGGCTGTGCCGCTGCCGGAAACCGGGACGGCACTGCAGGCGCTGCAGACGTTGGCGGGGGCCGATCTGCGTGGGGAATTGTCCTCCATTCATCTACCGGTGCTGGTCATCAACGGTGACCGGGACCTGATCTGCCTGCCGCAGGCATCAGACTACCTGGCCGGTGCCATCAGGGGGGCACGCCAGATGGTATTTGCCGGATGCGGCCATGCGCCGTTCCTCACCGATCCAGCCCGCTTTAACCGATGCTTAGAGGAATTCATGGGGGAGGTGCCAGGGTGACCATAGACAGAAACAGGGTCGGCCGCGCCTTTCATTGTCATGCCGCGGAATACGATCAGAACACCCCGGTGCAGAAGCGGGTGGCGGAAGAGCTGCTGGTGCGGGTGCGTGAGAGACTTAATGCCCCGCCGGAGGCCGTTCTCGACATCGGCTGCGGCACCGGCCGCCTGCTCGATGCAGTGGGGAGGCAGTATCCCCGCTCCCGGCTGTTCGGCCTTGATCTCGCCTACAATATGACCGCCCTTGCACGGGAGAGGTTACAGCCACGCGGTCTCCTGGTCAACGGTGACGCTGCCGCCATCCCGTTTGCCGACCGCTCCTTCGATCTGGTTGTCTCCTCTTCCACCCTGCAGTGGCTGGACGATCTTGACGGTTTCTTCCAGGAATGCCAGAGGGTATCACGGGAAGGGGGAACGGTGTGCGTCGCCTTCTTCGGCGGGAGTACCCTGTGCGAACTGCAGGAATGCTACCGGGACGCCCTGCTGCAGCTGCCGCAGGGCACGGGTGGGCGGTACGCGGAACGTCTTCACCGGTTCAGAACAATCGCTGATGTCGAACGGTCTCTGAAAAATGCAGGCTTCGGTGCGGTTTCCCTGGCACGTCTGGTGGATACGGCATATCACAGCTCGGTCGCCGATCTGCTGCGGTCTATGAAGCGGATCGGTGCCGGAACGCCGGCGGGGAAGGAAACGGGTGGGGGGCTTGGCTGGAGAGGGGTCCTGAACGAGACATCCCGCCTGTACCACCAACGTTATGGTTCAGGCGGGATGATCCCTGCTACCTATGAATCGATTGTTATCGTCGGAAACGGCCGGGAATCTATCTAGTCCAGGGTCGCAATGAGCCGCTTGGCCAGAGGATTGACCACACTGTAATGTACCTCCACCCCCTCACGCTTCCCTTCAATAATGCCTTTGTGCTTGAGCAGCGCCAGATGCTGTGAGACGGTTGCCTGCGGCAGCCCGAGGCATTCCCAGATGTGCTTGACATTACACTCCCGGGTACAGAGTCCCGCAACGATCTTGAGACGGATCGGATGCCCCAATACCTTCAGAATCTCCGCTTCTTCATTAAACTTCCTCGTGACATCGAATTCCATATTGCCGCCTTGGTTATTTTTAGAAAAATATATATATAGATTCTCTGTGAGTCAATGAAAATATGCCGGTCTGACAACAGGTTGGCTGAAAGGATCAACCCTTGTCCGGAAAAAGCCGTGCGGCAAAATGGCAGGCCGAGAAGTGTCCCGGGGCTACCTCCAGAAGGGGGGGGATTTCTGCTCTGCAGCGCTCTTCAGCATAGCGGCAGCGGGGATGAAAGCGGCAGCCCGAAGGCAGTGCCAGTGGCGATGGCAGATCGTCATGCAGCAGTATCGGCGGTTTCGGGGCATCGACCTCGAGGCTGGGGATGGCCGCAAGCAACGCTTCGGTGTACGGGTGCCGGCATTGCCTAAAGAGGGCCGGGGCCGCAGCCTGCTCGACGATGATGCCGAGATACATGATGGCGATTCGGTCGCACATGTGGCGCAGGACCGAGAGGTTGTGGGAAATGATCAACAGTGACAGGTTGAAGTCCCGTTTCATCTCCTGCAGCAGGTTAATAATCTGGGCCTGGATGGAGATGTCGAGCGATGATACCGGCTCGTCGGCAATAACAAGCTGGGGGGATGCCGCGAGGGAACGGGCAATACCGATCCGCTGGCGCTGACCTCCGGAAAACTCGTCGGGGAATCGCTGGGCCGACTCCGGCGGCAGGCCGACCGTTTCCAGCAGCTGAGTTACGCGGGCACGGGCCTCGGCCGCTCCAAGACCCGCCAGCAGCAGCGGTTCGGCAATCACATCTGCAATACGCATGCGCGGATTGAGTGATGAGAACGGATCCTGGAACACCATCTGCGTTGTTCTGCGAAACAGGCGGTACGCGTCCGGCGAAAGCGATTTGAGGGGGGTGCCATCGTACTGAACCGATCCACTGTCCGGTTTCATGAGGCCTGCCAGGATCTTGCCGAGGGTCGATTTCCCGCACCCCGATTCACCGGCAATACCGAGTGTTTCACCTCTCCGGAGATCGAGGGAGACCCCGTCAAGCGCAACTAGAGTCGCTGTTGCCGCCTTCGGAGCCGCCACCTTGAACCGCTTGTGCAGGGCGGTGGCGCTGAGGATGGTCGTGGATTCGCTCATAACCAGCACCGCACGGAATGGCCCGGTGACACCGTCTGAACGGGAGGGGTCTCACGACGGCATTCCGGTCTGGCGGCCGGGCAGCGGTCGCAAAAGCCGCATCCCGGCAGATTTTTTCGCTGTCTGGGCAATTGCCCCGCGATAGTAG
>CAZSTJ010000114.1:0-11575 GCA_964609805.1 uncultured Geobacter sp. | reverse complement strand
GCCTCCTTGTGACTTCGGCCTGCGGCCTCACCCTTCGGGCGCCTTCGCGGTCCAATTCCACCAGTGAAATTGTGCGGCGTAGCGCTGCTACGCCTCCGCGGTCCTTGCTGCGGTGGACAACGATCTACCCGCTATTGAACAACCATATTTTGAACCGACACTTTATCTTCAGTAGTGCGGTGGCGGTTCTTCCTCTTCCAAGGTGCGATTAATTGACGTCGCTCCACTCTTCACTTGCTCCTGCATAACTGCTATCTCCCGCTGCAGCCGTTCCAGGGCAATCTCCTGGCGATAGACGGCTTCGCTCAACTCCTGGATGGTCTTCTCCTGCTGCATGTAGCGCACTTCCAGTTCTGTAATACGCTCTTCCATATTCCCCCCGAAAAATCAGCAAAATCATTTATCTCACGCAAAGCCCGCAAAGGCGCAAAGAAAGAAGCTACAAATCAGACCATACTTTTTATCCAAGAAGGTTACTAAAAATCATAATCAATTATATTGATTTATAACTCAAACCATTCGTGCCTCTTCGTGCTCGTCGTGGATCAATGCTCTTAACGTTTTCCTTTGCGATCTTTGCGCCTTTGCGCGAGAACACGTCTTACTCTTTTCCTGCCACTGCCCGCTTCATTCTCCTCAGCGCCTCCGTCAGCAGACTGCGCGGGCAACCGAAGTTGAGCCGCACAAAAACGGGAGCACCGAATGGCGCTCCATCCGACAGCCCTACCCCGTGATTCTCGAAGAAACGGGCCGGATCGGCAACGCCCAGTCCCCGCCCGTCGATCCAGACCAGATAGGTGGCCTGGGACGGCCAGATTCGCAGCCCCGGTATGTCCAAGACCTCCCGCAGCACCAGCTCATGGTTCTGTCGCAGGTATGCCAGCAGCGCCTGCCGCCACGGTTCGCCGTCCCGGTAGGCCGCCAGGGCGGCGGTGTAGCCCAGCAGGTTGACGTGGGGCACGATACCGGCCATGGCGTGCCGGAACGAGCGGCGCAGGGTGTCATCCGGTATGATCGCAAAGGAACATCCCAGGCCGGGGATGTTGTAGGTCTTGCTAGGTGCATGGAGGGTGATGCTCCGGCGGGCGGCCTCAGGCGACAGGCTGGCGAAAGGGATGTGACGCACCCCTTCATCCAGCACCAGTCCGGCGTGGATTTCGTCGGAGCAGACGATCAGGTTATGGCGTTCGGCGACATCGAGCAGCGCCAGCTGTTCCTCCCGGCTCCAGACACGCCCCACCGGGTTGTGGGGGGAACAGAGGAGCAGCAGCCGGGTCCGGGGTGTCAGGGCATGTTCCAGGGCATGGAGATCCATCTCCCAGACACCGTCACGCTCCGCCAGCGGCACCCTGACCGTTTCGCGCCCGGCATTGCGCGGGGCGGTGAAGAAGGGTGGATAGACCGGGGCAAAGGTGGCCACCGCATCGCCCACCTCCCCGACTGCCCGACAGGTCACGTTAAGGCCGCAGACCAGCCCCGGCAGCCAGACCAGCCACTCCTCTGCCACCTGCCAGCAGTATTCCCGCTGCAGCATGGCCAGCACCGTTTCCGTCAGCTCCTCCGGCGGCCCGCTGTAACCGAACACGCCATGGTCCACCCTCCGGTTGAGCGCCTCCAGCACCGCCGGCGGCGAACGAAAATCCATGTCCGCCACCCAGAGGGGGATAATGTCCCGTCCGGCATAGCGGTCCCATTTTTCGCTGGCGGTGCCGGTGCGGTCAACGGGGGTATCGAAGTCAAATATACTTTGTTGCGTCACGGAGAAAACATCCTGTCAGCGATATTTACACATGGATGAAAAGCGAGGCAGACCTTACATGGATGAACGGGATGAACGGGATAAGGCAAAACATAGCAGGCAGATTGTAAAAATCCAGATTTCATCGCGTGCATCCCTGTAATAATTGTTTTTGGTTCAACCGATGCGCACCGACCGCATGGAGATGGAGCCGAGCGGCAGACCTTCGGCAAAGAAAGAGACCGGTTCCCCCGGCTGCTGCAGGGCCAGGATGTAGAGCAGCGGCAGGTAATGCTCGGGGGTGGGGATGGAGAGACGGGAAGCCTCACCCAGTGATGGGTAGGCGACCAGCCGGTCATGTTCACCGGCCAGGATCAGCTCCGCCGCCTGCCGGTCGAACTCCGCCGCCCACGGGTAGGGTTCGGCCGCGTTCCACTG
The DNA here is from genome assembly GCA_964609805.1 of uncultured Geobacter sp. GTDB lineage: Bacteria > Desulfobacterota > Desulfuromonadia > Geobacterales > Pseudopelobacteraceae > CAIPTY01. Next base: position 9,399 of record CAZSTJ010000114.1, on the reverse strand, counting down.
CAGTAGGCGCAGGTTGTGGACGATGTTGCCGCTCCCCAGGATCAGCACCCCCTCCCGCCGCAGCGCCTGCAGTTCACGTCCCAGGTCGTAATGAAAACGGGGATGTTGGGTCCGGTCCAGACTCAACTGTACGACCGGGATGTCCGCCGCCGGATACATGCGGCAGAGCACCGACCAGGCGCCGTGATCCAGGCCCCAGGAGTAGCCGGCATCCAGCCGCACGGCGGTGGAGGAGGCCAGGGCATGGACCCGTTCCGCCAGTTCCCTGGAGCCGGGTGCCGGAAACTGCACCTGGTAGAGGGCATCGGGGAAACCGTAGAAATCATGGATGGTCCGCGGCTCTTCCATGGCGGTGACAAAGGTCCCTTCCGTCTCCCAGTGGGCCGAGACACAGAGGATCGCCTTCGGGCGGGGTATCGCGGCGGCAACGTCACGCCAGGCTGCTGAGTAGACCGAATCCTCGATGGCGTTCATGGGGTTGCCGTGACCGATAAAGAGGGCCGGCATGGGTGATGATTCATTCTGAAGCGCTGCTGCTGTCATATTCCCCTCACTCGTGCCATGACCGGTAATGATGGACGGAACATTCCCGCACGAACCGCTCCATCCCGGGTGGTATCACCGGCCGGTTCCACTCCTGGCCGGCAAAGGCGATCAGGGCGGCCTCATCCCGCCAGCAGGAGATCATCAGATATTCATCGGGCGACCATGCTGTCGGCCGGTGGATGCTGCACGATATGAAACCAGCAGCCTCCTCGACCGTCCGTACGGAGACAGCGGCAAAACGTTCTTCGAACTCCGCACGGAGCGCCGGATCAATCCGCACTCTGAACAGTCGGTTTATCGCCATACGCCTACCCTTTCAGTTCCCACACCGTCAGTTCCGCCACCGTATGCTGAAACTTCCGCCGCGTCTCACGGATCACGAACGGCACATCCCGCGGTTCGCCGATCATGCGGAAATGGGGCACCAGGGTTTCCTTCAATCCATCCAGGGTCCAGACCGGCTCCCCGGCATCGCGGTAGCCGCCCAGCCATTCCTCCTTCTTGGTAAACTCCTCCAGCCAGGTGTAGGGGGAGGTAATCACCAGCAGACTCCCCGGATTCATCCGTTCGTGGATGGTGGTGAGGAAGCGGCGTGGCGAGTAGAGCCGGTCGATCAGGTTGGCCGCCAGCACCAGGTCGTAGCCGGTGAACTTCTCCGGGATGTTACAGGCATCGGCCTGGGAGAAACGCACCCGGTCCCGCACGCTGTCCAGCCCCAGTTCGCTCAGACCGATCTCGTGGAACGACACCACCTCCCCCTCCTCCGGAAAGGCGTAGCGCAGGAACCCCTCGTCACGCATCCGGGTGGCCAGGCGGAAGAAACGGGTGGAAAAGTCCAGACCGGTGACCTGTTCAAAACCGCCCCGGGCCAGCTCAAAGGCGGCACGCCCCACGGCGCACCCCAGGTCGAGGGCGTGGCCCAGTTTCCTCCCCTGCATCTCTTCAAGGCAGATCCGGGCCGTGGCAACGGCAAAGTTGGGCACCCCGAAGTGCTCTGGCCCGTAGTGGGCATCGCAGTACTGGGCCGCCAGGGCATCGCTCTCGTACATGTCGTCGTGGATGGTGACCGGGCTGGTGCTCTCCACGTAGCGGAAACCGGCATGCTGGAAGAAATGACGCCGGAATGCGTAGCGGGAGTCGCGGGTAGCCTCGTTGCCGGTGGAGATCCAGGAGCCCCCCTTGATCAGGTTGTGCTTGGTGTCGAAGGTGGGGGTGGAAAAGTCGTCGTACCAGGGATGGATATCAAAGCCCCGGAAGCCGTAGATGGGGGTTTCGGTCCACTGCCAGACATTGCCGAGCACGTCGAAGAAGTCGCCGGTTTTGAAACGGTCGATGGGACAGGATGAGGACCAGTATTCCAGGTTGATGTTGCCGGGAGCCTGCTCCCACCAGGGCTGATCCGGGATGTCGCAGACGTCGCGCAGCCGGTTCCATTCATCCTCCGTCGGCAGGCGGATAGCGGTGCCGGTCTGTGCCGTTTTCCAGTTGCAGAAGGCCTTGGCCTCCAGGTAGTTCACCTCCACCGGCCAGTTCCAGGGGAGATCGATCTCGCTGGCCATGGTGCGCAGCCGCCAGCCGTCAGCCCCCTTGATCCAGAAGAGCGGATGCTCGGCCCGCTTAAACTCGCGCCAATGCCACCCTTCCTCGGTCCACCATTTCTGCTCACGGTAGCAGCCGGCCTCGACGAACTCCAGGAATTCTCGATTGGACACCAGGAATCTCCCCGCCTTGAAGGGGGGCACCTCAGCCTCATGGCTGCCGTATTCGTTATCCCAGCCGTAGAGCGGATGATCCTTCGGCTTCCCCAGGGTGACGATGCCGCCGCTCACCGGGACCAGTTCGTTGACCGGCGGCTCGCCGGACTCCGAACAGATATCCCAGAAGGGGAGCTGCTGCACCTGATCGAGGGGGAGCTGCCGGATCAGCACCGAAGAGGTCTCCAGGTGGATCCGTTCATGCTCGATCCCCATCATGATCGCCCACCAGGGGGATTCCCAGGTAATCGGCAGGGTCAGCGGCAGGGTCTGGATCAGGTTGTCAACCACAGCCCTGGCCTGGTCACGGTACTCCTTGACCTGCTGCCGCGTGGGCCAGTCATAGTGGCGTTCGTCCAGATCGTCCCAGGACATCTCGTCTACCCCCACGGCAAACATGGATTCGTATTTGGGGTTGATACGTTTATCAATGACCCGGGCGATGGTCAGTTTGTTGATGAAGAAGGTGGCGGTGTGGCCGAAATAGAAGATCAGGGGATGGCGCAGCCGGTCGGCCCGCAGGTAAAACGTCTCGTCATGCCTGAGTGTTTCGTAGAGTTTCTCGTCGATATCGTAGGTGGCGTGAAAGTAATCGCGAATTTCCTTGCGTTTTGCCTCCGGATCGCCGCCGTTCAGGATAGTGGTGCGGGTGTTCTTAAGATTCATGGTGGGTGCCTCCCGGTGCCGATGGTTCTTCGTTATCGTGTTTTATGATTTTATCAAATTTGCTCGCAAAGACAATCAGCTTTGCCATAGAAGGCATCACGGTATATCCTCGCTAGAACAAAGCAGAACTAGAGAGAAAAGGAGCAGGCATGCCCTACGTTAACATTAAAATCACCCGCGAGGGAGTGACAGCGGAACAGAAGGCGGAACTGATCAGAGGCGTGACACAACTGCTGGTGGACGTGCTGGGGAAGAACCCCGCCACCACGGTCGTGGTTATTGACGAGGTGGATACGGACAACTGGGGAATCGGCGGCGAGAGCATTACCGTGCGACGCAAGGCGGGGAAGTAGGCCACTGACGCTCCCGGGAGTCCGTCCCGATTCGGGGTCAGACGTCAAGAACTACCGTCGCCCTCCAGACGCCATCCTCAAACGTTGCACGGAGCCGGTGGATGGTGACTGCTTTCACATCCACCAGCAGCCGGTGGCGCGACGGGTCGATCCGTTCCCCATTCAGTTCCCCGGTAAGGATCAATGTGCCGCCATGACCGTCGATCTGCAGACGGTCAACGTGGAGGAGCAGGTGACGGGCATCCTTCAGATACACCATCTCACCCAGAAAATCATAGAGCAACAGGTCAAGTGCGGTCTGTTCCACACGGATGGTAACCATTTCCCGCCGACCGACCCGTTCCGGCTCCGCGGTCATGACAGCCAGCAGCGCCTCGGTCGCCGATGCAAACAGTTCTTCCCGGGTGGCCCCGTCTACCTCGAAGGCCACATCTGCGGTAGCGATATCCTCCAGAAATCGGTACGACACGGCTACCCCTTGATATTACCAATCGGGACAAGTTTAACCACCCGCCGGGAAAGGCCGGCTTCTTCAGTGGCCAGAGTCACCTGGTCAATATCCTTGTAGGCGAAGCCAGCCTCCTCGGCCAGCCCTCCGTAGGAGCTGGTGCGGACATAGATGCCGCGCTGCTCCATATCGCCCAGCAGCTTCTGTCCCTTGATCATTTTTTTCGCCTGGTGCCGGCTCATGGTGCGGCCGCTGCCGTGGGCCGTCGTGCCGAAGGCGATCCCGGCGCCGCTCTCAGCGGCCAAGAGGTAGGAGCCGGTCTCCATGCTGCCGCCGATGATCACCGGCTGCCCGATTTCACGGTAGCGTTCGGGAATCCCCGCCATGCCCGGCCCGAACGCCCGCGTGGCCCCCTTACGGTGCACCAGAAGCTCGCGGCGCTGGCCATCGATGATATGGCTCTCCAATTTGGCGGTATTATGTGCCACGTCGTAGACCATCCGCATCCCCAAATCCTCGGCCGAGCGCCGGAAGACCGATGAGAAGACCTGACGCAGACGGTGCAGGATCACCTGGCGGTTGGCAAATCCCATGTTGACGGCACATTTCATGGCGGCGAAATAGGCCTGCCCCTCTGGCGAACGGAAGGGGGCGCAGGCCAGCTCCCGGTCAGGGAGGGTGATGCCGTACTTCGCGGTCATGACCTTCAGGAATGCCTGGAGGTAGTCGGTTGCCACCTGATGGCCGAATCCCCTGCTGCCACAGTGGAACATGATCACCACCTGATTGGGGATGGTGATGCCGAAGGCACGGGCAACGGCATCGTTGAAGACATTTTCCGGCCGTGCCACCTGGATCTCGCAGTAATGGTTGCCGGACCCGAGGGTACCCACCTGATCGTAGCCGCGCTCAACCGCTTTTTCGCTGCAGGCCGAGACGTCGGCACCGCCGAAACATCCTCCCTCTTCGGTCAGTTCCAGGTCCTCGGGCCAGGCCAGCCCCTGTTTCAGGCACCAGCGTGCGCCCTGTTCCAGAAGCTGGCGAAATTCGGGACGAGAGACGTGCAGTGCGCCGCTGCAGCCGACCCCGGTCGGTATGGAGGCGAACAGCCGGTCCACCAGATCGTGCAGCCGGGGACGCACCTCATCCTCGGTCAGATTGGTCAGTACCAGCCGCATGCCGCAGTTGATGTCGAACCCGATACCGCCTGGCGAGATCACCCCGGTGTTCGGGTCCATTGCGGCCACCCCGCCGATGGGGAAGCCGTAGCCCCAGTGGCCGTCCGGCATGCACCAAGATTGGCCGACAATTCCCGGAAGACAGGCAACATTGGCCGCCTGCTCGAACACCCCCGCCTCCATCCGGGCCAGCAGGAATTCGGAGGCAACTATCCGTGCCGGCACCAGCATCCCCTTCTTGTAGGTAACCGGCAATTCCCAAATGTTGCATGCTATTTTTTTCAACCCCGCAGGAAGTGACATGTCGATGCTCCCTCCCCCCGTGCGAATCATATCCGGTCGCGGCATTCGATCTCGTTACGCTGAACAACCTTGATCTCTCCGCTGGACATGTCGTAGACCCAACCATGGACCGCCAGTTTCCCCTGCCGCATGGCTATCCTGACAAAGGGATACTCCAACAGATGCTCCAGCTGAAGGCGGACATTCTCCTCCACGATCAGGTTCATCCGCTGTTCGGTGGTAATGGTGAAGTGCAACTCCTTCAGTTTGTCGTCCACCCGTTCCTTGGCCTTGTAGGCATTGTTCAACCAGATCGGGATGTAGCGGTCATCGTCGTTGGCGTCGTCCAGGGCGGCGACACCGCCGCAGCCGTAGTGACCGCAGACCACGATATCGGGGATCTTCAGGTGGTTGATGGAGAACTCGAGGACCGCGGAGAGGTTCCAGTCGTTGGTGGCCACGATATTGCCGACGTTGCGATGCACGAAGATTTCGCCGGCCTTGGTCTGGGTGATGGTATTTACCGGGACACGCGAGTCGGAGCAGCCGATCCAGAGCACGGTCGGCCGCTGCATCTTGGCCAGTTCGGAGAAATAATCCCGTTCCCGGTCGAACACCTCGGAGACAAACCGCTTGTTACCGTTGATAAGCGTGCTGATCATGGCCCCTCCATACGCACACTGTTTTATTTTTCAGTCACAACAAACTCTAGCGTATAACATCGTCGGCGACAATGAGTAATTATTTTCTGGACGAACCGCCATCACTCCCGTAATCTGTATTTTTACCATTACACCGAACACGAACGAAAGGTTGAACGATGGCACAGGTACAACAAGGCGATAAAGTTAAGATTGATTACACCGGCAAACTTGAAGACGGCACCATTTTCGACTCGACCCTTGAAGAGGAATGCGCTCCCCACGAGTGTGATTCCGACGACTGCGGCGACGAATGTGAAGATGAAGGATGCGGCTGCGGCGGACACGAGTTTGGCCCTATGACCCTGACAGTTGGCGAAGGCGATCTCTTTCCCCAGATTGATGAAGCACTGGTCGGCATGGGTCCCGGCGACAAGAAAGCGGTCGTCATACCGGCAGCAGAGGCATTCGGCGAATATGATCAGGAGAAGGTTTTCACCGTACCCCGCGCCGACCTCCCCGAAGACCTGCAGCCGGAGATCGGTGATGAGTTGGTACTGACCAACGAGGACGACGAGGAATTGGGTGTCATGGTTACGGCAGTCACCCCGGATTCGGTCACGTTCGACTCCAACCACCCCCTGGCGGGGGAAGACCTGACCTTCGAGGTCACCCTGCTGGAAATCCTGTAGGAGGTTGTTGAAAAACAGGCATCTCGCCGCCGTCCTCGCAAGCTACTTTGTGCGGCGTAGCGCTGCTACGCCTCCGCAGCGCTTTCTGCGGGGGCGACGATCTCCCCGTTTTTGAACAACCTAAGATTTTTAAAATTTGCTAAATTTCAGCATCAACAACGAAACAGCAAGGGCGGCCGAAAGGCCGCCTTTGTCGTGAGTATCCATGTCCCCTGAGCACTTTGAACCGATTGCCGGCCCTGAAACATTCGACCCGAACGAACTGTTGGAACTGGCCCGCACCCGAATGCCCTACGGCAAGTATGCCGGCCGGCTGCTGATCGATCTACCCGAGCCGTATGTGGTTTGGATGGCCTCAACCGGTTTTCCGGCCGGAAAGCTGGGACGGATGCTGGCCACGGTTCATGAGATCAAGATCAACGGCCTCGAGTTTCTTTTTGATCCGCTACGCCAATAAAAAAGGCCCCGGAAGATGTCGGGGCCTTTTGCATATTTCAGCAAGTATATACGTAATATTTTTTTTATAATAGACTGTTTTTCCTGGATACGGGGGCTATAGTGTAATCAGGTAGTACTACCGAGTAGAAGAAACAGAATGACACTGCAAGGAGGGCCACATCACCGATCAGTTGAGTGCCCGACATAGTTGCAGGAAACAAGATTCCGGGAGTAACAGATAACCGGACCCACCCATGAAATGGGATAGGTAAGAAAAGCGAGGCCCGCCGAACGAATTGGCGGGCCTTTCATCGTTCTGCGCCGTAACGTTTATTTGAAAGTGGTCAGGATATACTCGGCAATGGCCTGTGCCTCGCGGTCCGACAGGGTGTCTCGGTCGAAACGGATCATGCGTGACAGGGGATTGCGCATGATCCTGACGATGTCATCCGGGGTGGTGATACGGTTCCTTTTCAGCGCAGAACTGCGCAGGGTCCGTTCCGGGTCGCTGACATTGCCGCCGTCAGGATGGCATGCCCAACAGAACTGCTTGAAGAGCGCCTCACCGGACGGCGCAGCCTGTCCGGCTGCCGGGGCAGATGAAGCGGCCGGCACAGCAGGTGGCACAGATTCTTTCCGGCTGCAGCCGGCGAACATGATGGATAGACAGAGGAGCAGGCAGGAGATAAACAGTCCGGTCCGTTGCATGAGTTATCCTCCCGATGATTCAGGTCGTCTTTTTCATCTGAATGAATTGCACCAGTTCCGTGTCGTGATGGCGGATATGCCGGACTATCCACTGCACCATGCTGCCGGCAACCCGGGCACCCAGCATACGGGACGGCCCCTCGTTCCGGGCCATACTGCAAACCTCGCCGATAGAGCGGGCGAACTGTTCATGCTCGCTGCGCTGGATTTCAATGGCCGGGTAGTCCCATTCAACCATCAGGCGTTCCTCAGTTTCGAAATGCAGGGATATCAGCGTTTCAAGGGCATCCAGATGTTTCAGCAGCTCTTCGGAAGCCGATCCATGACAGGCCAGCGAGAGTTGGTTGAAATGATCAAACATGACGCGGTGCTGCAGGTCAATCTCCTCAATTCCCAAGACCAGATCATCTGTCCATTCTAACGACATGAGAGTCCCCTCCCTAACAGTTCGACGACATCACGACTACGGCTGCAGGGACAGCAGCCCGGTTACCTGCTTGATATCGTCCAGCATCCAGCGGGCGGAGGCGAAATCTCCGCCCCGGTTCAGTTCGCCCGGGATGGCCGCAACCGCCAGACCCGCCCGTGCCGCGGCGGTCACACCACGCGGTGAATCCTCAATCGCCAGGCAGTCACCCGGATGCAGGCCCGACCGAAGGCACGCGGTCAGATACGGTTCCGGGTCCGGCTTGGAGTTCCGGTAGTCCTCACGGGTCAAAACAAAATCGAAATATCCCATCAGGGCGCTTTGACGATGCATCTGTTCAAAATGGGCGCGACGGCAGCTGGTGACGATGGCCATGGGGAGCTGCCCGTGGAGTTGGTCCAGGGTATCCCGCACCCCCGGGATCACCGTCGCCTCACTTCCCAGCAGATCATGGTAGCGACAGTCACGCCAGGGGCGCAACACGGCCTCCTCATTCCCGGCCAGCGCCAGCACGCTTTCCCCCTGGCCCAGCGAAATGGTGCGGAACATATCCAGCGTCAGTTCAACGCCGCACCGGGCCAGGGCCTCGGCATTGGCCCGGTAATAGAGGTGCTCCGTCTCCATCAATACCCCGTCGTTATCCCAGAAGATTGCCTTGAACATGACTATTGGTCGGTCAGCGAGGCAACGCCAGGGTAAGGGTGATCAGAAGCGGAACCAGATTGAGGCAGGAAAAGCAAAACCGTTCGGAGCGGGAAAACCGGAATGCTGCCACCGGCAGCGACAGCAGGACAAACCAGAGGAGGGGCTGGCGGCCGGCCAGGCCGAACAGCGGCAGCAGCAGGGCTGCCACGAACAGCGCAGCGGTCCAGAGCCCGAACTGTCCGGGATGGAGCTGGAACAGCGGGATCCCGGCTCGGCGGTAATCCTCTGCATGACGTTGCTGGAAGTACCAGAAATGGGGGACCTGCCAGAGGTAGATGATCCCGGCAAGGATCACGATACGGAAATCAGTCGGGTTCCCCCCCGCCACCACCCAGCCGATGACCGGTGGCAGGGCGCCGCTCGCCGCACCCAGCGGCAGCGCCAGAGGGGTGCGGCGTTTGAGCGGTGTGTACACCGCCAGATACCAGATCAGTGCCAGCAGTCCAAGCAGAGGGGGCAGCAGGTGACCGGTAGCAGCAAGGACAAGGGTGCCGGACACGACTGTCGTCACACCAAGGATTGCAACGGTGGCCCGGCTCATGGAACGACGGGGAAGCGGCC
>CAZSTJ010000113.1:0-11603 GCA_964609805.1 uncultured Geobacter sp. | reverse complement strand
CATTAATTGCCTCCTTTGATGGCCAGCGTCAGCGACGTGAATTTCTTGGTCAGCATCTGGATGTTGGCGTTGTACATGATCTGGTTTTCCACCATTCTGCCCATCTCGCTCTCCAGTTCGACCCCGTTGCCGTCCAAGCCGGCGGTATTGGACGAGGTATCGACCACGGAACCCTGAACCATCTCAAGCGAAGCGGCATCGTTTCTGAGTGCTATATGGCGGTGATTCGTCACCGAGGGGGTTGCACCGTTTTTATCATTCAGCGCACCCTTGAGCTCGTTTTCAAAAGAAAGGGCCGTGGGTTTGTAACCGGGGGTTTCCGCGTTGGCAATATTGGCGGAGAGCCTGTTATGATTCTGGGCCCGCAGGTCGAGGCTTTTCCCGAGTAGGTTGATCGAGGTGTCGAATAGTCCGTTCAGTGCCATCTGCTGTCCCTCCTTTTTTTCCACACAGGAGCGAAGCAAATGCCATACCAAGGCAATTTTTGCTTAAATATCAGTGCATTGAGGCATGGGATGGAGATACGTATTGCATATGGGTAGATGAAGCGGGGGGATATGGGGGTATTCCGTGGCCGGAAGGGAGGGTTTGGTGATGGCAACCCTGGGGTACTCCCAGGGCACCGGCAGCATAATACGCTTAATTGTCAGGTTGTTATGATGAATCTGGGGGATGTCGGCAGGATGTCAAAAGAGTGATTCCGGAGCAGGTCGATTTTTTGACACCGTCGGAAAAACCCGCGGAGACCCCATGACCGGCGGCACCGGACGCCGCTAGGCGGATCCCACCAGCTTTTGCACTCTCGTTGCCAGTTCGGCCGGTTCGCACGGTTTTATCATGATGTCACCCGCTCCATATTTGAGGGCCTTCAGGACCGAGGTACGGGTCCACTCCCGGGCGCACATGATGATGGGCACCGCGGCCCCTTTAAGGTTCGAGGTTATCTTGATGCAAACCGACAGGTCGGTGTCGCTCACACTGGTGAGCCCCACCAGGACCGCCTTGTACCCGCTCTGGGTAAAGAGCTTCTTCAGGTCGGTATCCAGCGGTGACACCACCGGGTTGACCCCTGCAGCGGCGAGCATCTCCTGGAACTCCTGACGTTCCCTGGCATTATTTTCAAGAACCAGAACCGTGGCCGGTTCAGACAGGGCCTCCTGCGCGGCATCATCGGCGCCATCCGGTTCTGCCTCTGCAGCCTCCGCTGACTCCGCTGCCGCATCCGTGGCACGCTCCTGGATATCGAACAGCCGTGCCAGTGGCACCGGAATCAGGATGTCGATCCGTTCCAGTTCCTTGCCTGCCAGGATCGGCTGTGCCTGCAACAGATAATATTCACCGTCGGCAATCGGTTCGCTCTCTTCAACGGGGTCCTGATGCGGGATGAACTTTTTCGGGGTCTGCTGTTTCAGGTGCGCCTTCTTCGGGAGACACCGCTTGAAGACCGGATTGAACGATCCGACCACCTGATTGGCGATCTCCGAAAAGGCGTCTACATCATCCGGTTCGACGATCGCCAGCTTCTTTTTCTCCGCGATCCGGGCAGGGGGAACGCCGAGCAGGGTGCCACTCAGTACGATGGCATCCCGGAAGGTAAAGATGGCACAGAACTCCCCGGGATAATCCTCGTGCGATCTGATCCCGACCACGAACGATGCATCGTCCATACCGTTGAAATAGGCGTCACGGGTTACTTCCTTGACCCCGGTCTCCCTGATCTCCATCTCCTGGCCGAGCAGGGTACCGCATTCCAGGGCGGTCTGCGTCAGCGCCTCGTTCAGCATTTCCTGTAATCTGGGAAGTTCTTGCATAATCCACCTCTGCGCCGGTCAGCGCAGTCCAACGGCAGCTGTCGCCGGTTATTCTTTTCTGAGGGTCAGGCCGATGAGCAGGCTGTCGCCATTCCAGGTGAAGGGGATGATGACGCAATCCTTGTCTGCCATGCAGTTGATCGTATAGCTTTCGCCGCTGATGACCGTGGGTATGGACAGATTGAGGTCAAAGCCGCCCTTGGAGAGGATCTGCTTGACATGACCGCCGAGCATGTTGGCAATCTCTCCCAAGGCATCCTCCATGTCCTCCCCCACCTCTTCCACCTCCATGCCGAGCATGTTGGAGGTAATGCGCAGGGCCAGGTGCTGCGGACAATGAATGGAAAGAATCCCGGTATAGATCCCCGCCAGACCAACCATACCGGTAATGCTGCAGTTGAGTTTCGTAACGGCTTCGCGCAGGGGATACTGATCCTCCAGGTCCATCATGACCATGGTCGAAAAAACTTCCTTGGCGGCCGAGATGATATAGTTGGCCAACTCTTCTTCATGGGACTTGATAGAAGCCATTGACGACGCATCGAAAGTCATATCAGACCTCCCAGTTTCTCCTGGAGCTGTTCCGGCGTGAACGGTTTCCTGATACTGCCGTTTGCGCCGCTGGCCATGGCGTCGCCGATGACGTCCTCGCCCCCTTCGGTCGTGATCATGACGATCGGTACCTTGGATCCCTTGCCGCGGACCGACTTGACGAACTCCAGTCCATCCATGTTGGGCATGTTGATGTCCGAAAGGATCAGGTCAACCTTGTTTGCCCCCAGGGCATTCAGCCCCTCGATACCGTCACCGGCCTCGAAGATTTCATCGACGGTGAAACCAGCCTGCCTCAGTGAGCGGGCGATGATCTTCCGCATGGTGGAAGAGTCATCAACAATCAGAACGTTAGCCATGGTAGTACCCCCTGCGTGCATTGTCCCGGCGATCCCCGGGAGCTGAAATAGTCCTGCTGATCCTGTACTGTCCCTATCGGCAGATCGGGCAAAAAAATAAGCCCCGGTGCCGTTTTCTCCTGTGTAATGCCCCAAAAACCGCCGTCAGACGGCCATTGCCGCCTCATCCGGCACTGCCAGCGGGATGGTTAGGGTAAAGGTACTCCCCATCCCCACCAGGCTTTCGACCTCTATGCTGCCGCCATGAGCCTCGACAATAACCTTGCTGATGGCCAGCCCGAGCCCGGCCCCCTTGATGCCGGTAGCGCCGGCAGAGCGGTAGTATTTCAGGAACACCCGCGAAATATCCTCGGGGGGGATGCCGATTCCCGTGTCGGCAACCGAGATGCGCAGGGTCTCTTCGCTGACCGCTGCAGTGACCGTCACCTCACCGGAGGCGGGTGTGTATTTTATGGCATTACCGACCAGATTGTTGATCACACGGGTCAGCTGCCTGCTGTCGGCATGCAGATCCGGAAGCTGCTCAGACATCTCAAGGTGCAGGTCGACCCCCTGACCCTGGGCTACGCGGAGGTTGTCCCGGTAACACCCATCCAGGAGCCTCCCGACATCGCACTGCTGACGGTTGAGATTCAATATCCCCACCTCGAGGCGGAAGCAGTCCAGCATCTCTTCGATCATGGCATTGAGGCGCTTCCCGCTTTCCTCGGCCCGGTCGACCACGCTGCTGACCCGACTGCTGATCTCGCCGAACATGCCGCACTTCATCCCCTGGATGTACCCCATGATGATCGACAGCGGCGACCGGAGATCGTGGGTCATCATGGTGACGAACTCCTCCATCTGCCGCTTGGCCCTTTTCTCCTCCGTAATATCCCACAGTTCGATCATATCACCGTTCATGCCGCCGCCGAACGCGACCGGGACCGCCCTGGCGGCAATCACCCGATCATTCACCACCATATCCATGGGGGCACCGTGGCACGTTTCACTGAGAAGCTTGTACAGCGGAGTATTCAGCGGCAGCATGTCAACCCGCTTGCCGATGACCGAATCCTGCCAGACATACATCATAATGGCGGCATATTTATTTATATAGGTCACGACGCCATCTTCGTTGACAAAGATGACGCCGCGCTCGATGGAATCGAGCAGGTGAGCGGCAGGATGCATCCGGGCGGGGGTATCCTGACTGACCGGTGGCACCCCCGGGGAGGCAAAAGCCAGACTGTTCGCTATCATGTCATGCAGCCTCGTGAGTAAGTCTTCTGGCAGGACGAACTGCCGGAGCGGGGAGAACAACTCTTATGACCTCCATCGGCAGTTCCGGCAAAAAGTTAAGAATTTTTTTACGGCACGCTTCTTTACCGGCAGAGATGGCCTGCAGGAATTTCCCGCCACCGCGGACTCGTCAGCAGTGAATACTTGTGAAAAAAGGTCCGGTTGCGTAGAATTATATCCTTCGTCCATCGTTATTACGGCGGCAATTAAACAGATCAACGTAAGAGCGTCTTGCAGACGCGATGGTCGCGGCAACATGCCGCTCCTACAGATGACCGGAATTGGTATATTTAGTTGCCTGAGTACTACCATCTACGGGAGGTTCACATGAACAGACGCAGCTTTTTGAAGGCAACCGGGGCAGCATCCCTTCTCGCACCCTCCCTGATCCGCGATGCCCTTGCGGCACAATCCCAGCCGGTGGTTGCCGTTGCAGAAGGGATCGACTATCCTGCCATCACCCGCAAGGCCATCAATGCCGTCGGCGGGATGAAGCGGTTCGTCAAGCCGGGAGACGTCGTGGTGGTGAAACCGAACATGGGGTGGGACCGTTCCTCGGAGCAGGGGGCCAACACCCATCCCCAGGTGGTGCGGGCTGTGGTGGAGGAGTGTCTGGCAGCCGGCGCCAAGAAGGTCAAGGTGTTCGACTCCACCTGCAACGATTCCCGGCGCTGTTACGTCAACAGCGGCATCGAGGGTGCCCTCAAGGGGATGAAGAATGTAGAGTGCAAGCAGATCGAACCGGAACGGTTCAGGAAGGTGCCCCTTAACGGCCAGTTCCTGAAGGAATGGGAATTGTACGACGAGGCGCTCAACGCCAACGTCTATATCAACGTGCCGGTGGCCAAACACCACGGCCTCTCCAAGTTGACCCTGGGGCTGAAAAACATCATGGGGATCATGGGGGGAAATCGGGGGTATATCCATCGGAATCTTGACACCGCCCTGGCTGACGTCAATGCCCACTTCAGGCCGCACCTGACGATCATCGACGCCACCCGCATCCTGACCGCCCACGGCCCCCAGGGGGGCAGCCTTGCCGACGTGAAGACCCTCAACAAGGTGATCGCCTCGATCGACACCGTGGCAGCCGACGCCTACGCCACCACCCTTTTCGGCCTGAAGCCGGCCGACATCCCGGTGACGGTGGCGGCCCACAAGCGGGGACTGGGTGAGATGGACCTGAGCAGGATCAAGGTAGTTAAGGCGTGACCGGGTGAAACGGACCCCGGCACGCATCAGCCAGTTGCTCTTTCTGGCCCTGTTCCTGATCCTCTTTGTCCAGACCGAGTACCGGGGGCGGGACGAGATCAATGCGGCGGTCAATGCCTTCTTCAGGGTCAACCCCCTGGTGCTGGCAAGCTACCTGCTGGCGGCAAAGAGCTGGTCCTGGCTCCTGCTGCCGGCAGTGCTGATGACCCTGGCAACCCTGGGGCTCGGGCGCTTCTTCTGCGGCTGGATCTGCCCCCTGGGGACGATCCTCGATCTGGTCACGACCCGAATCCGTAAAACGGCACCGATCCGGGCGCTCAAGGGAAACACCAAATACTGGCTTCTGCTGCCGCTGCTCTCCGCCTCCCTGCTGAATCTCAACCTGAACGGTCTGCTGGACCCGATTGCCATCCTGTTGCGGGGCATGACCTTTTTCCTCTATCCGCTGCTGGGACTGTCGGCGCGGGAGGGATGGAGCGGACTCTACCGCCTGATCGGCGAACACCGTGACACCCTGGCCCCTGCCTACGGCCTGATCCGCGACAATCTGCTCCCCTTCCGCGACACGGTCTATCCCCTGGCACTCTTTTCCGCCGTCATCCTGATTGCCGTTATCGCCTTGGAACGCTACGAGAGCCGCAACTGGTGCCGCAACCTCTGCCCCCTGGGAACACTGCTGGGGTGGCTGGGACGCTTTTCACCGTTTACCCGGACCCCGGCCGGGGTGTGCAGCGACTGCGGGGCCTGTCGCACCCTCTGCCCGAGCAGCTTCGATGGGGGACAGCTGGATAAGGGGGAATGTATCCTCTGCCTGGAGTGTCAGAGCGGCTGTCCCCATGGCCGGGTCTCCTTCCGGCCGTCATTGGCAGGGAGAGGTGCCGGTCCGCTGCTGCCGGAACGCCGGGTGCTCCTGGGAGGGGTGGCGGGCGGCCTGCTGCTGGCGGTGCCGGCCCGATTCCGCCCTCCCGAAAGGGTTTCACGGACCTTGCGGCCGCCGGGAGTGCGGAGCGAGGACGAGTTCCTGAAGCGGTGCGTCCGTTGCGGGGAGTGCATGAAGGTCTGCCTGCGAAACGCCCTCTATCCGGCGGCCTGGCAGGCCGGCATGGAGGGTTTCTACACCCCGGTGGTGGTGCCGCGCCTGGGGTACTGCGAATACAACTGTACCCTCTGCGGTCAGGTCTGCCCCACCGGGGCCATTCCCCTCCTGCCGCCGGAGACGAAGAAACGGGAGGTCATCGGCAAGGCGGTCTTCGATAAAAACCACTGCATCCCCTTCGCCCGGAAGATCGACTGCATCGTCTGCGAGGAACACTGCCCGATCCCGGAGAAGGCTATCCGATCCCGGGAAGTGGTCATCGACGGGCTGGACGGCGCCCCGAGAACCGTAAAGCTCCCCTATGTGGTGGAGGAGATCTGCAACGGCTGCGGCATCTGCGAGAATGTCTGCCCCCTGGAGACCAAGGCCGGCATCGAGGTCTTCGCCGTCAAGAACCGGGATCCCATCACCCCGAAACCTGCGGGGGCGACCGGAAATCCGTACCCCTCGCAGTAGGCCGATCTAGCCGTGCGGTTCCGACAACGTAGACTGTGGCACCATGCCGGTTCCACTTCGTTTGAACCGGACTACGATTTTAATCACGGGAATCCTGTAACTACTTGTAAAAAAGCTTGATTATTTTGTGGTCTGTCTGAGAAAGGGAATGCCCCATGAGTCATATCCTGCTGCTTGCCCTGATGTTCATCGGAGGTGCCGCCATCGCCCTGCAACCCTCCATCAATGGACGCCTTGCCCAGAAGGTCGGCACCTTCGAAAGCTCCTGCATCTCCTTTGCAGTGGGGACGCTGCTCCTGTCGGCGGTGGTGTTCTGGGCAGGCAAGGGATCAATCAGGGGGGTGACCAACGCGTCATGGTGGGAGCTGACCGGCGGTGCCTTGGGGGCCTTTTTCGTCACGATGACCATCGTGGCCGTCCCCCGCATCGGCACCACCGCCGCCATGGCCTCGGTAATCTGTGCCCAACTGGCAACGGGTGTCTTGTTGGACCATTTCGGCCTGTTCGGCTTCCGTATTATCCCGCTTGACGGTAAACGGGTGATCGGCGTGGCACTGCTGATTGCCGGGGCGAGCCTGATCGTCAGGAAATAAGTGAGGGTATCTCCTGTCCGTGCTTGGTCTTGATCAGGAATAACAGGAGCGGCCCATCATAACGGCAGGAGATCGTTTTCAATCGGTATGGTCAGGCAGAGTTTGGTGCCGCGCCCCTCATCACCGGTAATTGTCAGTTCCCCCCGGCAGCTCTTGGCACGTTCGCTCATCCCCATCACGCCATAGGACTTCGGGGATGACAGCTGATCGGCCGTGATCCCGCAGCCGTTGTCCGAGATTTCCAGAAACAGATTCTTTTCCCTTTTACAGAGCGATATCGTAACCTCCGTCGCCCGGGCATGGCGAACGATGTTGGTCAGCGCCTCCTGGACAATCCGCATCACCACGGTCGACGTCTTCTGGTCAAGATTGTCCGCTTCCTCGTTCAGCATTAGGAAGAATTCCATGCCGCTCCGTTTGCGCAGCTCATTGACCTGCCACTCGATGGCTGCGGTCAAACCCAGGTTGTCGAGGAGCGGAGGCCGCAGATTCGCGGCGATCTGCTGAATCTTGGCACTAACCTGGTCCAGGTTCCTGCGCATGCTGAAGGCGGTTTCATTCAGATCAGCGCAGTCAGCCGGTATTCTCCGCTCGATGGACTCCAGATCCAGCTTCAGGACGGTAAGGGTCTGCCCGAGGTCGTCATGAATATCCCGGGCGATGGAGATCCGCTCCTGTTCCTGTGCAGCCAGCAGGTGTTCGTTCATCTCCGAGAGCCGCTGATTAAGATCTGACAGGAGTTGTTCCGCCCGCTTAAGTTCGGTCACATCGGCCACCAGTACGAAGAACCCTCTCACGCGGTCACCCTCCCGGTCGGGAATGTACTGGGCAATGGTATGGCTGATGCTGCCGTCGCATTTGACCAAGGTTCGCTCGAACTTCTGCCGTTCACCCCGCAGCGCACCACGAATGTACTGCTCGTTCTTGCTGAACAGTTCATCCCCCAGCAACTCCCGGATCTGAATCCCCCCCATCTGCTCCTGCGTCCGCCCGAACCATTCCAGATAGGCGCTGTTGGCGAACCGGCACCGCAGTTCGTGATCCCAATAACCGACCATGCCCGGTATGTTGTCGGTCACGATCCGCATGAAACGTTCGCTCTTGTACAGAGCATCCTCGCGCTGCCCGATGATCTCCAGTAGATGGTTGAAGCCGCCGATCAACTCGCCGATTTCATCCTGCTTGGTGATTGGCAAGGCGGCAAGCGGCCGGTCATTATCCGACATGCCGGCGAGTGTCGTTACCGTGGCAAACATCGGGGCCAGCTGTTTTTTCAGCATCCACCAGATCAGCACGACCGTGGTGGCACTGAGCAGGATCGTCGCCATCAGGATACGCAGATTCATCTCCCGAATCGGCGCAAAGGCTTCAACCGTCGGCAGGGCTGCGACCACGTACCAGCCAGCAACAGAGATTCGTTTGACCGCGGCCAGCACCTCCACACCCTGGGGATTGACGAAGACCTCCGCCCCTTCGCCCCCCTGAACAAAACGGTCAATCGAACGGTTAGCACCGGGGGGTGGCAGTGGCGCCATGATGAGGCTCTTATCGGTAGCGGTGACAATCAACCGGTGTTGCGGTGCCACCAGCAGATAACCACCGGTCTTGCCGTAACGGTTGTCCGTGATCTGGTCGAGAAAGCTGGGGCGATTGAGGTTGATCGTTCCCACCAGCACACCGATGACGGTACCCTTTTCATCGCGCAGGGGAACCGACAGACTGAACACCGGGGCAGCCAGCATCTTACCCATGGCAGGACGCCCTACCATGGCCTTCCCCTCTTTCAGCGGAACAGAGACAGAGGTCCGGTCCAGATAATTGACGCCGACCCGTTTGGCGGACAACGGCACATCGGCGATAGCAACCCCGTCGCTGCCGGTGGCAAAGGCGCCGCCGTTGAAGAGGATCTGGAGGAGCGGCCGCTGCTCCAGGAGCGTCTGCAGGGCACGCGGTTCCTTAAGCATATGGGGGCGGATCTCGGAGGCCACCCTGGCCAATGCCTCCAGGCGCGTTTCCAACTCGTCATTGACATCTGCCGCCACAAAGGAAACGGTCGAGAGCTGCTGTTCTTGCGTCAACTGTTCAATGTCCTTCTGTAGTGTCCTGGTTGCATAGAACGCCAGGGACCATATGCTGACCAGGAAGATGGCCAGGGTGAACAGGGTCACCCTGAATTTGATCGAGCCCCACTTGAAGGTAGGTTTATTCATATTCTTCCCTTTGGTGATACCCGGCAACCGTCCCGCCGGCTCTGATCCCATACGACAAAGGCACCTGCAACATGCGTGCAGATGCCTTCGAATGCATCAAAAATCGGTCAACATTTTCGGACAACCGGCAGCATTTGATCACTCCCGTGCTGACGGAAAGAACGTCAGGCCCGACCCCATTGATCACTTCTTGTCGACCTTCCTGATCATCTCGTCGGTGACATCTTGAGCGTCAACTCCGTTGTTCAGGAACAGCAGTTCACGCTTGATAACCACCAGCGCCAGTCCTTTGGCCTTGCCCAGGTCGGCACTGGCCTGCTCGATGGCCTTGTAGAGTTTGTCCGTGAACGCCATCTCCTTCTCCTGCAGCTGTTTCTCGGCGTTCTGGCCAAACTTCTGGAAATCGTCCACCTTCTTCTGGAATTCCTTGGCCTTGGCCTCCCGCTGTTGGGGGGAGAGTGTTTTGAAGGAAGCCTCCAGAGACGACCTCATCTTGTCGAGTTGTTTTCGCTTGGAATCGATCTGCCCCTGCAGCTTTTTCTTCATTTCCAGAAGTTCGCTCTTGCCGCTCTTGCCGGTTTCGGATTCGGCCGCAACCCGGGCCATATCCACATATCCCAGATGGGTGGTTGCCTGCGGCACCGGTGTCTCGGCAGGTTTGACGGGAGCAGCAACAGGAGCAGGTGCGGGTATAGCAGCCGGTGCGGTCGGCGGGGCCGGTGCTTCCGCTGCCATCGTGACGGATGCAACTGAGCAGAGGGTCAGGGCGCAGAGCAGCGAACGGTGAATCTTATTCATGGGTGAATACCTCGTGACCGGATAACGTCCGGGCGGGAAATAGAGTGCCCGGTCAGAATAATTCGTTTGGACCGCGGAAACAAGCTTCTTTTGGCTTACCCGGCATGTGGCGGCTGTTTGACGATTTCAAATCAATCACACAAATTATAAAACAGCTTGACTTTATCCTGCTGTTTTTTCTAAACTGTTTAAAATTTGTACAGGCAGTGAAGAGGAGTAGTAGTCGTTGCAGGCTTTCCAGAGAGCCGGTGAGTGGTGTGAACCGGTAAGCACAAACGATGAACTCGCCTTGGAGCCGCTCCGGTGAACTGAAGTAATCGGGGCCGTTCTCCCACGTAACGGGTGACATGAGGCCCGGCATCTCTGCCGGGTGAATTGGGTGGTACCGCGAGCTTATAGAACCTCGCCCCAAATTGGGGTTGAGGTTTTTTTATTTCAGGTGAACGTCAGCACGAAAGGAGTGCACAGGAATGGCAAAGGCACCGGCAAAGAAGAAGGATGACAAACAGACTATCAAGATTTTTGACACCACGCTGCGTGACGGGGAACAGGCCCCCGGCAACAGCATGAACATCGAGGAAAAACTGCGTCTGGCCCGACACCTCCAGAAGATGAATGTGGACGTCATCGAGGCCGGCTTCCCCATCGCCTCCGAGGGTGACTTCGAGGCGGTCAAGGCGGTGGCCCAGGCCATCAAGGGTCCGGAGATTGCCGGCCTCTGCCGCTCCAACGACAAGGACATCGACCGGGCCTGGGAGGCCCTGCAGTATGCCGGGGAGAAGGGGCGCATCCATACCTTCATCGCCACCTCCGACATCCATATGAAATACAAGCTGCAGATGGAACCGGCCAAGGTGCTGGCTTCAGCGGTCAAGGCGGTCAAACGTGCCGCCGGTTACACCCCCAACGTGGAGTTCTCCTGCGAGGATGCGGTCCGCACCCGCCGCGAGTTCCTGGCCGAGGTGGTCGAGGCGGTCATCGATGCCGGCGCCACCACCGTCAACATCCCGGACACGGTCGGCTACACCATCCCGACCGAATACTTTGAAATTATCAGCTACCTGAAGCAGAACGTCCGTAACATCGATAAGGCGATCATCTCGGTCCACTGCCACAACGACCTGGGACTCTCCGTGGCCAACTCCATCGCCGCCATCCAGGCCGGCGCCCGGCAGGTGGAATGCACCATCAACGGCATCGGCGAACGGGCCGGCAACTGCTCGCTGGAGGAATTC
>CAZSTJ010000112.1:0-11720 GCA_964609805.1 uncultured Geobacter sp. | reverse complement strand
CCGCAGGATCCCACCATTCCGACAACTGCAGCAAGGCCTGGCCGGCAGCCTCCTGCTGGGCACTCTTCTTTGACCGCCCCTGCCCCTGCCCCGCCACACGCCCGCCGACCAGCACGCTGAAATGGAACCAGCGGTCGTGGGGCGGTCCGCTCTCTTCCACCAGGCGGTATTCCGGCACCGGAAGCCCCCGGGCGGAGAGGAGTTCCTGCAGTTCGCTCTTGGCATCGCGGACGGCCGATTCAGAAGGGTTCAGCCCCATCTGCCCCTCAAACAGCCGCTCCACCAGACCGCGGGCAGCCTCAAGGCCGCCATCCTGATAGACGGTCGCGATGATCGCTTCCACTACGTCAGAGAGGATCGAATCCTTGTCGCGGCCGCCGGTCAACTCTTCGCCGCGTCCCAGGCGGATGGCACTGCCGAGATCAAGGGTCCGGGCGATACCGGCCAGGGCCCCCTGCCCCGCCAGATGGGCCCGGGAACGGGACAGTTCACCTTCATCCGCACCAGGGAAACGACGGTAGAGATCCTCCGCCAGGAGCATCCCCAGGATGGCATCCCCTAGGAATTCCAGGCGCTGGTAATCTCCCACCTGCTCCGTGCGTTCGTTATTGTAGGATGGATGGGTCAGTGCGTGCAGGAGCCGTTCGGAGTCGCCGTAACGGTAGCCGAGCCGCTCCTGGAGCTGGTCAAGTTCATCACGTGTCATGGGGCAGACTATAAGCCAGGCGGGTTCGATTTGGCAATAGAAACGAGGCAGTTGAAATCAGTTGATAAATAGCGCGCCGTCCCCTATAATTCAACATTTTCGGGACTTGACGGCAGGACGGCGGACAATGGGATTTTTCATCACATTCGAAGGGATCGAGGGGTGCGGCAAGACGACCCAGATCAGGCTGCTGGCCGAGCGTCTCCGGGAGCAGGGACTGGACGTCGTCCTGACCCGTGAGCCGGGTGGATGCCCGATCTCCGACAAGATCCGCGCCATCCTGCTGGACGCCGCGAACCGCGAGATGGTGCCGCTGACGGAACTGCTGCTCTACGCCGCCGCCCGGGCCCAGCATGTGGCCCAGGTTGTCGTACCGGCGCTGCAGTCAGGGGCCGTTGTCCTCTGCGACCGCTTCACCGACGCCACCCTGGCCTACCAGCACGCCGGCCGGGGCATCGGACGCGACACCATAGACCTGTTGAACACCCTGGCCTGCCAGGGCACCAGCCCGGATCTGACAGTGCTGATGGACTGTGAGGTGACGGTCGGCCTTGGCCGCGCCAGGAGCCGGATAGAAGCCGGAAGCGGTCCCCGGGAGGAACGCTTTGAACTTGAGGCGCTCTCCTTCCACCAACGGGTGCGGGACGGCTATCTGCATCAGGCAGGTGCGGAGCCGGGACGCTTTCTGACCGTCGATGCCGCCGGCAGCATAGACCGGATCGCCGCGTCAATCTCGGAACAGGTTTTCAAACGTCTGGGAGAGAACGGCCATGCCCTTCGCTGAGATAGTCGGCCACGACCGCATCGTCGAGGTCTTCCGTCGTTCGATCCGTTCCGGCAAGACCTCCCACGCCTATATCTTCGAAGGGGTCGCCGGCTGCGGCCGCCGCAAGACCGCTCTGGCATTGATCCAGGCCCTCTTCTGCCAAAACGTGGCCGATGACGCCTGCGGTGTCTGCCCCTCCTGCCGCAAGGTGGCCGGCGGCAATCACGGCGACATCCACTACATTGAACCGCTTCCCGACAAGCGTGACATCTCCGTAGACCAACTGCGGGAACTCCAGCGCGAACTGGCCCTGCGCCCCTATGAGGCGTCCCGCAAGGCCTGCATCATGGAACCGGCGGAACGGATGAATGTCAGTTCGGCCAACTCGCTGCTGAAGACCCTGGAGGAACCACCGGGCAACGCACTGATCATCCTCCTGACCGAGAATGCCGACATGCTGCTGCCGACCATCCGTTCCCGCTGCCAGCTGATCCGTTTCGCGCCGCTGTCGCAGGAGCATGTCTGCCGACTGCTGGTAAAGAGCGGCATCGCCCCGGAGTCGGCGGAGCTGGCGGCGGCCCTGTCGGAAGGGAGCATGCAGCATGCCGGCGAGCTGGACAACGAGGCTTTGACCGAGCGACGGGAGACCGTTTTCAATCGCCTGGTCGCCCTCGATCTCTCTCGCATCGCCACCGTGTTCGACACGGCGGAGGAGCTGGCGGGGAACCGGGATGAAACCCTGGCATCCCTGGACCTGCTGCTGTCGGTAGCCCGGGATGTCGTGTATCTGCTGGCGGGGAGCGGCGAGATCGTCAACACCGCCATCAGACCGGCCCTGGAGCGTTTTGCCGCCAACTGCACCCTGGAAAAGGGGCTGCAGATCCTGGGTGACATCGCCGAAACCAGGCGGGCCGTTCAGCGCAATGCCAACAACAAGCTGGCACTGGAATGTCTGTTCATGAAAATTGCCGAAGCTGTTGCCTGACCATAAGGAGGATTAGTTGCCACGTATCATTTCCATCCAGTTTTCTACCGCCGGCAAGTTATACGATTTCAATGCCGGTGATATTGATGTCGCCCCGGGTGAACGGGTTATCGTCGAGACCGAACGGGGCCTGAGCATCGGCCAGGTCATGCGTCCCCCTGTAGAGCGTCCCCATGAGGGCACGGAAAAGTTGATCGCCATCAAGCGCAAGGCCAACAGCGATGACCTGGCGACTTTGGAACGCAACCGGCAGAAGGAGAAGTAGGCCTTCGACTTCTGTCTGCGCCGCATCGTCGAACGCAATATGCAGATGAAACTGGTGAGGGTCGAATACCTGTTCGACAGCAGCAAGGCGGTGTTCTTCTTTACCGCCGACGGCAGGGTCGATTTCCGCGACCTTGTCAAGGACCTGGCCCACACCTTTCACACCCGGATCGAGATGCGCCAGATCGGCGTCCGTGATGAGTCCAAGATCACCGGCGGCATCGGCATCTGCGGTCGGGAACTCTGCTGCTGCTCCTGGCTGCGGGATTTCCAGCCGGTCTCGGTCAAGATGGCCAAGGAGCAGAACCTGGCGCTCAACCCGAGCAAGATCTCCGGCCAGTGCGGCCGCCTGCTCTGCTGCCTGGATTATGAATACGAGACCTACTGCTGTCTGCGCAAGACCTTTCCCAAATGCGGCAAACGGGTCAAAACATCCAGCGTTCACGGCGTCGTCGACAAACTCAACATCCTGACCGGCACCCTCACCCTTCGCATGGATGACGGCAAGCAGATAGTCGTCCGCCGCGATGAAGTCATCGGGGAGGCCACCGCCGAAGACATCGCGGCCGCCGCCGCTGCGAAGGCGGAGCAGCAACCGCGCCAGGAGCAGCGTGATCGCCAGAGACCGCAGCGCCAGCAGGGTAACCGCACCCAGGAGAAGAAGAGCCAAACCGTCGATGCTACTGCCAGGAAAGAATCGGCCCCGAAAGAAACGAAAGAACCAAAAGAGCCGAGAGAACCGAGAGAGCCCAAAGAACCGAAGGAACAGAAAGAGCAGAAGGGACAGGAGGAAGGCGGTCAGCAGCGCACCGGCAAGCGCAGGAGCCGCAACCGCCGGCACGGCCACCGCAAGCAGGGGGGCGGCACGGCTCCCGCAGCAGATTCTGGCAGCACCCCACCCACCGGGAGGAATGACCAATGAAACCGACCTTCTACCTGACCACGCCTATCTACTACGTCAACGACGTACCGCATATCGGCCATGCCTATACGACCGTGGCGGGAGATGCCCTGGCGCGCTACAAACGGCTGATGGGGTATGACGTCTACTTCCTCACCGGCAGCGACGAGCATGGCCAGAAGGTCGAGAAGGCGGCCACCACCGCCGGTGAGACGCCGCTGGAACTGGCCGACCGGGTGGTCAAGCGTTTCCAGGCCCTCTGGGAACGGCTCGGCATCTCCCACAACGACTTTATCCGTACCACCCAGGAACGCCACAAGAAGGGGGTCTCCCACATCTTCAAGGATATCCTCGACAAGGGGGACATCTACCTGGGTGAATACGAGGACTGGTACTGCACCCCCTGCGAGACCTTCTGGACCGAGACCCAGCTGATCGAAGGGCGTTGCCCCGACTGCAACCGCCCGGTGGAGAAGCTCAAGGAAGAGTCCTACTTCTTCCGCATGAGCAAGTACCAGGAGCAGCTGTTGGCCCACATCGACGCCAACCCGGAATTCATCCAGCCCAAGAGCAAGCGGAACGAGATCATCTCCTTCGTCAAGGAAGGGCTGCGCGACCTTTCCGTATCGCGCACCACCTTCTCCTGGGGCATCCCGGTGCCGGGCAACGACAAGCACATCATCTACGTCTGGTTCGACGCCCTGACCAACTACATCACCGCCCTCGGCTACCCGGACGAGTCCGGCAACTACGGGCGTTACTGGCCGGTGAACGTGCACCTGATCGGAAAGGACATCCTCCGTTTCCACGCCGTGTACTGGCCGACCTTCCTGATGGCCGCCGGGCTCCCCCTGCCGGAAAAGGTCTTTGCCCACGGCTGGTGGACGGTGGAAGGGCAGAAGATGAGCAAGAGCCTGCAGAACGTGGTGGAGCCGAACATGCTGATCGACAAGTACGGCGTCGACGCGGTGCGCTACTTCCTGCTGCGCGAGGTCCCCTTTGGCCTTGACGGCGATTTCTCCCACACCGCCCTGGTACAGCGGATCAACTCCGACCTGGCCAACGACGTCGGCAACCTGCTGAGCCGCTCCACCGCCATGGCGGTCAAATACTTTGACGGCGTGCTCCCCGTGCCGGCAGAACTGAGCGAGACTGACCAGGCCCTCAAGACCAAGTGCGAGGAGATGGTCGCCTCCGTGGACCGGCTCATGGAAGAACTGGCCTTCAGCAAGGCGCTGCAGGCGATCTGGGAGGTCATCTCCGCCGGCAATAAATACATCGACGACTCGGCCCCCTGGACCCTGGCCAAGGATCCGGCCCAGAGGCAACGCCTTGAGACCGTCATGTACTGCCTGCTGGAATCGCAGCGGATGGTGCATTTCCTACTGTCGGCCTTCATGCCGGCCACAGCCGCCAAGGCATTGGCGTCGCTGGGGTGGAAAGGCGAGGTTGGAAAAGAAGGATTAGTGTGGGGCGGGCT
Source organism: uncultured Geobacter sp. (assembly GCA_964609805.1). Taxonomy (GTDB): domain Bacteria; phylum Desulfobacterota; class Desulfuromonadia; order Geobacterales; family Pseudopelobacteraceae; genus CAIPTY01. The sequence goes on along the minus strand of CAZSTJ010000112.1, from coordinate 6,618 downwards.
GCAAAGCGGCACGGTCATTACCAAGGCCGAAGCGCTCTTTCCGAGGATTGAAAGCTAGAACATCATGCGGTTTCGATCCACTCCCGTTTGCAGCAGCGGGAGTGGATCGAGCCGGTACTGGTGAGAAGCACTGTTACTGCGTTGAATACCTCGTCAACCGTGATCTCTTTCATGCAGCGCGTATCAATAGGACATGGTGGTGTGGTTCCGTAGGTCGTGCAGGGAGAACAGGCCAGCCCCTTGTTGATGACCAGATTATTCCCTCCACGGGGTGCCCACTTGAGCGCCCTCCCCGGCCCGAATAACGAGACCGTCGGTACGTCAAGCCCCACGCCGATATGTAGCACCCCTGAATCGCCGCTCAGCAGCTGGCAGCTTCTCTTTAGGACCGCCGCTGTCTCGGCTAGGGTCGTACGGCCGGCCAGATTGAGACCTACTATCCCCTCGACAATAACATCACCCTGTTCACGGTCCACCTGCCCACCGACCACAACGGTTTTCACCCCTAACGACGCGAGCATCACAGCGACCGCATGGAACCGGTCCGCCCCCCAGCGCCGCTCCGGGATACTGGCCCCGGGAAACATGGTGACGAACGGGCCATCCCCTAGAGGTTCTAGCAGGGTTTTCGTCTGCTCATCCGCCTCCTCGGGAACCGCGAGCCACGGCATGGAATCACGATAGTTGCCAGCACCCACCCCCAACGGCTGCAGCAGCCGGAAAAAGCTGTCCATCTCATAATCATCGTGGGAGTACGGTAGGGTATGGGTGAACATGCGCCGCCGTTCGTTCGTGCCAAATCCGATCTTGACCGGGGTGGACTGAAGCCGGGTTACGACCGCCGATAGCCGATGCCATTGCTCAGTGTCGATAACCACATCATATTGGCCGCGCAGGGCCTGCAACAACTCATGGGGGCGGTCGTAGCAGAGCAGGTCGTCGACACCGGGAACGAGTGCGAACACTCCGACATTACGTTTTTCGGCCAGGATCGTAAGGTGAACATCAGGGAAGTTTTTGCGCAGGAGGTGGATCGCCGGAGCCAGCAGAACGGCATCACCGATGCCTCCGGGACGGATAAGGAGGAGATTTCTTACAGGCACTCCTGTGTGAGTACACGCTGGTGGTATAAGCAGCATGGCTGCGAAACGACCAAGCACCCCATCGATATTTTTCATCAGCTTGATATTCATCTTGGCTAATTATTTACTTTTCTGGAGACGTTGCAACAGATAGGTGGATATCGGTTGCAATTGTGGAAGGATATCTGCCTTCGACAATTTGACCAACCTTTGAATTTGACGGCGTTTTTTGAGCATTGTCGGGAACATTCTGAACGAATCGATCTTACCCCGGATAAAGGGTCGCCATTTACGTTTCTTTATGCAGAAAAAAGCAAGGGAACTCAGTTCATAAATGAGTCGTTGCGGAATAGCACGGATCAATAACCCGGTCGGCACATTTTTCAACCAGACCCAGAGGTTGTTCCGGGAAAAATAATAGACACCGATATCACTCAACTCCCCGACAGAGGCATTTACCTTGTGGTACACGACCGCTTCCGGCACAAAAAGACATTTCCACCCAGCCAGCCAGGCTCGAAGGTTGAGGTCGGTATCCTCATGGTTAAAGAAGAAATCCTCATCAAGAAAACCGATCTGGTCGAGCATCTGTCGATTATAGATAACCGCAGCGGCACATGCTCCCGGGACCAGTCGGCGCTCAGTAAACAAAGACTCCTCTTCGTATTCACCCATCTTGGTCCCGGTAAATGCCGTGGTGAAGGTATCCCCTACGCTATCGATCTTATCAGTGCCTGAAATTATGATCTTTGAAGAGCAATACCCGAGAGAGTTGTCCGACGTAAGCGCATCTACCATAGATTCAAGCCAGCAATCACACAGGACAGCATCGTTGTTCAGCAGGACAATATAGTCACCCCGCGATTCATGGTAACCAGCAATATTACCACCGGTAAAACCGGTGTTTTCAGACAGCACCACCAACCGGACCGCGGGATAGTTATTCCTGACAAACGAAACCGAATCATCCTGTGATGCGTTATCGACAACGATAATCTCGTGCTGATAATACGTTTGACGATAAACAGCGTCCAAACATTCCTGCAACAACGACCGTCCATTCCAGTTGACAATTATGATGCTCACCAAGGGAGTTTGGCAATTCGAAGTGTTCACCGGCTATCTCCCCGTGTCAGATCAAGTTGATTCCATGCGTCAAGGTACCGTCTATAAACTGCTTGAGCACTAAATTCCTGACCGCAAAGATATGCAGATTTTCGCAGTTCTGCCCAAAATTTTGAATCCCCTAGCTGTACTTCATCAACCTGTTCGAACGATAAAATTTCATCTTTAATTGAAAACACCAGGCCACATCGATTCAAACGAACAAACTCGGCAAGCTCCTGTATTTTTGCGTTTACAATGAGCGGCACACCAACGGAAAGTGCCTCTGCAGCCTTGGTAGAAAAGAAGTTTGCACTCATTTTGCTGTCGGTAAAATAACTGTCGGCAGTTTCATGACCGGGAATAACCATTGCCCACAGACGTTTAACCGAGTCTTTCATCTCGGTATGCGGCAACGAATACACCTTGACCGGAGGGTGATCACATACAAATGGGTCGGAAGTCAATGTTTCAAACAGACAATCAGGCAACAATGCCGCAAGTTTTGCAAACACTTTCTTGAGCATTGTAGCACTATGCCAGGCCCCGAGTCCGCCAACATACCCTATCACCGCCTGACCCAACTCATCCGACTGTACGGGCAGTACACGTGAAACTTCAGCAAATCCAGCGATAGGAACATAATACGGCAGTCGTGTTACCCCCTCCAGTTCAAGCAGACGAATGCCGCGTTTGCAGGGTAGAAATGAACAATCAACCATTCGTAACAATTCAGACTCCCATTCCTTAAGTCTGCCGTAAAGGTACGTCCCCAGTACCGGGAACATCATGGGGACCTCTGGCGGAAGCAGACTTCGCATATCAAATGACACCTGAAGATGCCGAAAAATCTGTTTGGCCTGTAACGCAGTGGCCGCTGCAAAGTAACTGCGACAATGGATGATATGCGGTACGTCATCATTTTGTATGTCCTGTAACAGAGATAACAGTTTTTTACCTGCCATGTGCACAAGAGCATCTCTGAACAAGTACGAATAAGATCGAATAATAGTAATGGGAAACACACACTCCTTGAAATCAATATCATGGCAGGATACGGATTCACGCATCGCCGTCAGCAACGCCCCACCGTTTTGCACGAGGTCACGGATCCTCATCTCAACAGGCACCATGGCAATCCATCTAACCTTTACACCTCTACTGCGCAAATATGACGCAAAGGGAAGCACTTGTGATGCATGCAACCCACTTGCAGTTGGATATTCACCTACCGTTAAGATTGTAACTCGCATCGAATCGCGTCCCTATTTGTCATTTAGTTACACACCGCATGAACATAAAGCGGTCAGCTGGATATGGCTGGTTTGAATTTCACTAAATCATCACGTTGTAACAACAGAACAAGCACTATAAATATTACTACAATTGACATCATAAATTTTACAGCGACTAACCAGTAATAGTTCCATGATGCGGGCAATTGCAACCAGAGAAACAATACCACAGCGACAGCGCAAGAAATCATGGCTAGACAGATTCGAGACCACTCATGCGGGACCCGGTAATACTTCTGGCTTTGGTGCACATAGAGCACGAACATGAGCATTGAGCTGCACAAGGTTGCTACAGCAGCCCCCATGGTACCTATGACAGGAATAAGTACAAAATTGAGTGGAATATTCACCATGCCTGAAATGATATTGACGACTGAGATATTTTTCGTCTTTTTGCCAATATCCATGCCCGGCATAAAAATGTACATGCTGGAAAACAGAATACCTCCGGCAATAACGGGCATTAATGGCCATGCATCGTAGTAAGCAGCCGTAGTGAATACCACCAAAATCTCTTTTGCAAATGCCGCGATCAGAATCAAAGCCGGCAACGCAAGCATGAGGAAATATCTAAAAATACGGGCAATTTCCCAAGGTGTTGACGCAAGTTTGTACTTGCTATAAATCAGCGGAGTCAATGAATTATTGAACCCGATCATTAACAGACCTACTACTGAAGCAAATCTGTATGCAACACCGTACAATCCGACATCTGACAAGGTCATTAACTGTTTGATAGCAATGCGGTCAAGATACAGCGCAATAAATACATTAATACTGGATGGAATCAGGGGTATGGAGAATTGGAGCATTTCCTTGCATTTCCTCCACACGAACATTAGCTTAAAAAACCGGCGGGACAATGTATAGGCAAGACATGATCCGGCAATCACCCCAAGTATTTGACTGACGACGATCCCCACTATTCCGTAATTTAGAAACAACACGAAGTATGCGGATGAGCAGACCGTCACTACCATAACGACAACACTGACTATTGCATAATTTCTAGTCTGTAATGACCATCTGAGTTGCGACTGCAAGACGTAGAACACACCATTAATTGCCACAAACAAAATCATCAACCGGATAACGCCTGACCATGTTGAAGAACCGACAATAATACGGGCCAGATGTTCAGACAGCAACATGGCTATGCAGGCAAACAGAACATACATTATAACGACGAACCATAACGTCGTAGATGCAAATTCGCTGCGTTCCTCTTCAGATTCCAGATCTGAAGAGAGACGGGCAAACCCCTGAGTGATCTCCATCGTAATGAATAGATTCACAAAATTGCCGACTATCGACAATATATCTATGACTCCATATTCCCCCGGTGATAATACGCGTGTGTAAAGGGGAATCAGGAGAAGAGATAAACCTCGGGCGAGCAAGTTCGCCACACCATACACAAGGCTATGTTTAAAAAACTGACGTATCACGAGAGTTCCTGATGGTCCGCAAACAATAGCAGCTGTTTTTCGAGATCTGGCTTATCCCCTACCTGTAACGCTCTAACGCCCCCACACTGAACATAGTCATGGAGAAAGCGTCTGGCTTGTGATTCATGGCTGCCCCAACCATGGACATAAGTGATATTGGTTGGATCGAAATACCAATCACTGGGAACATCATTATTGATGAGGCGCAGGAACCGACCGGCAACAACCTGTGGATCCCACTGTGACGTAAGGAATTGTTTGGCTCTCATGCCAAGGGCATTTCGATATTCGGTGTTGATAATCAGCTCTTCAATGGCACTTTCTACCGTCTCCGGTGCACACCTGTGTACCGGGGGGAAATCCTCCGGGGCTATGGAGCCGAAATCACACTCACATGCGTACCCACCGACAATTGCAGGCTTCGAAAAACAGGCCGCTTCCGCAGCAAATCGGGCCATTAACGTGTCTGAATACAGTTCATCGACGATAAAGTCGCACCTACTGAGCTCCTGAAGGACTTCAGCATTAGGCCGATTTATGATCTCACAATACTCAATCGGGTATCCTTTCTGCTTCAAATTCTCTATCGCCAGCCTGATAGCTGACGTGCCTTTGGCTTCGGCATTTGAAGGTGCATGCAGAATTCTCACTGCACCTGCAGAGGCCTCATCAGTATCTTCACAAGCAATTCCTTCAATTCGAGTAGGAATCCCTATTTTTAAAAATTGAACAAACGGTTTTTCATGAAAGTGGCTGGTCGGGGGATGATCAATCAGGTAATCGGCATATTTTTCAACAAATCTGATGTGTTGTTTCAACAGACACGAAGCATCCACGACCTCAGCCACATCTTCCCCATAATATTTCCGGTTAAGATAAGGAGGCCGGGAATCAGACCCCAGATAAACAAATATCACTTGTTTCCTGAATAATTTCAGTACGGGCAGATCATAAAATCGTAAAAAGGATTTACCGAAAGAAAAGATAAACGTGTCAAAACGGGGCAGGACGATAAAAAAAAGAAGCGCTGCAAGACAATAATAACAGAGCATCCAAAGGAATGCGGCAACCTCCGATATACGTGAGCACTCAGACGCCTTACGGTTGCAAAACCTAATTAATCGGATCAGCCAGTTGCTCTCTGAAGCCCCTGTATACCTGAAAGAATGCTCACTCAGGTCATAGAAGCTGGACGCGATCCCTAATTCATCAAAGCCTGCTTTTAAGGAACCATTATATCCGGCAATTTCACAGAGACCAATGAATACACGTGGTTTTACGGTCATAGTGAATGCCCGAGAGCCTGCGCCAATTCGTTCTTGTCAGGGAAATTCACCAACACACCAAGGTCTTTTCCCTGAAATACTACCATGCTACCAACCGCCGCAGCCGAAGCCCCGCCCTTATTCACCACTTCACCAATATGGTTGACAGCTCCGGCACCGCCATTAGCAATGACCGGCACTCGCACCTTAGATGCCACCGATTCGATGAGTTTGACGTCGTAGCCGTCCCAGGTACCGTCCCGGTCGATGGAGGTGACCAGCAGTTCCCCGGCGCCGAGTTGTTCCAGCTCCATGGCCCATTCCACCGGATTTCTGCCGGTCTTGACGGTACCACCGTGAGTGAGTACCTCGTAGCGCCCCCACAGATTCCGATGTGCGTCCAGGGAGCCGATCACACTCTGGG
>CAZSTJ010000111.1:0-11934 GCA_964609805.1 uncultured Geobacter sp. | reverse complement strand
TCCCCATCCCGGTTGATTGCCTGAGGGCACCGATCAGCTCAAGGATCTGGGCCTGGATGGTTACGTCCAGGGCGGTTGTCGGTTCATCGGCAATCATCAGGGCCGGGTTGCAGGCCAGGGCCATGGCGATCATGACCCGTTGGCGCATCCCGCCGCTCAACTGGTGCGGATAATCACGCATGCGTCCGGCAGGGGAGGGGATGCCGACCTTCTGCAGAAGCATGATTCCCTGGTCGGTCGCCTCGTCCTTTGACATGCCGCGATGAAGAAGCAGCGGTTCGGTCAACTGGTCGCCGATGCGCAGTACCGGGTTGAGCGAGGTCATCGGCTCCTGGAACACCATGGAGATGCGGCTGCCGCGAATGTGGCGCATGTCAGCGTCGGAGAGTTGTGTCAGATCCTGTCCCTCGAAGATGATGCTGCCGGCGGTGACGCGGCCGGGGGAGGGGACCAGGGACATGATGGAGAGGGCGGTCATGGACTTCCCGGAGCCGGATTCTCCGACGAGGGCAAGGGTTTCACCGCTCTGTATGGAGAAGGAGACACCATTGACTGCGGGGGACGCATCACCGTCCGGAGCGGTGAAATCGGTATGCAGGTCGGAGATAGCGAGCAGGTGCTCCACGGTTTCCTCGGAGGTTCGGGGGGATATCAGGCGTGTCCGATTGTATCTACCATGACCCGAGCCGGTTGTACAGGGGGGATTCTGTTTTGGAAAAAGGTCCCATCGGTGATTGCCTTGGAAAAAATCTGGACGAGATCCGGGTCAAACTGGGTACCGGCGTTGTCAAAGAGTTCGGCGACGGCGATATCGATGGAGAGGGCTTTGCGGTACGGGCGATCAGACGTCATGGCGTCAAAGGCATCCGCAATGACGAGGATGCGCGATTCCAGCAGCTGGTCCTCTTTTCTGATGCGGTTCGGATAGCCCATGCCGTCGTACCGTTCATGGTGCTGACCGATACAGACACGGACATCATGGAGAAACTCGATCGGTTCAAGGATGTGCATCCCGATGGCGGGGTGCTGTTGCAGATCACGAATGTCCTGGGGGGTCAGTTTTCCTTCCTTGTGCAGCAGGCTCAGGTCGATACCGATTTTGCCGATGTCATGGAGAATGGCGGCCCGTTCAAGGATCTGCATCCGGTCGGAGGGAAGGTTGAGGCGCCTGCCGATTTCGAGTGAGTAGCGCGTTACCCGTTCCGAATGTCCCTTGGTGTAGCTGTCGCTTGCCTCGATGGCAGAGACCAGCGCCTGGATCGTGTTGAGATACGTCTGCTGCTGTTCATCATAAAGGGTTGCGTTCTTGATGGAGATGGCCGCTTGGGCCGCGATGGTGGAGAGCATCTCCATTTCATCCTGGTCGAAGCGTGATCCGTCCTGTTTGTTGACCACACTGATGGTGCCGATGATTTCATCTTTGACCATGAGCGGGGCGCAGACCAGTGACTTGCGTTCATATCCCAGGTCGCTGAAACGGTCAAATTGCGGGGCCTCATCGATGTCGGCAATGAGAATCGGCTGGCGGTTATTGATCACCCAGGTGGAAACGCTGGAATTCTTCATGGGGATGGAGGTCTTAGGGGCCAGGACCTTGCCGTGCCCGATCAGATTGGTAACATTGAGGCAGCGGTTCTTGGCGTCATACAGGATAATATAGCCGATGTTCGCCTTGAGCGTCGTGGTTGTCGTCCGTACGATCAGATTGAACAGGCGGTCGATATCCATGGTGGAGTTGATGGCCAGGCCGATCTTGTATATGGTGGAAAGCTGTTCGACCGCTCGCTCCAGGTGCAGGTTTTTCTGCTCGAGTTCACTGGCCAGGTCGGTGATGGTGTAGTTGGCCTGCTCAATCTCTTCGATCCGTTCCTCAAGGGAAACGTTCAGATTCTCAATCTCCTTCAACTGATCCTCAAGCTTCATGTTCAGAAGATGGGTCTCATGGTGATGCGCCAGTTTCTCCTCGGCCCGGGCCAGTTCACGTTCATGCATGACCGTCGTTGACATGAGGACCTTTAGTTTCGAGGTCATGATGTTGAAATGTTCGGACAGGAGGGTCAGTTCGTTACTGCTGGTGATTTTCGGGGTGGCGGTGAAATCCCCGTCCTCCACGCTGTGCATCGATTGAATGAGCTGCCTGATGGGGCGGTCGACATAGAGTACGAGAAAGGTGAAAAGGGTGCCGATGATGAGAGCGATGATCAGGATGGCCGAATTGATGGTGTTCTGCTGGGTCTGCTTGAGGAACCGTACATGACGGGCGAGCGACAGCTCTGTTTCAAGGTAGCCGATGGTTGCCTGTGATGCGGGATGGCATCCATGGCATTCCCTGCTGTTATTGATACGAGAGTATGAATCGAAGTGGTCCCCCGTGTCGGCGATGGAAAAACTGTCTCTGCCGACATTGGCGAGAAATTTGTTCAGATCCTCCGGAGGCAGGTAGTGGCCGGCCTGGCTGTGGTCGGCCGAGTGGAGGATCTTTCCTTCGGTGCTGATGATCCTCAATCCGGTGATGTATTCAGGTGATTTGACGCGGGAAAGAATACCGCCGATTTCGGACGCATGTCCGAGCCTCATGGAGGTATAGATGCTGGTCAGGATGCTCTCGACAAGTACAATGGAGCTCTGGCGTGCCAGCTCCTCCTGCATTGACTTCTGATGGGTGTAGTTGTTCCAGGATGAAACGCCGATGGTGACGATGACAATAACCGCCACGAGACCGACAATTTTAATTTTCAGTGAATTGATCAAACGTGTACATCCTTTGTCTGAGTCGTCGCTTGTGGTGCCAAATAGCGATATCGTCAGAATGGTTTGCCAAAATTTGCCACTTTCCGCATGTTAAGGATAAACAACATCCTTTTCGGTGTCAGAGAGGCACCTCAGCTTGCAACATCATTATCCGTGCCTATTCAGGCACCTTCAGAAGATGACCATGGTGCACAGTAAATTAAGAACTGTAGAGGGTTCTGTTGGGGACTGTCTTAGAAATATTCAGTAATTGTGCCAAGTTAGCGATTTGTGTTTGTTAATGAGAGCCGTCGTTCCGCTCCGGGCGCGGATTAAAGCGAAAAAAATTGACGGAATACCGTTTTTGTGGTTGTATTATCAGGTTTTGAGGTCAATTTTCCCGTGCATACTATTGGCGCTGACAGTGTTAGTCGCCATTCCCGTTTTTATTGATTCCGGCGAGATCCGCGCGGCCCAGCCTGCGGAAACGATCCGTGTTGCTATCGTTAAAAATGCCCAAAGCGTCACCATTGACGGTGAAGGCATCCTTGCAACCCGTGAAACCGGTGATGCAGTCCCACTGTCGCCGCCTGTCCTGGTCCGTGCAGGCAGGAATGGCATCACCGTCGATGGTATCCTGTATCGCAGGCTCACCTTTTCCGGGGCATCGGCGGTATATGTGAACGGTAAGCCGTATCGTGGTGTTGCTGAGGCATCCTTTTTTGAGAAGGGTGTCGTGGTTGTGAATGATCTCCCTCTGGAAGAATACCTGGTTGGCCTTATTAACTGTGAAATCTCTTCCGCATGGCCCATGGCAGCGGTCAAGGCCCAGGCCGTTATTGCCAGGACCTACGCCCTCAACAGAAAAGTGGCCCGTGCCGGGGCACTGTACCACCTGGAATCATCTGTTATTGATCAGGTGTACGACGGGTGTGAAATAGAAGACAGTCGCGCCCGTCGGGGCGTTTCTGAAACCGCTGGCGAGGTAGTGACCCATGGCGGTGCTACGATTCAGGCCTATTATCACTCCAACTGCGGCGGCAGGACCGAGGCATCCGAAAATGTCTGGGGAGCCCGGCTTCCATATCTGACGGGAGTGGAATGCAAATACTGTCTTGCGGCTCCGTCAGGGACCTGGGATGTGAGGCTTCCCTTAGCGGATCTGGAGGAGCGGCTGAAGGCTGCGGGTCACAAGGTGTCGGGGGTCTCCGATATCAGGCCCGGCAGTCGCAATAACCGCGGTCGACTGAAAAATGTGATGGTTGTGTCGCAACGCGGCGAGCTGGCTCTTCCGGGAGACCAGTTCCGCAAGTCCATCGGTTACAGCGTTATCAAGAGTACGAATTTCACGGTGCGGGTCGCGAACGGCGAAGCAGCATTTTCGGGAGCAGGCAACGGCCACGGCGTGGGACTCTGCCAATGGGGTGCAAAGCAGCGGGCGTTGGACGGCTTCGATTACGACGAGATTCTTACCTACTATTATCCCAGCACACGTTTGAACCAGTTCTCTGAAATCCGTTGATCCGGTGTAAATATGCTTGTCAGTGATTTTGACTTCCATCTACCGCCCGAGTTGATTGCACGGTACCCGGCGCCGGAGCGCGATTCATCTCGTCTCATGCTGCTCGACCGCAACTCCGGCGCCGTGTCTGAGGATGTCTTCAGCAGTCTGGAATCATACCTCAACCCGGGTGACCTGCTGGTGATGAACGACACACGGGTCATGCCGGCCCGTTTGTTCGGCAGTAAAGAGACCGGCGGCAAGGTAGAGATGTTCCTGGTGCGTTCTCTCGACGGGGAAACGGATCAATGGGAATGCCTGCTCCGGTCGTCCAAGAAGTTCCGCGAGGGGCAGGCAGTTCACCTTGCCGGCGGCATGTGTGCCACGATTCACGCGCGCATGACCCCGGAGACCTGGCAGGTGTCCTTTGCCGGCGATGAACCGTTCCCGGCATGGCTTGATCGGGAAGGGCATATGCCGCTCCCTCCCTATCTCCAGCGTGAGGATGACCCCTCCGATCGTGAACGGTATCAGACGGTGTTTTCCCGGGTGCCGGGAGCCGTGGCCGCACCGACCGCGGGCCTTCATTTCACCGGTGATCTGCTGGCGCGGCTGGAGGGGCGGGGCGTTAGTACGGCATATGTAACCCTGCATACCGGGCTGGGGACGTTCCAGCCGGTCAGGGTGGAACAGGTCGAAGAACATCGGATTCATACGGAACGGTACGCCATACCAGGCGCCACAGCCGAAGCGGTCCGCGCAGCACGGGATCGGGGCGGCAGGGTCGTTGCGGTAGGGACCACCACCACCAGGACGCTTGAATTTGCCGCGGATGGCAACGGCGGTGTCAGGTCCGGTGAGGGTGAGGCGGATATCTTCATCTATCCCGGTTACCGGTTCGCTGTCGTTGATGCCATGATAACCAATTTTCACCTGCCTGAATCGACGCTGCTGATGCTCGTGTCCGCCTTTGCCGGCCGGGAGCATGTTCTGGCGGCTTACGACGAGGCGGTGCGCCGCGGCTTCAGATTTTACAGTTATGGCGATGCCATGCTGATCGCATGAGAGGTGGCGGACGAGTGTCGGATACCTTTGCCGTACTTCATAATGATTCGTCCTGTCGGGCGCGTCTCGGCTCTTTGAAAACACCCCACGGCAGCATCGAGACCCCGATCTTCATGCCGGTGGGCACCAATGCCACGGTCAAGGCCATGACACCGGAAGATCTGCATGGTGTCGAGGCCCAGATCATCCTGGCGAATACGTACCATCTTTATCTCCGTCCCGGTCACCGGTTGGTTGAAAAGCTGGGCGGTCTGCACCGCTTCATGAACTGGGATCGGCCTATTCTTACCGATAGCGGCGGATTTCAGGTATTCAGTCTCGGTGAACTGCGCAAGATCAGTGAGGAGGGGGTCAGGTTCCAGTCGCATTTAGACGGTTCCTACCATTTCCTGACACCGGAACTGGCGGTGGAGATTCAGCAGTCCCTCGGCGCGGATATCATCATGTGTTTCGACGAATGCCCGCCGGCAACCGCTGAGTACGACTACGTCAGGAAATCGCTGGAGCTGACTGCCCGTTGGGCACGGCGCTGCAAGGCGGCCCATCGCCGGGAAGGGCAGCAGCTGTTCGGCATCGTTCAGGGTGGGATGCATTATGACCTCCGCGCCCGTAGTCTGGCCGATATGGTTGAGATCGGGTTTGACGGCTATGCCCTGGGTGGACTTTCCGTCGGTGAAGAAAAGGAGCAGATGTACGGTGTCATGGATGCCTGTGCGCCGCTAATGCCCCAGGATTCACCCCGTTACATCATGGGGATCGGCGCGCCGGAGGATCTGGTTGAGGCGATCTGGCACGGTTATGACATGTTCGATTGCGTCATGCCGACCCGCAACGCGCGTAACGGTATGCTCTTCACCAGCCAGGGACGCATCAATATCAAGGCCAAGATCTACGAGGAGGATGACGGCCCGCTGGACCCGAAGTGCGGTTGCCATGTCTGCCGGAACTATTCCCGCGCCTATCTCAGACACCTCTATCGGGCAGGAGAAATTCTGGCATCGCAGCTGAATACGTATCACAATCTTTACTACTATCTGGATCTTATGCGGCAGGCCCGTGAAGCGATTCAGGAAAACCGGTTTGATGCATTTCGCAGTGATTTTAAATTTAAACAACAGTACAATCAGTAGGTTAAAGGAGGATAGTTAAATGTTAGGATTAGCGTTTGCAATGGCAGGACCAACGGGAGGAGCCGGTGCCCCTTCGGGGGGAATGGCAGCATTTCAGCAGATGATTCCGCTGATTTTCATGTTTGCCATCTTCTATTTTCTGTTGATCCGTCCCCAGCAGAAAAAGGCCAAGGAGCACAAGGCGCTGCTTGAGGCTATCAAGAAGGGTGATAATGTTATCACCGCAGGCGGCGTGCACGGTAAGGTGAGCGGGGTTGAAGACTCGATCGTGACGCTTGAGATTGCAACAGGTGTCAACATCAAGATTACCAAAAGTTACATAGCTGCCGTGAAGAAGGATTAACCGGCTTAGGACTGCTGCAGGTATCAATCGGACTGTAGAATCAAATTCGTTGAAGGGAGAACGAGCTTCATGCCCAAAGGAACCGGATGGCGCATCAGCTTGATAGGCATTTTCATCCTGCTGTCATTTCTTTATCTAACCCCGACACTGGTAACCACGTTACCGTCCTGGTGGAAGGGGCTGCTGCCCAAGGACAAGATTCATCTGGGTCTTGACCTGCAGGGGGGAACCCACCTGGTACTCGAGGTGGATACCCAGAAGGCGGTAGAGGGTACCCTCGATATCGTCGCTACCGATCTGGAGGATACGTTGACCAGCAAGAACCTCCGGTTCAAGCGGGTCGCACGTACCGGGTCCGACAAGGTCTCACTGGTCCTGTACGAGAAGGGGACCGCCGATACCGTCCAGAAGCTGCTCAAGGAGAAGTATCCGACCTATGAGCAGAGCCCGGCCCATGATGATGGCGGGTTTGTTGCCATTGACCTGCGGGTGAATGAGAAAGACGCCCAGGACCGCAAGGACAAGGCGGTTCAGCAGGCCCTGGAGACGATCCGCAACAGGATTGACCAGTTCGGCGTGTCCGAGCCGACGATCCAGCGTGAAGGGATCGATCACATTGTGGTCCAGCTGCCGGGTATCAAGGATCCCCAGCGGGCCATTGACCTGATCGGCAAGACCGCCCGACTTGAATTCAAGATGGTGCGCGAGGATGTCTCACCGGCATCGGGAGTCGTCCCTGAAGATGCGGAGCTTCTGAAGGAGCGTAACGTTGATCAGGCTACCGGAGCGGTCAACGAGGTGCCCTATGTTGTCCAGAAGAAGTCCCTGATCACCGGTGATCTGCTCACCGATGCCCAGGTACGCATCGATTCCCAGTTCAACCAGCCCTACGTTGCCATCGAGTTCAACTCCCTCGGGGCACGGCTCTTCGACCAGGCAACGGCAGCCAACGTGGGCAAGCGCTTTGCCATCGTGCTTGATAATAACGTTTATTCGGCTCCGGTAATCCGCGAGCGGATCTCCGGCGGCAGTGCCCAGATCTCCGGCAGCTTCACCGAGAAGACCGCCGCTGACCTGGCGATCGTGCTGCGCGCCGGTGCCCTGCCTGCGCCGGTCAAGATCATTCAGAACGTCACCGTCGGTCCTTCCCTTGGACAGGACTCCATCAACAAGGGGTTGTTCGCCGGCCTGATCGGGGTCATCCTGGTAGTCATGTTCATGGCGATCTATTACAAGCTGTCCGGTCTGGTGGCCAACTGGGGGATGGTGCTGAACGTGGTGTATCTGATGGGTGCACTGGCTGCACTGGGGGCAACCCTGACCCTGCCGGGCATCGCCGCTATCGTCCTCTTGATCGGTATGTCGGTTGACTCCAACGTGCTCATATTCGAGCGCATCAGGGAAGAGCTCAAACTCGGCAAGACGCCGAAGGCCGCACTCGATGCCGGTTACGACAAGGCTTTCATGACCATCATGGACTCGCATATAACGACCCTGATCACCGCTGCCGTGCTGTTCCAGTTCGGCACCGGTCCGGTCAAGGGATTTGCGGTATCTCTCAGCCTGGGTGTCATTATCAACCTGTTTACCTCGCTGATCGGCACCAAGGTAATATTCGATCTGGCTCTGCATAAAGGCACAACCAAGAAAATGAGCATATAGGGGGAGCACCGCATATGGAACTGCTTGGCAAGACCAATATAGATTTCATCGGCAAACGGAATATCTCGTTTGTCATCTCGACCATCATCTCCATCATCGGCATCATCGGCATCATCCAGATTGCCCGTGGTGCCGCCAACATGGGGATCGACTTCTCCGGCGGCACCTCTATGCAGCTCAAGTTCGCCAAGCCGGTACCCATGGCTGATGCCCGGACCGCGCTCCACAAGAACGGCATAGCCAAGGCCGAACTACAGGAGATCAAGGACGGCAATAAACTGCTGATCAAGATTGACCGGAATACCTCCATCGGTCTTGGTAAGGCTGCCGATTCGGTTCAAGCCGCCTTTAAAAAGGAATTTGCGGATAACACCTTCACGGTGGAGAGTTCCACCGAGATCGGTCCTTCCATCGGTGACAAGCTGCGCAAGGATACCCTGGTGGCGGTGGTGATATCGCTGCTTGGTATTATCCTCTACATTGCCTGGCGTTTTGATTTTAAATTCGGCATAGGCGCCACGCTGGCCACCATGCATGATTGCCTGGCAATGATTGCCGTCTTTTACGTCATGAACAAGGAAATCAACCTGCTGTTCATCACGGCGGTGCTGACCATTGCCGGTTATTCCCTGACGGATACCGTAGTTGTCTTCGACCGTATCCGGGAAAATCTGCACAAGAACCTGAAGGGTGCCATGCACACCATCTTCAATCACAGTATCAATGAAGTGCTGTCCCGTACGATCGTTACCTCACTGACGGTCTTCCTGGCGGCGGCATCTCTGTTCTTCTTCGGCGGAGAGGTCATCCACGACTTCTCTTTTGCCTTGCTGGTCGGTGTTTTGGTTGCAACCTATTCTTCGGTCTTTGTTGCCAGCCCGATCGTGTCTGTACTTGAGACACGCGCCCTCGCGAAACAAGGCGAAACGGCATAGCACGAAAAACGTCCACTCAAGGAGAGAAACGTTGAAAAAAGAATCCTTATTGATTGCAGTAGTTGCCCTTGTGGTAGGGGTATTGGGCGGTTTCCTGATTTTCAGCATCAGCAATGTCGGGAAAAGCCAGCAGCCTGCCTCGACAATCCCCGCCGGTGCCGGTTCGCCGACCGACTATTCCGCCCGGATTGCAGAGGCGGAGAAGATCGTTGCCAAGGATCCGAAGAACATTAATGCCTGGCTGTCACTGGGTAACGATTATTTTGATACCGAACAGACCCAGAAGGCGATTCATGCCTATGGCAAGGTGTTGGAGATTGAGCCGAACAACCCCAATGTTCTGACGGATCAGGGTGTCATGTATCGCAAGATTGGCTGGTTCGACAAGGCCATCGCCAATTTTGAGAAGGCGAATCAGATCGACCCGAAACATCTGCAGAGCCTCTTCAATCTGGGGATTGTCTATGCGGTGGATATGAAGGACCATGTCAAGGCACGGCCGTACTGGAAAAAGATACTGGAGATCGATCCCAACAGCCCGACCGCCATGCAGGTCAAGGGGATGATGGGCGGGGCCGGTGAAGGCGCGCCTCCTGCGATGAAGTAATGGTTCGAAAAGCCCCGCTTGCGGGGCTTTTTTTTATGACTGCGAAACCTGTCAGGAGCTCATGGAAAAGATCTGGAATGTGAAAAAGGTTGTGCCACTGCAGGATGCTCCCTTGCTCTCAATGGCCGGGCTTCATCCGTTGGTGGTGTCGATACTGGCTGAACGGGGTTATGCCACGGAGGAGCAGGTTCGCGGTTTCCTTGCGCCCGCTCTTGCCGGCATGATCGATCCGATGCTGCTGTCCGGCATGGACCGTGCGGTGGAACGGCTTCTGAAGGCACGGCGTCTCGGCGAGCAGGTCTGCGTGTATGGTGACTATGACGTGGACGGCATCACCGGGACCGCACTTCTGGTCTCTTTCCTGCGGGCGGCCGGTTTTACCTGCGGTTATTTCATCCCCAACCGTTTCGATGAGGGGTACGGTATCAATGCTGCCGCTGTTGAAGCCATCGCCGCCAGCGGCGCGAAGCTCATGGTCTCCGTTGACTGCGGCATAACGGCAGTCGAGGAGGCGGAGCGGTGCCGTCAACTGGGGATGGATCTGATCATTGTCGACCACCATACCCCTCGCGAGGTCCTCCCTGACGCCTGTGCCGTGCTGAACCCGCTGCAGCCCGGCTGTCAGTACCCGTTCAAGTCCCTTGCCGGTGTCGGTGTTGCCTTCAACCTGCTGGTTGCCCTGCGATCCGCTCTCCGGACGGACGGTGCCTGCAGAGACTTCCCGCTGCCGGACCTCAGGGAATGGCTGGACCTGGTCGCCCTCGGCACCATCGCCGATGTGGTGCCTCTGTCAGATCAGAACCGAATCTATGTAACCCAGGGGCTGAAACGACTGGCGGATTCTCCCCGCCCCGGGATACAGGCACTCAAGAAGGTGGCCGGCATCGGGGCTGGTCCGGTTTCCTGCGGACAGGTCGGTTTTCGCCTGGCGCCGCGCCTGAACGCCGCCGGCCGGATGGAAAGTGCTGTTCCGGGTGTAGACCTGCTGATGAGTACCAGACTGGATGAGTCGATGGTTATCGCCTCGGATCTTGATGCCGCCAATGCCGAACGACAGTCGGTGGAACGGCGGATTTTGGAGGAGGCGATCGCCATGGTGGAAGCCAGCGGGGGGGGCGCAGGGCGCTGCAGCATCGTGCTGGCATCTGCCGGGTGGCATCAGGGGGTCATCGGCATAGTTGCATCGCGGCTGGTTGAACGGTATCATCGCCCTACATTCCTGATCGCTTTGGCGGAGGATGGACAGGGGAAGGGGTCAGGCCGCAGTATCCCCGGCTTTCATCTGCTGGATGCGCTGACGGCTTGTACGGAACATCTTGAACGATTCGGTGGACACCGGTATGCTGCCGGCATAACCATAGCTGGCGACCACATCGACCGGTTCAGCGCTGCCTTCGAAGGGGTGGCATCATCCCTTCTCAGTGCTGATGATCTCAGGCCGCGGCTAGCGATCGATGCTGAGGTCTCTCCCGACGAGGTGACGCCGGATCTGGCCGGCGCCCTGAAGCGGCTGGAGCCGTTCGGCATGGGTAACCCTGAACCGGTCCTGCTGATGCGGCGTATGACCGTATCAGGCAGAAGGGTTGTCGGCACCGGGCACCTGAAACTTCTTCTCACCCGGGATGGATACCGGTTTGATGCCATTGCCTTTAATCAGGCCGACAGGGAAGGGGGCGGTCTGATCGACATTGCCTTTTTCCCGGAAATGAATGAATGGAACGGTTCCAGCCGCCTGCAGCTGCGGATCAGGGACCAGAGGGCGTCGGAGTGAGCATGCAGCGGAACGAACGATTTGACAGCGCGGACCGGATCGTCTCGATCGGTTTCTGGGTCAATGCGGTTTTGATGGTCTGCAAGCTGGCCGCCGGTTATTGGGGGGGGTCTGATGCCGTCTTTGCCGATGGTATCGAGAGCGCCTGCGATTTTATTGCCATTTTTTCCACCATGGTTGCGCTCAGGGT